>JAKBPE010000006.1 GCA_021829835.1 bacterium
GTCATCGCCTTTACGTTCCCTGTTATATTTCTGTGCTGTTCTATCTTCATAGTTCCTATTTTTGATATTCTCAGCCTTCCCTTTTCTATCCTGAACGAACCGTTGTTTTCTATGTGCGTTATAGAATTGAATTTGTCCTTTGATTTGAAGCGTGGAAATCCTGCCTTTATGTTTGCACCTGACTTCTTTTGCTGGCATCTCCTGAAGAAGTTTTGGTAGGTCTTCAAAAGCCTATTGCGTATGTCTACTCTGACATGTGCGTAGAGTTGCAGATATTCTTTATCCTCCTTTATTATTTCATTGAGGAATTGGTTTATTGTTCTCTGCGATATTTTTGAATTGGGATTTGATTTGTGTGCTTCTATCGTCTTCTCAAGGAGTTTGTTGTAAAGCCTTTGAGATATGGAAATAGCGTCGTCTATTGCTATCTGCCTCTTTGTGTCAGGATATATCCTGAACTTGTAGGCACGCGTTGTTTCCATGTTTCCTGTTTTGTTTTCCATTCTTATATACCTTTTCACGCCCCTAACCCACCATTGAAATGATGAGTTTGCGGGGCGAATCATTTATCATTTTGTTTTTTCTCAATAATATTTGAGAGAATTTCTTATGATTTTTGATCTGATCATTTTTTGAATGAAGCGAGATCCCTGTACAATACATAGAGCATCCAGAAATTAGTCCCATGGTTAACAAAACTATAGACTAAGCAATAAATAAAAAGGAATATGGGATACCTTAAGGCTTGTTTGATAGGCATAGATTTAAAATATTTCTTATAGCCGAAATAGATATTGGTAGAGTTGTTAAAACACTCTTGGTTTGCAGGAATTAGAGTATAGTCTTTGTCTAGGTATTTAGGATGCAGTATCAAATAGCAGGCTTATTAAATCTTGCAATATCGCTTATAATAGACACTGGCTTTTCCTGGATAAGAATGTTCGCAGCTCTTGGAGTCTCAATAGTAATAAGCATTATACTGGGAATTTACGCGGCCACGCATAGATTTGCTGAAAGAATTATAATACCAGTTATAGACGTTTTGCAGACAGTGCCGATACTGGCGTTCTTCCCCGTAGTGATATTCTTAATAGTTGGAACATTGCCTGGAAGCCTTGGTATAAACATTGCCGTAGTATTTCTGATAATAACAAGCATGGTTTGGAATATAATCCTTGGAGTGTATGAAGCCATGAAATTACTTCCTAAAGAATATGGGGAGCTCTCTAAGCTTTATGGGCTCTCTAAGTTGGAAGAATTTAGAAAGGTATATCTGCCTGCTGTGCTGCCTAAAGTTGCTGAACAATCCACTCTGTCATGGTCGATAGGGCTATTCTATCTTGTGACAAGTGAGATATTTTCTACTGGAAACGCTAATTATGCGGTTAAGACAGGAATAGGAGCAGCCATAGCTTCTCCTGCGATAACAGGAAGCGTTGTTTCTTATGGAATGGCATTGATCATATTTGTCATGTTTGTGATAGCGACGAGATTTCTTTTCTTTAAGCCTTTTGAAGACTACGCCAGCAGGTATAACAAGCATTCTGCGAAGCAGAAAACCAGAGCGTTTCCTAAAGCCGTAACATACGCGAAGGTAATGAAGTCTATAAGCTCTAGGATAATTAAGAGAATAGGGCCTAAGGATAACGTTGCAGGCAGAAGTAAGTCAGCCGGATCTAAGAAATATATGTATGGAAATGTTGATAAAACAACAACCCTTGACAGGTTCGGATACCTGATAAAATATGCTATGATGCTGATTATAATAGTAGGCGTAGCCGCATTCTTCCTTACTAGCCCTAAGATGGTAGGCTACGAGTTTGAGGTAATAAAGGCTTTTGTCTACTCATTTACAAGAATATGGCTTGCCTTTGCATTGATGCTGGCAGTTGGAATACCGATAAGTGTCTATATAATATTTGTGACAAGGCACAGCTCCAGATATGTGCTCTTCTTCCAGATACTATCTTCAATACCTGCAACAGTTCTTCTGCCTGCTATAGTTACCGGGCTTAAAGGCATGCCTTACTATGGGGAATTGGTGGCATTTATAGTATTCTTCCTCTCGGGAATATGGTATATAATATTCAGTACGTTGAGCATAGCCAAGACGCTGCCGCCGAATATTCTTGAGGTCAAGGATATTTATGGCGTGCGTGGCGGAGAAGCTTGGAAAAAGATATATGTGAAGGCTATCATACCAGGGCTGATTACAGGAGCCATAACAGGCATCGCTGCGGAATGGAATGCTGCAATAGTTGCAGAATACTTCAACATAGGGACAAAGGTAGTATCGCAGGTTAGTATAGGAGTAGGAAAACTTCTTGTCCTTTCTTTGGCTGCAAATAATCTCCCGCTAATGTTACTTACATTGATAAATATGACTGCCATGATTATAATTATAAATACATTATTATGGAAGAGGCTCTACAGAAGGCTTGCAAAGATATACGGAGGATGAATAAATGCGCCAGAAGATGATACAGATAAAGGATATTTCATATTCGGTAGATGAAGACTCCCCAGTAATAGATGATCTCTCATTTGATTGCGAAAAGGATGAATTCATATCCATAATAGGGCCGAGCGGCTGTGGGAAGAGCACCCTTCTTAGAATAATAGCAGGGCTCATGAAACCTGATAAAGGAAAGGTCATGTATCTTGGGAAAGAGGTGAGAGGGCCATCGATAGGAATAGGATTCGTTTTTCAGGATTTTGCACTTCTTCCATGGTTGACAAATCTTGAGAATGTAAAGATAGGCTGTTCAAGAATGAATCTAAGCGATTCTGAGAAGGAGACCAAATCAGAGATAATGCTGGATAAGCTTGGGCTTGGAGGATTTGAAAAGTCATATCCTAATGTTCTTAGCGGAGGAATGAAACAGAGGGTTGGAATAGCTAGGGCGCTTGTCTCAGATCCTAAAATACTGCTTATGGACGAGCCTTTCAGTTCTCTTGACCAGCTTACCGCAGATACCTTAAGATCAGATATAATAGAGCATCTTAAAAATAAGAATCTGCCAGTGAATTCTGTAATAATGGTTACCCACAATGTGGAAGAGGCAGTTTGGCTCTCAGACAAGATAGTCATACTTTCTAAGAAGCCTTCGCACGTGAGTGCTATAAGGCATATAGATCTGAAAAGGCCAAGAAACAAGAGAAGCGGTGAATTCCTGGATATAATGGATTTCATATACGCTACGCTTGCGAAATAAAGCATTTTTTATTTGGTTTGTAACGGTTGTAGAATTCGGAAAAAAGGATTGCCTTCTTTGTATCAGCCTACCAGCATCCATCTCTCATTTTCTTCATCATAGCTTAGTAGCTTTGACCTCACCCCCCAGGTGAGAAGCATTGTCACGAGCTTTTCATTCTCAGTCTCGGTCTTTTCTGTCAGCAATTCTTTTTCCTTAAGATACTCTAGCAGTTCTGAAGTGGATCTGCTTCCTCCTTGCAGGGCTTTTATTACGCTCTTGAAGGGCTCTATTCCTGGAAGAGTTTGGCGTATTATTGCCCTTGTACTGCCTTTTATAATTGTCTCTCCTTTTTCTGTTAGCTTAAGCCTGGATCTTGTTACCTTTACAAGACCGAGAAGCCTGCATGCGTCTATCAGAGGCAGCAGATCGTCGACATCTTCTTCTGATTCTTCAGCAAGCTTTGATATCGAGATGTTGCCCTTGTTTTCCTTTATTATTTTCACGACCCCACGGACGTGACTCATGCCTACATCGGAAGGAAAGAGGCTATTCATAAACATCTATTGCATACTTAATGTACAATTATGCTTATAAATATTACCAGAGACGGCAGTTTGTGCGTTATTGGGATAATTTATAGCTTTCTATTGAATTAGGTTTGTGGATTTGAATTAAGATGGTAAAATGGCAAATGGAAATAGACCAATTGGAATAAGTATTCTTGGAATACTGATGATCCTGGGTGGTTTGGGGTTTATATTTTTAGGATTGCTAGTAATAGCACTTGGGGCAGGCGGAAGTGCTCTGCTTGGTCCCCCTTTTAGTTCACTCGGATCTCTAGCAAAACTTGGAAGCGCTTTAGGTGTGATTGTAATTGTGGTTGGCTTGGTAGATTTAGCAACAGGATATGGCTTCATGAAAGGAGGAATGAGGTGGAGCTGGTGGGTTGCGGTGGTATTGTACATACTAGGGATGGTGTTAGGGATAGCGACGCTCTTGGTATCTATCGGCATAATTTATATAATAGTAGAAGGATTGCTGCTCTACTACATAACAAGGCCAGGAGTCAAGTCATGGTTTGGATTATAGAAGAGTGTTATTAAAATTCAAGCACATGATATGCCGCCTTGATATGTTGGGCGGCTTTTCTTTTTTTTGTAACATGTGTTTGGTAGGTTGTTTTGCCTTTTTTTAATTATTTGTATTAGAGCTTTAGGTATTTTTTGGGTTTAATTTCTTCCTTGCTATTGAACTTTTATATTTTCCGGGATCTGCGCGCTTTGTTATTCTTACCACTTCGGCTTTTATGCCGTTTTTGAGCAGCCACTCTTTTGTCTTTTTTGTATTTATCTTCTGGTCGTATCCGAACGCTATGATGTCAGGCTTGTATCGCTTTATTATGCGGAGTCGGTCTGCTTCTGAATTTATCCTGTTGCCCAGTATTGTATTGTCTACTGCCTTCAGCGCACCTACAACTGCAATCCTGTCCTTTTCTCCAAAGACCGGATCCCTTCCCTTCATCAGCCGTATGCTCTCGTCTCTTGCTACAACGACGTAGAGTTTGTCGCCGAGTTTTTTTGACTCGTTTAGATACAGGAGATGGCCCCTGTGCAGTATGTCGAAAGAACCAAACGCCATTACCAGCTTTGACATGCAACCAACAGTATACTTATATAAATATTCCTTCACTAATATAAACACAGGCATTAATTTGCTTATTTTCCCGAGACTACTGCATATATGCAGGAGGGATACACATGCCAATTAGCTTAGAAGAATTTACAAAGTTTCTGGATGCGAACAAAGGTAAAAGAAAGTTTAAGCAGACAGTAGAAGTAGCCATAAATTTCAAGGATATTGATTTTTCCAAACAAGACAATAGGTTGAACCTTGAGGTAAGGCTTCCGAACGGAAAAGGTAAAATTAGAAAGGTAGCGATATTTTCTAATGATAAGTCAGTTTCAGAAGCTGCTTCAAAGCTTGGTGTTGAAGTGATAGATTCTTCACAGCTTGAAGCAATATCTAAAGATGCTAAGAGACAGAACAGCCTTCTTAATTATGATCTGCTTGCTCAGGCAAATATGATGCCGCAGGTAGCAAGATATCTTGGGCAGTTTTTAGGACCTAGGAACAGGATGCCAAAGCCTGTAATGCCTAATATGAAGATTGATGATGTTGTCAAAGGAACAGAGAGCACAGTTACTATAAGAAGCAAAGGCAAATATCTTCCTACAGTGCATTCAATAGTAGGGATAGAGGACATGGAGCCTTCAAAGATATACAACAATATAATTGAAGTAGTCAATGGCGTCGGCGCAAAGGTAGGGCAGAACAATGTAAAATCAGTGTATGTGAAGCTGACCATGTCAGAAGCGGTGAAGTTTTCGTAGAGTGTGAGTGAATGATGCTTAAAGCTGAAAAGATAGCGTTTGTAAAGAAGACACAGGATGAGCTTAAGCAGTATAAAACATTTGCGATTATGCCTATAGAGGCAATACCGGACAGGCTTGTCCAGAAGATAAGGAATGAGATGAAGCCTGAGGGAAAGTTTGTAATTGCCAGGAAGAACCTTATGCTGAAGATACTTGAGGGCAACAGCAGCGTGAAGAAGCTTGAGCCTTATGTGAAAGGAAATATAGCACTTATAATGACAAATGAAGATCCTAACACGCTTTACAATATAATAAGTTCAAGAGTTATGAAGCTTGGAGCCAAGCCTAACCAGATATCTCCGGATGACATACTCATAGAATCGGGAGAGACAAGCATAGCTCCAGGACAGGCTGTAACAGACCTTAAATCTGCAGGAATTGACGTCAAAATAGACAAAGGAAAGGTAGTGATATCAAAGAGTAAGGTATTGGTGGCTAAAGGCGTGAAGATAACTACGCCTGTGGCAAAGGCGCTCAAGATGCTTGATGTGATGCCTTTCCAGGTATCGGGAAGGCTCAGCGCTGCCCTCCAAGGAGATCTTCTCTTCAGGGAAGAAGTGCTTAAGATAAATGAAAACGTAGTCAGGGAAGAACTTGCAGTATCGTTCAGCAGGGCTAATGCGCTTACCATGGAGATAAAGTTTGTGACTCCTTACAACGTCAATATATTCCTTGGAAGGGCCTTCAATGAGGCCATGACCCTTGGAGTAGAGGCCAAAGTATACGAGAAAGGAGTCATAGAGAAACTTCTGGGAATTGCGTCAATGCAGGCCTCCGGAATAGACTCAATAGTCAAGAAAGAGTAAGAAATTATTAAAGATCATGCTAAGGTGTAAAAAATATGGAGTACATATACGCTGCCCTTCTTTTGGATGCGGCAGGCAAAGAGATAAATGAGAAGAGCCTTGAGGAAGTAGTCAAAGCTGCAGGATTGAGCCCTGATGAGGCAATGGCCAAATCGGTTGCAAAATCATTGGATGGAGTAAACATAAAGGATGTAATAAAGAACGCCCAGACAGTAAGCGTTGCTGCCGCTCCAGCTGGAGGCGCACCTCAAGCTGCTGAAAAGAAGAAGGAAGAGAAGGCTGAAGAAAAGGTAAGCGAAGAAGAAGCTGCAGGAGGACTTGCAAGTCTCTTCGGCTGAATAGGATGCGAGACTCAACCTTTGGATTTTGTCTCCATTAACCCAATGCTAGCTGTGCTTTTGTAATATGCTTGCATTGGGGCACCTCTTTCTTTTGTTCCATGTAATTTTTGTTTGTATTTCTTTGTATTTCATTACATTCTATTTGAATTCGTAATCCTTTTTTGCAACATGTATAGAGAAAGAATTAAATTTTATGAAGTCTTAAATAGATAGGATTCTATGAATTTCAGTAAGATAATTCTCTCTTTACTTTTCCTAAGCGCATTTGTTTTCGGGATTACATACGGAAATTACTGGTTTCAGTTTGGCGCCAGGGGAGGTATAAGCTCCGAATTCAACAATGGAACAATAGCATCAATAGAAACAGTATCACCACAGAATTATTCGGAAGGATCTCCTGCTTTCTGGGTAGGCGAGGATCTTGCAAATGGAGCTTTTATACAGATGGGATATCTGATTGCAAATCAGACAGGCTCTTATCCAAGTTACTGCAGTGAACAGTTTGGCTGCAGCAAATACCAAGATATAAAAGCAGGCCAGGAAGAGTGGTTTTACGAATACTTCCCAGAAAATTATAACGGCGGAGGGTTTTTAGGAGGGATAGGAAGTCCGGGATCCGCTGGTGCGAATGGAACCTACAATAGATATGGCTTCTACTATAACCAGAGTTCAGGCTATTGGGATTTCCTGTTTAATGGAAATGTGGTAGGCAATGTCAGCCTTGGAAGCCCTGGATCAGGAGTGCATAGCCCTGTGGCTTTTGGCGAAGTTGCAAATGCAACAGCTAATGGAACTTTCATAAATCCAGTAAACATCAAAAATCTTTCAGTATATATAAACGGTGGATTTACTCCTGTGCCGCAAGGATATGCGTATGTAGGATATGGGAGTGGTAGCCTGGAAAATGTACCTGTCCCATATGGAGTCGAAGAGATAGGCAATAGGGTAAATTATTTTAAGATAGGATCAGACCTTCCGAGACCTTTAAACGGAACATCTCTCTGGAACCAGGGATATGTTCTCAGCATAAATTCAAAATATGCAAATATCACTAATTTTGGGGAGTATCTCGGTTATTCCAGGGTAGAGCTATATGCGCCAAGGATAGTGAATATAAGCAATGGTGTGACTGCCGTCTTTACAGGATGGGTGGGAAGGGGTTATGGCTCTTATACCGGGCCTGCAAATACAACCGCAATAGTAATGGAGAGCAATATCACAGAAACTGCGGAATGGCAGATCAAGTATTATCTTAATGTATCTACAGATTATGGGGTAGCCTACGGAGACGGATGGTATAATGCAAATTCGACAGTACCTTACGGAATAAGTTCAAATATAATATATCTTGGAAATGAATCGAGAGAGGTCTTCCTTGCTTGGAGTGACGGAGCCAACACCACAAAAGGATATATCATTATGAATTCGCCGCACAACGTCAATGCATTATGGAGAAGCCAGTATTACGTCAATGTGTCTTCACAATATGGCAACGCATCAGGCAGTGGGTGGGTATTTGCAGGAAGGCAGGATATGATATCAGTAACTCCGGAGAACATGAGCCCGGAGAATAGGAGCAGGTATGCCTTCTACGCTTGGAGCAACGGAAACCAGAATGCCTCTTTTAATGCATTAGTTACAGGTCCTGAGAGTCTAGTTGCAATTTACAGGAAAGAGCATCTGCATTCCTTGAAAGCTAGAGATGCGTACGGAAATTATATACATGCCGATTATTTTGAAGTTGGGGGGAAAAAAGTAAATGACACAGGATGGTTTTTCTCGGGAAAACAATACAACATAACAAAAGCATATTACATGGGAAGCTGGCTTCCCGTTGACCAGAATTTTACAATGGGAGAAAGCAATTACACATATGTTCAGCTTCCAGTGTATAACCTTGAGGTATTTACAAAGGACATATTCGGAAATCCAGTTAATGCCTCAGTAAGCATCTTGTTTTACAACGGCAGCGCAAGAAGCGTAAATTCAGGGCCTAACGGTGAAATAGACCTAAAGGACATACCTTATGGAGAGGCACATGGGCAGATTAACGGTTTTCTTATTCCATATTCTTTAAATGCAGGATACGGCAATCCTGTTTACATAGACATGGTAACTTTTGAGGATATGTCTGTCTTTGCACTGATTATAATTTTGGCAGCGGTGATGTATCTGGCATTCAGCAGAAAGATGCATCATAAAAAGGATTATGCTTTAGTATCTGAACAAATAAAAGACCAAGGAACAGAGGAAGGTTTGAAATAATTTGCTTGTGGATAAATGACTGGGAATTGGAATGAATGTTGCACTTGTAATAGCTCCTGCGGATTTTAGGGATGAGACTGTAGCGAAGGCAAAAGGAATGTTTGAGAGATGGAACGTTAGATGTAGCATAATGGGCTTTGTTGACAGGGAATGCAAGGGAAGCCATGGTGCAGTATATATGCCAAATGCGAATATAAACAATGCAGATCCCGGGAATTTTGATGCGGTGCTTATAGCAGATGGCACAGGCATTGAGAGATATAGGCTCTATGAAGTGATGCCTGCCCTGGATTTTATAAGAAATATAGCAGGCAGGAATAAAATTGTTGCCGGAGTGGGCAATGCAGTCAAGTTTCTTGCAAAAGCCAATCTGGTATCTGAACGCAAGGTTGCGGTGCCTAAAGATGCGTCCGAGCTTGTGTATATGATAAAGCTTTACAGGGGCATAATCTCAGATAGCGATATGGAGTGCGATACAGATATAATGAGCCTAAAAGATTACAGAAAGACGGAAGAGTTTGTAGGTAGGATGCTTGACAGGGCAGGTGTCAGATGAGAGATTCCTGAAGATTGAAGGCCATGCTTATTCTCCTATCTCTTATTTTGCAGATGGCTTCGTATCTTTTTTAGTTATATACTCTTTTTTCTCAGAGCCGCAATTACATATGTAAATGATTAGCGGGCCTTTCGTTATCCTTACCCTGCAGTTTACTCCGGGTATGAGGACGGCATTGCAGGACTTGCATATTCTTGTTTTCATCTCTTTTGGGATTTTTACCTTATAATGAGCGCTTATTTTTTTTGCCAGGTAGATATACCTTTTTGCAAGAGTTTCTGATCCTGCAGGGTCTTTTCGAGTATCTTCCTCGGCTAGCTCGAAAAGTCTGGATATTCTCCATATTGCTACTCCTTTTATGAGCTTTTCGTCCTTCATAAGAACCCTTTTAAATATTAAATAGTATAATTTAGTAATATTTAATTAGTGGTATTACGGAAGGGTTTGCAATTTTCGATACGCACGATACTGTAGCTAGAAATGCCAAGGATGTCTCAGCATATGTCAGGGAATCGATAATGAACATCTATGGGGTAATAGTAGATGTCGACCTTAAAAAGTATCCTGGGCTTACATCGAAACAGATAGCCAGATCAGTCTTGCTTGAAAATGGATTCAGTGATGAGGAGATTAATCCCAGGCTTGATAGATACATGGAGGATCTCCCCTATTCTTATTATAATGTAGCTTGGAGCGACAAGATCATAGTCACTGATGGAGCCAAAGAATTGCTTGACGAGCTTACAAAGAGGAGCATATTCATAGGAATTGCTACAGGCGAAGCCCAGAGAGTAGCCAAAATGAGGCTTGGAAAGGTAAAGATAGACAATTATTTCAAGTTTGGGGCCTACGGAGAAGACGGAATGATATTCAACGAGATCCTTGCCAAGAGCATTAAGATAGCCAGGGATAACGGCTTGCAGGAAGATGAAGGAATTGTAGTTGTAGCAAATCCGGTCTCAGTAAGCATAGCAAAGATTCTTGGAATGAAGGTGGTCGCCCTTGAGACTTCAGAGGCATCAAGGAAAGAACTTGCAGCTGCCGGTGCAGATCTCATAATAAAGAATTTCAGGGAGATAGACAAGATAATCAGGGAAATTAAGAATTAGGAATTTGGCTATTCGCAGATGGAAAGTTTCAGGTGTTTCGGAAAGATTGCCTTTTATCCTTTAATTTAGATAAGATTTACAAGAAAGCCGACCAAGAATCCCAAGAATATCCCAGCATATACAAGCTTCTGCTTTGTTGGGTCTATATCCTTAAGCTGATGCTTTATCATTGGAAGTATTACATATAGTATCGCACCTATTGCAAGTCCGTCTACAAAAATATTGAAGCCTGTTGAGCTGAAATAGAATCCTATTACTCCGCCTATAACAGTAGGGAAACCTCCTACAAAGAGGAGGATGGCCATTATCCCGATACGCTTGTCTTTATGGTTTAGAAACGGAGCGGCTATAGGGAATCCTTCAGTTATGTTCTGAAGTATGAAGCCTATAAGCACAACCAACGCAACTCCAGAAAAGAGCCCTATGCTTTCGGAGAGGGCGCCAAAGACCAAGCCCTCTGTCAGATTTTGCAGGCCCATGCCTGTTGCTATCATCAATGCCATACGAGTCGGAGAGAGGCCATTTTTTGACCTGTTTTCAAATAGATAGAGCATTGAGAACCCTATTATGAGTCCTATTGCAAAGAATATGCTCAGGAGAGGATTTGCTCCGTATCCTGCAAGATTTCCGCCAGAATAAAGGCTTGAGGCAACATCTGAAAATACATCAGCGAGTAGGAAAATAAGTATGCCTATTGCTACTGCATTTAGAAGCCTGGTGGTTTTTTCCCCTGTTTTCTTCCTAAGAACTATGGGAAGCGAGAGGAATATGGAGAAGCCCATTATGAGTGAGAATAAAACAGTACCTGCAAAGTCAGGCATATATCCACCATGTGAGAATAGATAGACTAGAGAGCTTTATAATAACCAACGCAATACAAGACTATCCAGATAATAGGATTTGAGGCATACTTAAGCATTTATATACTTTGAAGTAAGGATAGATTTATGTTAATTGAAGAGATAAGTGAACAGATAAGAATAATGTTTGATCCTGAAGGCATGAAGAGAAAAGGGATCAAAAATGCGTTTTTGTATTATTACAAGATATCAATAATCCCTATTGTCATAGGAATAGTACTTGGACTTATAGGAGTAGCATTCTTCTCACTTCTTTCTAATGGCATCTCTGGCGCATTTGGAGGAACTTCCGCACATCTGAGTCTTGGAGGGCCTTTTGCAATATTTTTGATTCTTGGAGGAGCGTCTCTTCTCTTAATATGGATAATAGAGCCGATAGCGATAATTATTTCGGCAGCGCTCCTTCAGCTTATAGGAGGCAATCTGTTAGGCATCTTTAAAGGAAGCTATGAAGATACCATAACGGCATCGGTATATTCGTCATCAACCGTGATCCTCTTCTCCTGGATAATGATTATACCAGTCATAGGATGGATAATCTCATGCATTATATCAATATGGGCTTTTATAATTGAGGTATTGGGACTTGCAAAACTGCATAAGACAGGAGCATGGAAGGTCTTTGGAACCATGATACTTACCTGTATAATAGTAGGCGTTATCTTATTCCTGATAGTGCTTCTCGTGATACTGCCATTAATAGTTGCTTCAGGGCTTGGCGGGGCTTTTTCACATTTTGCCAGGTTTCCTATAGCTAACAAAACCGTATGATAAAATAGTGTAGGGAATGCCTGAGAAGAAGCATCGAATAATAAGGAAGGGAACAATACTAATCATTATAATAGGCATAGTCAGCCTCTTCGGCGATTTTACATACGAAGGAGCCAGAAGCATTATACCACAGTATTTTGCAGCGTTGGGAGGCTCGGCCCTTCTGCTGGGAGTGGTTCTGGGCGGCAGCGAATTTGCTGGCTATGCGGTAAGAATATTCAGCGGAAGGATTGCCGATAAGACAAAACATTACTGGAGCTTGGTCTTTTTCGGCTACGCTGTAAACTTGTTTGCAGTTCCGCTTCTCGCTTTTACAGGCAATTATCTTGAAGCTGCTCTGCTCATCTTCATGGAGAGAATTGGCCGTGGAATAAGAGTTCCCCCTAGGGATTATATACTCTCTAATGCTGCCTCAAAAGGAAAAGTTGGAAAGGCTTTTGCGATAGAGGAAGGGCTTGACCAGACAGGCGCAATAATAGGACCTCTTATCATGGCAGTAGTGCTTTTCTATAAAAGCGGAGCTTACAGGTTTGCATTCTCAGTTCTGGCCCTGCCTGCTGTTACGGCATTTATTGTCCTTATAGCCGCTTATGCATATTATGGAAGCAGAAAACTTGATCTCAAGGTAAA
Source organism: bacterium (assembly GCA_021829835.1). GTDB lineage: Archaea > Micrarchaeota > Micrarchaeia > Micrarchaeales > CABMGC01 > JAJZIZ01. Next base: position 12,968 of record JAKBPE010000006.1, read on the forward strand.
TGCCCCAGCTAAAGTGATGTCATCAAGGAATTTCATGCTTTATTCCATAGCAATAGCCATAAGCGCCGCAGGATTATACCAGGCGGCATTCGTCCTCTATGGAGCCGGAGTTAATGGAATCACATCCTATGTGATACCGATAATATTCCTGGTAGCTATGGCAAGCGAGGGCGTGTTTGGTTTTGTTTTCGGAATGCTTTACGACAGGATTGGTAGAAATCTGGTTTATTCCGGAATCCTGCTTGCTGTATTTATACCTATCTTCCTTCTTGGAGGTAGTCTTGCATTTCTTTTCATCGCTGCGTTGTTGTTTGGCGCAGTTACAGGAATACAGGATACGGTTATGCGTTCCGTTGTCGGTTCTATGATTCCTTCAGAGAAGAGAGGCTCTGCCTTTGGCGTATTCAATATGTTCTACGGCTTCGGCCTTCTTGTTTCTGGTGTTGTTGTAGGATATCTTTTTTATTCAGCATATTACATAATCGCTTATGTCTTCATCATGCAGATGCTAAGCATGATAATGCTTAACAGGTCTTTCAGGGATGAGAGCATTTGAACAAAGCTTGAAGAATTTTGAAGTAAGTCCTTAATATGCATTTATAAGATATTTTGTCTTATTTAAAATGTGAATCAATGAAAATTGCTATCATAGGTGGAACGGGACAGATGGGAGAATGGTTCTCTCGCTTCTTTAAAAATTCAGGATATGATGTCACCATATCAGGAAGGAAATATAAAAAATCCATTGAAGTCTCTAGAAAATTAGGAGTAAAAGCAGTCAGAGGCAATGTAGAGGCTGTGAAAAACGCGGATGTTATCCTTATATCAGTGTTGCCGCAGCACATGGAAGATGTGCTTAAGGAAATATCACCGCACATCAGGGAAAACCAGAAGGTTATAGATATAGCTTCGGTTAAAGAGGTTCCGGTTAAGCTTATGCATAGCTACATAAAAAATGCAGTAGTGCTCGGTACACATCCCATGTTTGGGCCAAGCGCCAAGAAGGAGAACCAGAATTTCATATTGACACCTACCAATTCAAAGGAGAGAAAGTATGCTTCTGAATTTGGAAGCTTTTTGAAGAAGCAGGGTTTCAGCGTGAGGGTAATGTCTCCTGAAGAACATGATGCAATGATAGGCGAAGTCTTGTCACTGACTCATTTCATAGGATTGGTTACAGCAGATGCATGGAAGAGAATGGGAGTAGACAAGCATATGAAGACAAGCAGTACAAGCTTCAGGTTTCTTTCTGATTTTGTAAAGAGCGTTGTGGATTCTAACCCCGGACTTTATTCTTATCTGCAGATGGATGTGAAAGATGCGGAAAAGGCTGAAAGGCTTTTCATAGACTCTGCAAATCAGTGGGTGGAAATGGTAAGGAAAAAGAGAAGGGAAGAGTTCTCTTCGAGAATGACAGATCTAAGCAGATATGTGGAAAGAATACAGAAGAATTGGAAGTAGAAGTATTGAATTTGTCTTGTTGGAAAATGAGGATAAATTGGAAGTTGAAGAATACTCGAAAGCCTCAGCTTAGAGCTCCTTTATCTGTGATATTTATTTTGAGTATTTGAATTCCTCTTTTCGACTTCCAGAAATTTTCCAGCTCCTTCTTTCTTCCATGTATTGATAATGCAGCAATGGAATCCCTTCCGCCTGCACCGGGAAGCTTTGCTACGAATGCGCCATTCATCATGCTATCTTCTATCAATTTTGTTAGATCGTCGTCTTCTATGCTTACGTTGCTTAATATGCCTAGCTGTTTTGTAAGAAGCCTTCCTTTGTTAAATGCCTCACGAAAAAGATCCAATTTATTCTCAGATAAACCTTCCTTGCTAATTGCCAAAAGTGCATCTATTGCCTTTTGGTTCTCCCTGTTTATTTTCTGAATTAGTTCATTGTATTCTGAATGGTTCTTTTTCTTGAATTCTGAAACACTACCCAGTGCTGAAGCAGTAACCATCCCTTCACCTAGGAAATTGCCAAAGGTAAGTTTGAACTCTGATGGAAGGGTGAATTTTATTATGTTATAATCCCATTCTTTCTTTATGAGATTCTGGAGATCTTCATTGTGATATGATTCCGGAAGCTTGTTTATTATCTCTGGGGAGTATCTAACGTATATTATTGAACCATGGGTTGCTGCTGCTATATCGAAGCCGCTTCCGACTTTGCCTGTAGCCATGCTGTGCGCTATCTGTGCAAGCTTGTGAAGGGCATCATTTTCACTAGGATCTACTCCGTATGCACGCAAGATAGCGGCAATGCTTGCAACGGTTACTGCTGCGCTGCTTCCCAAGCCGCTCTTGGTTACTTTGTTCTTTGCCGCAGTATAGTAAAATTCGGGATCGTTTTCAGTAGTTATCTCCATTCCTTTAAGGCTCACTCCTTTTCCCAATATGTACCTAGAGGCTATCTCCACTGAAGTCTTGAGAAGAAGTAATTCTTTTTTGGAATCTATTGATATCTTCCCAGTATCAGGATCTATGCTGCCTTCAATGTGCAGTTTCATCTGAGGAACCGATAGAATTATTCTATTCCCTTCTATGGATCTTACACGCGCATGTACGTATGCGTCTACAGTAGTTACCATGCTTATATTAGGCCTTTCTATTACCGAATAGCCGCCAATCCAGAGTATCTTTCCTGGAGCTTTGGCCTGCGCACCAAATGACATTATATCTACTATTTTTTATTTTGAAGCGGAGTCAGGTTCTTCAGATCTATGAGGGATTCAGATTCGTTTAGCAATTTAGGTCCTGAGCCCACCTTGGCTTCTATTATCCTTTCTATTCCCTTTATTTCGTTTATCTTAGACAGGATTTTTGCCTTGTCTGATTTCATGCATATTATGCATGCATTCGGGCCCGCGTCGAAAGTATAAGCGCCAACAATTCTTTTTTCTGATTCGTTAAGATCCTCTATCGCATATATTATCTCCTTGGATATGTCATTTAAGTAGATAATTGGAGGCATTGTATCTAGCATTGTTGAGTGCATGTTCATTGCATCTTTCATAATTATTCTTCCCATAGCGGAAAAATCCTTTTTCTTTATTGCCTCTGTTATCTGTTTGAGGTGGGCTTCGGCTATTTTAGGCCTGAGCTTGAAGAATTCGCTTGACTCCACTGTGTTTTTCATTCCAAGCCTGCTTGATATCTTCTTCTTTTTTGGAGTTGTTATGCATATGAGTATAGTAATCTCATGCCAGTAATCCTCATTAAAGAGCTGCCATGCGATAGAATCGCTTCCATCCGGCTTCCTGCCACGGTCCCATACTACAAATCCTCCGAATAGGCTTCTGCATGCGCTGCCGCTCCCTATGCGTGTTATCTCAGAGAGCCGTTCGCTGCCTATATCAAGGCCTAAGGCCTTGGAAGCAGCAAATGTTAATGCTGCAAGGCCTGAAGCGCTTGATGCAAGTCCGCTTGCTGTGGGAAACGTATTATAAGATACAACAAGTGCTTTTGTATTTACACCTGCAAGCTCTCTGAGTTTTTTTATAGCCAAAAATCTTTCCTGGAGCTCCTTGTCTTCAAGATCTTGTTTTTTGCCATCAAGATAAAACTCATCTTTTGATAATTTTCCTGAGAAAACAACGCTTGTTTTTGTAAGAAGGTCTTTTCCTGATTCAAGAGTTATGCTGAGCGATGAATTTTGAGGCAGATTTAAGAATGGATCTTCGCATTCTTCCCCTTTTCGTCTTTTGCCCCAATATTTGACAAGGGCTAGGTTTGGCCTTGTAGATACGGTGACTATTTTATCTTCCATTATATCAGTATTAGCATATTATGATAGAGTATAGTTTAAAGTTTTTTGGTCTCTGTTCCATATTTGGGAATTGTGGAATTACTACATATTTCGGATAAGGAGAGTCTTATTTCGCTTGCAAGATTTTTGGATCGGAATACGAAACCCTGCTTTAATGACAGACATATGCATCAACTATAACACAGGAGATGAAAAAAGATCGTCGCCTGTGTTTTAGTTTAGATGACTGGAATGCTGCAAATAATAGGAAAATAGGAATATTGCTTATTCCTCCCTGCCTTTACAATTGCATCCTTCTTTTCCACAGCCTCCTTGGCATCCACATCCTGATGATACATTATTGCAGTTGCAGAAACCCGTGCCGCATCCATGTTTCATTCTTTTTGAGGCTTTTCTCTCACCCAGCATGTACCCTCTTATAAATGACCTAAGTTCTTTCTCATCCATCGTGTTTAGGAGTTCCTCCATCTTCTTCCACATCTCCATTCTTCTTTCATGAAATTTTTCTCTTTTGTCTTCCATTTTATCATCAATTATAATTTGTAGATATAAGTCTATAAATTACATCTTAGGGTTAGGGTGACTTGAATTCTGCGAGACAGTGGGGCGAAGTCAGGCTTCGGCTAAAGATTCGTGGCGTTTCGCTATTTCCTCAAAGATGCAATGAGCCACATAGATCATAATTTACATGGTACTTTGGAATTAATAAGTAGTAAATGAAGAAGATTGCGATGGGCATGGCAGGCAGTAGAATAAAAAGAGACGGATTTTCATTTATATTTTCAAGAAAAAAGAAAACTTTGAAGAAATATTGCAAAAATAAAATCCTCAGTCTATTTGCAATTTTGAGTGATTTGATGTACAAAAAGTAGACAGCATAAGGGTTAAATATCAGGAAAACTGAGACTAATAATGTAACGATATGGTTTCAATTAATTGTAATTTTGAACCTAGCCGATCGAGGCGAATGATATCTTTAGCATGCCGAAGAATGGATTATGTTGGAGCTCTGGGTTTATCTGAGGATATGGTAAATTTTCCTGCAGGTAGATATATAGACAGCGTTTTAATAAAATTTAAGCTGAAAAAAGATTTTGAAGTTATTAATGGAGTACCTATTGAATAAATATACATTTGATACTTGATACAATGTCTTTAACCGTAAATCATAGAATTAAGTCGCCGATAGAGGAGATAGTGCCAATAAGTAGGCAGTTAGGCTATGCGGAGGCATTTAATTTATTAAGAGGTGAAAGAGAGCTTCCTTCTAATTTGTTGCTTGATAGAATATTAGCAAGACCAGGATATCAGAATAGGGAAGAATGGAAGAGATTGGCAAATCGTTATCCTATATGGTGGACCAGAGATCTCGTTGTATATCCTGAATCTGATGGAGTATTTAGAAAAGGAAAGGATGTAGTGGATTCCTATAAAGACAGAGCAAGAAGAACATGGTTATTTTCATTATCTTCTATGCCTCAGGAGGCTTTAGATAGAAAGAGTATTGGATTACTAGTGTGTCCGGAAGAGATTAAGACGTATAAAGATAGAGTGGTAGTAGAAGCTGGTCAGAAAAATGTTATTATATTGGAAAATTTTTTGCAGAAGAATGGGTGGGGAATGGTAGATAAAGAAACAGGAATTCCTTTAAGTTTGGGTTTTGGGCAAGACGCACTTTATCCAGAAAGATATCTGAGGAGAACAGAAGGAGTAGGAGTTCGCCCGATCGTTAGAAGTTTGAATAATGATAGTAGGTTGATAATTAATGCAAGCGAGACTCCAGACATGAGATTTGGAGTAGGATTTGTTGATCGTGGGGAGCAGCATCAGTATAAGACTGAAACGGTTGCCACAGGAATAATGGAAAGATTTAGAAGGTTTATTTCAGAGTTAGGAGGCTTTTAAAGCATTGAATAGGATATGGAATGATAAGAATATTGAAACTGTTATGATAAATTGGAAGAGGCGAATATAATTAAAAACATGATTAGTAAAAAATGCATTTTAAAGATATGGGTTGTTGGATATAAAATTTAACAGAAAGGTTTTTAATTTGCAAATGCCATGATAGATTAATTATTACTGGTAGGTTCAATTTAATTTATAAAAATCCCATATACATTTCAGATTTGTACTGAATATATCAGATATTGAATATTAATTGGTAATATATTATATGGAATCTTATAGGACTAAAGTTAGTTCTCATATAGGACCTGTGACTGGTCGTCATAGAGAGTTTACTGGGTTGTTGAGAGAGAAAGGGGAGTTAATACTTTCTAAAGAACAGCAACTATTCATAGAAGGCATAAACGAGATAGCTAAAGTACTTGATTCAAAAAAATTGGAGAGAAATTCCTGGATGATTATAGCAGGAGGAGGCGTATTTCTTTATCAATTGAGACATCATGGAGACTCTAAACCAGAGTATATTGATAGGAATCCTACAGATTTAGACATAGTTGTGAATAATACTGCCACAGGTGGCCTTATACTTGATTTAATAAAAGACGCATTTGCTGTACCCGCTGTTGTAAATAAAGAACCGGTTATGCATTATGGGCATGTGTTGGAGGGACCTACACTCAGCACCAAAACCACTAATGGCCTTGATGTAGATATAATTACTGAATTGTCACAAATATACCCGAAAGACCATAGATTTGCACCTTCTGTAAGGTACAAATATCCTTCTGCTGATACCATGCTCTACCAGGCAAAGACATATGAACATCCATTAATACAAGGCAAAACGAAAGTTGCCCATCCGGGTTTCATAGCTTTCTACAAATTAATGCTATACAGGGATTTGAATGGAAAACAGGATACAGAAGATGTAAGGAGACTGAAGGCTCTCGGACTTCTTAATAGTTCTGATGAACTTCATGAAGTATTGGAGACGATGTGTCATAAAGATAGAACTATATTTAACGCTTTGAGGAAGGCAATAGACGAAATCTAATTATTATAAAGTGTTGAATTTGAAACTCATAACATTGAATATATGGTGTGGGAAACTTTTTGATAAATTAGAGCCATTTATAGAAAAAAATAGGAATGCTACTGATGTCTTTTGTTTTCAGGAGGTTCTTGACAATAAGCCAGGAGTCAAAAGTGCTGTTTTTAAGGATGGCACTGAAGATTCATTTAGCAGGATAGGTAGAATTCTCGGAGAGGACTTTGAAGGATATAGTGCTCTTCCGCATCCTGGCGAGAGAGGGCTCGCTACTTTTGTAAACAAAAGATGGGAAATCCTTGATAAAAAAGAAGAATATGTTTTAGGAAAGAAAAATTCAATGGTAGATAATAAGTGGTCTACACTTGGAATAAATGTGTTATATTCGAAGATAGGCAGGGGAGATCAAGAATACAATATATGGACAACTCATGGCATATTTATAGACATGGAAAAAAATGATACCAAGGAAACAATAGAACAGTCAGTTAATTTGAAATCCATGATAGAGAAGACTGAGGGAAAGAGGATATTATGCGGTGATTTAAATCTTCATCCTAATACTGAGAGCATAAAGATACTTGAAGGCATACCCATGAGAAATCTGGTAAAAGATTATGGGATTAAGTCAACGAGAACCACTTATTATGGATTCCCACAACCTTATGCTGACTACATACTTACCTCATATGACATAGATGTGAAAGAGTTTGCCGCAATGCCGGATGTGGTATCTGACCACCTCCCGCTTTCAGTTGTGTGCTAGCTTAGAGCTTAGCATTGCATTGATTCTGAAATTTTGTAATTAGTACATGTTTTTAGAGGCTTGGCTTAATAGGATTTTTCCTATGCTTTGCATAAATAAATGCAATGATTAAGAGTATTAAGATGATGACTACAACTGCAATCAGACTAATGCTTATATTATTTATTTCTGGAATGTTCTGACCTGATGGAATTTTGTTTACTGTCTCATTATCTGGAATGTTTTGACCTGATGGAATTTTGTTTATTGTCTCATTATAACCATAATTAACTACATATAACAAAGTTCCTAGTGGATTAATGGCTAATGCCTGAACGCCTGGGCCTGTCGATGTCTCATTTGTCACTTTTTGTGTTTTTGTATTTATAAATAAAACATCAGAACCTGGCATGCAGTCAGAAGCTCCATTACAGTCACTATCGTTGTATATTGTTAGATAGGCCAAGGATCCAGTTTTATCAAAGCCGATCGAGTATGGATATGAGCTATAAGGAATGGATCCCGTAATGTTGTTCATAGTGGTGTTGATTATCAAAATTGAATTTGCTAAAACATATATTTCAGGATTTGAAGGATTTGCTGCGATGTCTTCCGTATAGATAGGTATTTTTTTAACAGGTTTATCTGTTTGTGTACTTATGACCATTATCGTATTGTTTTGAACTTGGAATATTCCTTCAGTATTATTTGAATAATAAGCAGTGACATAAATATTGTTAGGAGTATTTCCTATCGGTTCTCCTGTGGAACTGTTTATAGAGTAGTTTTCATAGGCATAGTTAGAACTTATAACATACAGATATGTGCCTGCAGAATTTATTACAAGATGGTCTGGATACTCTTGATTTTCGTTAATATTGCCGATTGGGTTATCTGTTTTCGTGTTTATCATAATTATTGAGTTGTTATATGCGGAACCGTCTGATGAAATGGACTTTCTGTTTGAAGCGCTGGAATTGAAGAAGTTCCATGTGAAAGGTTGCTTGACTTGGCCTTCGTTTTTTATTGCGTATATTATAGTACCGGAAGGATTTATTGCTGGTGAAGAAATAAAGTAAGGATATTGTGATTGGCTTATTATCTTGTTTGTTGAGAGATCTATTGTTGTTATCATGCTCATATTGAAAGGTGCACATTTCTGCAGGGCAAAATTGCAAGGTAAGGAATAATTGGAAGGATATTGATACCAGTCATCAATAATGTAGAGATATTCACCAGAAGGCGAAGGGATTAGTATGGTGGTGGGAGTGGTACTATACCCTGTGCTTATATTTGAACGAAATTCCATTGGAATTTTGCTTAGTATGCTTCCGGTTTGGGCATTCTCTATCATCAATCCTGAACCGTTTATCATTCCTGACTGGTTGTTTGTATAATAAGATGCATATAGGTATTTTCCGTTTATGCTTGTTGTTATATTGGATATGCCAAAATTTACAGCAACTACTTGTGCGCTTACTACACCTATCGATTGCCCAACTAAGAAAATTATGCTTATTAAGGATAGGATCTTTGCAAATTTTAAGTAGGTCTTGGTTTGCATGTTGACTTTTATCTATTTTATGTTAGCTTTAATAAATGTTGTTACAAGGGCTTTTGGGCTCTGAAGATCTTGTGACATGATTAGACTACTAATAAATCGAAGTCCTAAATAACCCCATTGCAGTAGCGGGCATGACGGGATTTGAACCCGCAACCATCTGGTCCGAAGCCAGATGCGCTATCCAAGTTGCGCCACATGCCCATTCGCAACTGCAGATAGAAGTTACGCAGTTTAGGATTATAACGTTATCTGGATGGCGAGGCTTGCTTGGCTTGTAAGAATTAGAAGAGACTCAGACCCGCTTTTCCATTGGTTCTAGGCCGTATGCGAATTCTTTTTTCATCTTGTTGAATGTCGCGGAGTATTCGGGCCTTGTCTTCTCGTCCATGACATGGTAGAACCACATTGATAGTGCAAACTGGTTGAAGGAGCCGTTCTTGTCTGCACAGTTTATCACTTCTTCTATGTCGTTCTCGCTTATGAATTTCCAGTTCTCTCTCTCGGCCGCTTTGAATTCCTCTAATAGCGATTCTTTATCAAGATCACAATAGCTGTTTAGGTATTTTGATGTCTTCCAGGAGTGGTTAGATGAGAGAGCAGCTATAAGGACTGCTTTTTTAATAGTATCGTAGTCTTTGCTACAGTAGTTGCCTTTGCAGGAAAGTTTCCTTACTTCGCTTATGAATAATACGCAGTTATTGAATATTACTCTTCCAGGAATTAAACCAGCCCAACCTGATATTGTATAAAAACTGTGAGGCTTTTAAATCTTACTCTTGCTGTTTATATACTTGCATACATAATTTCGATATTTTTACAAGAAATGGAATGCGAGGATGCATGTGTTATTCAGGCAGTTATAGAAGTATTTTTATAGATTAGGTGCGTAATTAAGATGAGTGATTTTATGATAACAGGGATAGAGATAAGCAAGGTAGAGGCACAAAGAGAGCTCAGCGAAGCAGTATCGAACATGAGGTTCAATATAAACTTCGAAGAAGTAAAAGTCAACCAGGAAAATGTAAGGATTGCTTTCACATTTTCAACACTCTATGACGGAGGCACACAGGCTAAGGCTACAAAGGTAGGCGAGCTGAAGATAGCAGGAGAGGTAATCACCAAAGAATCCAAGAAAGAGGCAGAGGAGATAGAGAATACTTGGAAGAACAAGAAGACACTGCCTCTCAAGATTGCCGAAGATGTCATAAATATACTAAATTTTGAGTGCGGGGCCAGAGGAACACTTCTCGCATATGCAATAGGATTTGCTGCGCCTATACCTATAACAAGGGCTAAGCTGACAGAGACAGATTCAAGCGCTAAGTGATAGAAGTATCAGATACTGCTAAATTATTCTCTGTCCAATTCTAATAAGGAGAAGCGAATGGAGTTGGAAGGAGTAATAATAGATGCAGACTATGTCCTTGAAGATGAAAGGAGCATAATCAGGCTTACGGTCAGGCAAAACGAGAAAATATATCCAATTTATGATATGCTCTTTTATCCCTATTTTTACCTTATGCCTGAGAATGAGGATATAAGCAGGGAGGAGCTTGAGAAGATAGAGACAGTATTCAACGGGGAGAGGATAACAGTACACTCGATTGAAGAGAAGAGAATGAATGTGCGGGGCATAACAAAAAAAATCTTTAAGATAAGCACGAACCAATCAAAAAACGTGCCAAAGCTTGGGGATGCATTCAAGAGATTTGGAAAGGTCTATGAGCACGACATAGTTTTTTGGAAGAGATACCTGATAGACAAGCAGATCTCTCCGATGGCCGGAATCCGCGCTGAGATCTCCGAAGAGAATGGAAGGATGCATATAAAGGAAATAGAAGGAGCCAGAGTAAGCAAGACGGAGTTAAAATCGCTCTGTTTTGATATTGAGACCTACAATCCAGTAGAAGTTCCTAGGCCTGAGATCGATCCAATACTCATGATAAGTTACGCTTACGGTGAAGAAAAAGGCGTCCTTACTACAAAAAAGATAAATAGGGATTTCGTAAGATATTTTGAAAGCGAGAAGGAGATGATAGAGGAATTCAGCAGAATAATACGCGATAATGAGATAGATGCGATAGTAGGATATAACTCTTCGAATTTTGATATGCCCTATCTTATAAAAAGATCGGAGAAATTAAAGGCAGATTTCAACATCAGCAGGTATGGAAGCATGCCTAAGCAGGAGCACCATGGCCTTCTTGAAACCATTAAGATACCCGGAAGGATAAATGTAGATGCTTATCATATAGCCAAATTCGTCTCGACAGTTGGAGCTTCTGAGAAGCTTCAGAGAGCCAATAGATTTACTCTCTCGGAAGTATATGCGGCAATATCCGGAAGCCAGAAGAAGATGGTTGACAGGAAGAATATATGGCAGATATGGGATGGGAGCGAAGCTGACAGAGAGGAGCTTGCAGATTACTCGCTTGGGGATGCTGTCTCATTGAAAGCAGTCTATGATTTCTTCATGCCTCTCGAGATGGAGATATCAAGGGTTACTGGAACTACTCTCGGGGAAGCCTGCATATCCACAACAGGGCAGCTGGTTGAGTACTTCCTGATGAGATATGCATTTAATAACAATGAGATAGTTCCTGAAAAGCCTTCCGAGTATGAAATAGGCATAAGAAATGCTAATCCCATAGAGGGCGCTTATGTCAAGGCTCCGGAAGCAGGCATATACAAAAGGATTGCAGTTTTTGATTTCAGGAGCTTATACCCTTCCATAATCATAGCTTACAATATAGATCCGTCAACACTATACAAAAACGAAGGGGAGTATAATGAGGCGCCTAACGGAGTCAGATTTATTAAAAGTCCTGAAGGTATTGTTCCCAAGGCATTGAGGATACTTCTTAAAGAGAGAGGCCAGGTAAAGGATGCCTACAAAAAGAACCCTAATGATGTCTTCCTCGGTGCCAGGTCGCAGGCTCTGAAGATAATAGCCAATTCATTCTATGGCTATTTGGGCTATGCCAGGTCTAGATGGTACTCCAGAGATTGTGCAGGAAGCGTTACAGCTCTTGGGAGAGCTTACATAGCCAAGACCATAGAAGCTGCGGAAAGTGCAGGCTTCAAGGTTTTGTATGCAGATACCGATTCATGCTTCCTGCTTCTTGGAGATAGGCCAAACCAAGATGCGCTTGAATTCGTGAAAGGCTACAACAAGACACTGCCTGATACGATGGAGCTTGAGCTTGAAGATTTTTATGTAAGCGGAGTCTTTGTAGGAAAGAAGGGAGTCGACAAAGGAGGAGCTAAGAAGAAGTATGCTCTTCTTTCCGAATCGGGAAGGATAAAGATCAAGGGATTCGAGCTTGTGAGAAGGGATTGGTCTAACATATCTAGAGAGACACAGAAGAAGGTTCTGGACACCATACTGAAAGATGGAAGCAAGGAGAAGGCCATAGCTATAGTCAAGGATGTGGTGAAGAGGCTTAGGGAAGGCGATGTAGACATCGGCGATCTTGTAATAAGGACACAGCTTAGGAGGAAGATAGACAGCTATGATGGAAAATCCCCTGAACTCTCTGCAGCTATGAAGGCCATAAAAGCAGGGTTTAAGACAAAGGAGGAAATGGAGGGCTCTACGATAGGATATGTAGTCACCAGAAGCGGGAGCTCTGTTTCAGACAAGGCCATGCTTGCTGAGCTTGCAGAGGATTATGATCCCGATTATTACATAAACCACCAGATAATACCATCTACGCTCAAGATACTGAAAGAGCTAGGCATCAGCGAAGATGAGCTGAAAGGTCTGGGAAAACAGAGAAAACTTTAGGTGATGAAATGAAGGCAATGTTATTGAAAAAAACAGCAGATATAGGCAGCAGGCCTCTCTCTTTTGAAGAGGTAGATACTCCGAAGCCCGGATACGGAGAGATATTGATCAAGGTAAAGGCCTGCGGAGTCTGCCGCTCTAACCTGCAGGTTATAGAGGGCGAAAGGGGAACTCCTCCAAAGCTTCCGCTTATACCAGGACATGAAGTGGTAGGAGTGGTAAGCGAGCTAGGTCCTGGAGTAAGCTCGCTTGCTGTTGGAGATAGAGTTGGAGCACAGCCCCAATTCAGGGTTGATAATACCTGCGAGTACTGCGTTTCAGGCAGGGAGAATCTATGTATAAACTCCAAGAGGCTGGGATGGAGCATTGATGGAGGCTATGCTGAATACATGATAGGATATGCAGAGCATCTGCATAAGATACCTGGAAATATAAGCGATTTGAATGCTGCTCCTTTGTTCTGCCCTGGAGCAACAGCATATGGGGCAGTGAAAAATGCCGAACCGTTTCCGGGAAAGAAGATAGCGGTTTTTGGAATAGGAGGAGTAGGCCATCTTGCAATAGAGTTTGCTAAAATAGCCGGAGCCAGAGTCACAGCAGTCAGCAGAAATGCCCTGCATACTGAACTGGCTGAAAGAGTTGGAGCTGACCGCACAATAATTTCTTCTGAAGAAGATCCTGTAGCTGCAATCTCCGGGAGCGGAGGCGTGGATTCATCGATAGTTTTTGCTCCTTCTGATGAGGCGGTTTCACAGGCTATAAGGTCTACAAAGAAAGGAGGCATAGTAGTCATAGGAGTGGACTGCAATATAAAGGATTTCAGGTTCATGAACGGCCAGATTATAAAAAGCACAGTTGTAGGCACCAGAAACGATATTAATAGAGTATTGGAACTTGCATCACAAGGCCTTGTAAAAATATCCGCTAAGGAGTACAAGCTGAAGGATGCCAATGAGGCCCTTCAGCTTCTAAAGAATAACAAGGTAGAAGGAAGAATAGTATTGACAACGTGATTGAATGGAAGACGAATATGATTATAATACATTGAGAGAGGTAGGCAGAGTCTCTGCAGAAGCATTGGATTACTCTAGGAAGGTTGTGAAGGAAGGCGCCAGATTTCTTGAGATTGCTGAAGGCATAGAAGAATTCATAAGAAGCAGGGGAATGGAGCTTGCATTTCCTGTAAACATATCGGTCGACAGCAATGCTGCCCATTATACTCCTGAGCCAGATGACAAGGCAGTGCTCTCAGGCAGTGAGACAGTGAAGATAGATTTGGGAGCCAGAAAAGGAGAATACCTTGGAGACTGCGCAATTACAATAGATCTTTCCGGGGAGAACGCAAAGCTTGTTGAAGCCGCAGATCAGGCGCTTGAAAATGCTATAAGCATGGTCAAGGCAGGCAGGGCAGTCAATGAGATAGGAAGAGAGATAGCCAATACAGCATCTTCCAAAGGCTTCAATACCATAAGGAATCTTGGAGGCCATGGAATAAGCAGGCTTGACCTGCATGCGGATATATTCATACCCAATTTTGATAACGGAGATACTACAGTGCTTGAGGAAGATCAGGTCATAGCGATAGAGCCTTTCCTTACAGATGGGGAAGGCTTTGTTATAGAGGGAGAACATCTCCAGATATTCCAGAAAACCAAAGAAGCCACCACCAGATCGAACGACCTTAGGCCAATTTCTGACTTCATAAGCAACAATTATATGACTTATCCTTTTGCCTTGAGATGGCTTAAGAAGGGTCCTGTCAACGATGAATTCAGGATAAGGAGGGCTTTGAATGAGCTTGCAAGGCAGGATGCAATTGAAGGCTTCCCTGTACTTGTAGAAAGAAAGAAAGGCATGGTTGCACAATCAGAAAAAGAGATGATAGTACAGAAGGAAGGCTGTGAGATAGTGACTAAATGAGCGTCTGCGCCGCGCCTGGAGATCTCAAAAGAAGAAGACTCTCTGGCATTTTAGACAATCGTAAGCCAGTCGTTGAAGCCGTCATCGCTGCCTTCCACTATCTTGGTGAACGCGTCTGAAAGCAGCTTTGTTATAGGCCCCATTCTTCCTGAACCTATCTTCTTTCCGTCTACTTTTATTATAGGAGTAAGCTCTGCAGCTGTTCCAGTGAAGAAGATCTCTTCTGCAATATAGAGCTCCTCTCTGTGCACATCGCGCTCCTCTATAACTAATCCCTTCTCTTCTGCCAATTTTATTATAGAATCTCTGGTTATTCCCATGAGTATATCAGATCTCGGAGAAGGCGTTACGAGATTCCCTTTCATTACAAGAAAGATGTTCTCTCCGGGGCCTTCGGCAACATAGCCGCCCGATGTCAGCATTATAGCTTCATCTGCGCCTACAGCTTTTGCCTCTGAGGAAGCGAGTATCGAGTTGCGGTAATTTCCGCTTGCCTTTGCGTGTGGGGGCATTATCTCCGAATTGATTCTCTTCCATGAAGAGACCTTGCAGCTTATCCCTTTTGCCTTGTTATCAAAATAGTTGCCGAAAGGTATTGCGGCTATTGCAACGCTTACCTTCTTGCCTTCTACTGAAAGGCCTATCCTGGAATCGTTGTAATATGCAAAAGGCCGTATATAGCATTGTTGCAGCCTGTTTTTCTTTACAAGAGTTATGATTGCTTCTGATAGTTCTTCTTCGCTATATCCGAGATCCATCGAGTATATCTTAGCCGTTTCTACAAATCTTCTTACATGTTCTTTCAGCCGGAATATGGCTGCCCTGTTTCCATGGGAGTATGCCCTTATTCCTTCAAAGATTCCACTCCCATATTGGAGAGAGTGAGTCAGTATATGCACTTTTGCATTATTAAAATCGATAAATTTTCCATCCTGCCAGATGTACTGTTTTGTTGCCATGATTTTTATAAGGTATAAACTAATTTAAATATATGGAAAGGATCCGGACAGAAATCTCAAGACAGACAACAGATTGAATTGGAGACTTTGCGTGATTGCATGGCGTATTTATGGCATACCTTGATTTGCGTGGGTTTTCTTATATAAGACATTATGAGGGAAGAATTCGGTTACATAGTAAGTGAATGGTTTTCAAGAGATCTGCAGAAACGGCAGAAAGGGAAGTGAAGGTGGACTTAAGCGCGGACAGAATAATAACAATAGCCAGTGTGAGATGTGCAGGTAAACCCTATCTGGTCTTTGATATAATCAAGAAGCATGTTGCAGTCCGTACCCCTAGAAAAATATCCTCTACGTAAATTTCGACGATGGTAGACTAATAAACCTAACAAGTAGCGACCTTAATAATATGATCAGCGTTTACTTCGAAATCTCAGAATCCGAGAAAAAAGACATTTTCTTGAGGATGTAAACAGGAACCATTCGGACAACATTGAACGAATCGTTGTTCACATTGAGGTTGAAGCGCATCTCGTTGTTGTGGGTATTGTTGTCCGTAAGCACTTCGAGCGACAGTTGCACAATGTTAACCCATCTACTATAATGCCATTTCTGATGACACCACAGCTTTACATTTTCAGCATATGCTTACTCAGTATCGCTGTTGAACTTTGTGTCTTACGAGTTTTGAATTATCAGCACCGTAGATGAGTGTGTGATTCCTAGACTTACATCCATGAACAAGAGGTTAGCGGTTCATAGTCTTGGCGGCAATGGTTATCCACCTTGACATAAACAGGATATAGTAGTAAGTGTCTTAATGCTTTTATTCCATCGTACGAAGGACTTCCTTGAAAACACCAGTTATCTCAGAATCGAGTACACCTTCGGCTTTGGCGACTGCAGTTCTGAACTTTTCCTTTAGACCGACATAATTGATTTCTCCTCCTAGCACCTGACGCCGCAACAAGTCAGATAATGTTGCGGCGTGATGTATAAACAGGTGTAAACATTGAAATAACAATAGATCTGGGAAAACGGAAGAGTTACGTTGTCATGGAAGACAACGGTAAGATAGTTAAGAAAGGATACACGGAGACGACAGAAGATGGAAGGGTACTGTAAAACCCTAAACTGTTACGAAATAGTCACCAATTATGAATTTGTTCTGATAAACGCATATCAAACTTGTCTTTTTTATTTTGCATAAAAATAATAAGATTATTAATCTGTCTATTGCTCCAAGTAGGATTCTCCCCATATATTGCCCATAATGTATTTTTAAATACTCCAAAGCTAAATGCTTCATATAAATAACGTATTTCTAAGTTACTAAGAGGTCTTTCGGAATTATAACCATCTAGGATCTTTCCAAGCACTTTGTAATTCAATGTTCTATCTATCGCAATTGTCATTGTGGTACCCAAATCATTTAGCATATAATCCTTACTTATTATGTCCCAATCCAATATTTTATGCAGTTTATTTCCGTCAAATATTAAGTGACGTTTTAAAAATTCAACATGACATATTGATTTTGGCATATCTGCTGGCAATTTTGTATCTGCCATGCGTTCATGTATAAAATCAAGCGCTTTTTGTATCTCTTTTGGTATATTTGTTGTTTTAGAATATCTCTCAATTAACAGATGATTAAAATAGTCATAATTTACATAGACGTCTTCGTATGGGTAACTAAAGCCCAAGATATGTAATTTAGCCAGATACTTCCCTATTTCCAATGCCCGCGCCGAAGTTATTTTCCATTCCTTATTTGAATTTGCTATATATTCAAACATTCCAAAAACATGATTATGATACCGAAGTGAAGCTTCCCCTAAACTGGTATCAAAAAGTCGAACAGAAGGATAGTTATGTCTTAATAAGAATTTAAGGAAAATAAAACTTTCATTTAAGTACCTTCCCTCCTGATATTGCTTAAGAAAATATCTACCTGTTGTGGTTTTTATCTGATAGTGTACAGGTGCTGCACCTCTTTTCAGTTCCTTAACGTCCTCTAAGTTGCCTATATTATAACTTCTCAAGATGTTTCTAATATCCTCATTTTTAAGAGCCAGTCCTTTTGTTTCTGACATAATACCACATTTAAATGAACTTGCTTTTTTATTAAAGTACAGGCAATTTAGATGACAGGATATATTCTGGTATTTTAACACCATTTTCTGTTGCCAATTCAGTTGTGTTCTTTATGAGTTCAGTTACAGCATTGGCTATTTCAGTAGAGTCCCCACTTTCCCATATTATTGTACTTAATTTAATGTAATCTTTTGGAATTTTCTTATATTTTGCAATAAACTTGAAATTGGGAGAACCATAACCTCCACCGGATAATAATCCCTTATTTAAAAATGCTACTACCTCATCTAGCGAGTTGGCGGCTAATGTAGCCCCGCTTCGGGTACCTGCCAGATCTTTTAATTTTACACTTCTTCTAATTCCACTGATGCACGATGCGGCAGCTACAAGTTGTTCGGCCGCAGCAAGTTTAAACGCAGTATTCTTAATCTTCTTTATTTTCTTTTTATATTGGCCGACTAAATCGAATTTTTCATATAAAGATAGACTGTTTATTATACGAAAAACCCTATGGGGCCATTTTTGGTTGGGATTCAGAATAATTTTATCAATTTCGGCTAGGGTATAGTAACCTATACTAACTGCTATTCCCTTGAACATAAAATGAGTCCAGCCTAGACCGGATTTATGGTTTTTATCATTTATTACTACATAAGCATCTATGTCAGAATCATCTTTGTCTTCATTTCTATATGTGGAACCAGTGATACCAAAATAAATAAGATTCTCCTTATATTTGGCAAGCAGACTTTTAACATACATCTTTCCAAATTCTATTCGTTCTTTGTGTTCCATATGACCACTTTATAATTCCATGTTTATCTTTTAAACAGTATGTATGTTTTGTTTTCATGATATTTAGCTATTATAAATCCATATATAGAAGCTATAATCCCAAGCGACTGGATAATTGATGCCACAAGCCAAAAAAGGATGCAATAAGATATTCCATATTTTCGTGCATCTGATAACGTCAACAAAATAATAGTAATTACTAGATAAACCATTACATAAGCCATAAAAAACTTCAAGCCTAAAAGAAATCCTATGACAGATAAGATAAACCCAATAAAAATTGCGACTGGTAAGATATTCCACACAAGTATCAACCCTATGGTACCTATTACTATGCTCTTTTTTGCTTTCGTTAGCACTTCTAATTCTACTGATATTAGACCTAGAGAACCCATAAACCATCTTGCATGTTGTAGTATCCATCCACTAAACGTGCTTTTTTCTAGTTCAGTACCTATTTTTTTTGGAATGAAATACGGTTCAGTATCATCATGCGCGTAAAGGTTCATTGTTAATCCGAGATCGTGCATAACAAAATCGTTTTTCATTAAAGATTTTAACTCCGCTTTTATGAATCTTGTCCTATAAACCGCAAAGGCTCCAGGTATATATGAACCGAGCCCTAATGCTTCTCTACCTTTTAGTGTTATATTCTGTCTAAATATTTTTGCTATGGCCGTAAATTTCCCGGCTTTTGTATTCTTTATCTTCGGATAAAGCAATCCAAATGCAACATTCTTGTGTGTCTTTTCCAATCCATCAAGCATCCTAACTAAATAGTCTTCTTTTATTTCTGTATCTGATGCCAAAATACAAGTGTATTTTGTATCTAGTTCCCTCAAACCGAGCATATATGCTTCATTTTGTGAAGATTTTCCCTTTTGAATAATGATTTTTAAGCTATGAAATTTTTTACCGTAAGTCGTTATCATATTAATTTGTCTTGGGTTTGGCGATTTTATTACTGTTATAAGATTTATAATAACAGAATTCTGTTTTAGAAGGGCAGTAAGCGTCGCTTTTATCATGTCTGTGTTCTCATTATAAATAGGTATAATCACACTTACTTCTAGTGACTTTGAAATAGTTGTCTTTTGCGTATTTGGACGTTTTTTAGAATAGCCTATTCTAAAAACAAAAAGATATAAGATACTAGTTATATAGATCGTTAGGAGTAATGCTGATAAAAGTTCGTACGCACCATACCAATATTGGATACCCATAATATGTACCGCAGTTATTATGCTTTAGTCTTAGAACTCTCCTCTAACAAAGCTTTATACACATAATCGTACATTCTTTTCATCCCTTCTTCTAATGTGATATTTGGTTCCCAATTTAATTTATTTTTTGCTAGTTCCCTATCTGCACTTCTGCAATTAACACCACGTGGCATATTTAAGTTATACCATCTACCAAGATTTTTACCACTCAATCTAATTGCAATATCTGCTACTTCATCAATACTATTAACTTCTTTTGTACCAAGATTAAATGGGTGATGGTAATCACTTTCCATTATCTTAACAATTCCATCGATACAATCATCGATATAAAGGAATGTACGTTGTTGTTTCCCATTCCCCCATATCTCTATTTTGTCTCCATTTTTAGCCTCAATACATTTACGTATTAGAGCTGCAGGGGCTTTTCCACGTTGTGCAGTATAATCACAACCAGGACCATAGACACTATGAAACCTAGCTACACGTGTCTTAAGTCCCCTGTCTAACGCATATGCTTCTAAAACCTTTTCCGTAAATAACTTTTCCCAACCATAATATGCCTCCGGATTTGCAGGGAGGACATCACTTTCCTTTAAAGGTGGACTGTTTAATTCCTCTTGCAGTGTATATGGATAAACACACGCACTAGATGAAAAAAATAATCTTTCTACGTTATAGAAAGAAGAGGCCCATATAATATTAAGGTTTATTAACGCATTATTGTCAATTAGATCTGCCCTGTGATTAGTAATCCAAAACATGCCCCCAATATCTGCTGCAAGGTTAAATACGTATTGTGGGCTTTCGTCTTCAAACAATTTTTTACATACATTACGATTTGTTAAATCATAATTTGAATACTGATAAGGAATAATGTTGCTTTGTACCCATTGCTTTAGCGGCTTAATATCTGTGGCAATTACTGTATTATTTCTTGCAAGGCGTCGAACCAGATGCCCACCAATAAAACCACCTGCTCCCGTAACTAGTATCTTTTTTCCCTGAATTTCATTTATTTGGATAGTCATTTCCGCGCCTCTTTAAACAAATATCAATAATCTAGTTTTATTGCAGATGATTTATTACATCTGTTATTTTGTATATCCTGTGTTTAGCTTTCCTTATCTGCCAGGCCCTTGAGTTTTGATACGGTGAATTTACTAAAAGCGCAGATATGCCCATTTTCTTAACAAATTTATAATCCTGCCAATATCCGTCTCCTACCATTAGCGCATCCTTTTTCTTAACTTTTTGCTTCTTTAGAATCTTTGTAATAGTCTTTGCCTTCGCACTACCATCGACCATATTAACTACACAACATTCATATATTAAAGTCTCGAGTCCAAAATGTTTTACTGTCTTTTTCAGTTGGAGCATAGACTTATATAATGGATATGTAACCGCAGATACAATAATGCATTTTATACCCATTTTATTGAGGCGTTTCAATGTTGCCTTCGCGCCAACTGACATAATAAGATGTTTATTAACATTCTTTCTTGTTCGTTCATTTTTGTAGACCCATCCAGGATCAATATCATTTTTTGTATTAGGGTACCATAACGTACCTGTTGCATCAAAAAACACTATTTTCTTCATAAAATCCTTCTCAGATCATAATTTTGTCCAGGTATAATATATCTGTTTTTGTTTATCTCCGTCTTAAAATCTAAACGTTCTATTCCTTTAAAAGGTATAACATATTTATCAATTATGCCCTTATTTGTATCTGTACGTTTATACAGATTCTGTGCTTCTACGAGAAGAACTGGCGAACTGTTCAAGTGCATGGGTGCAATTCTCCATATTTTTCCTTCCTCTGCAAAGAAACTGTTCCTTCCGTATCTACTTTCATGTTCAGACGTAACTACCATTTCAGGTTTAGACGCCAACAATTTATATTCGAAGAATGCCCTACCTAGGTTCCTAATACTACCTGCGTTAATAGTGAAGTACGGATTAAAGAAGTATCTTGCTTCATACCCTGCCGTACGTAATGCTATTACATATCCTTCAACAAGAGGTAAAATTTCTGTTTTAATGTAGTTTGATGCGGTCACATCAAACTTATTCCGATATTCCGCTTCTTTTCTAAGAAGAATTACAACTTTATCTACATCTGAAAAACTAGCTTGTTCAAATAGTTCCATCTTTTTGATATTTTTTTGTTTTTTATATGCCAATAGTATGTTCAAAAAATATCTTTCCGAATCTATGTATCCTGAACAAGGCCTCCTTTCTGTCTTCGGATAGAAATGTTTTGCAAATAGTCCGTCTTCGTCCATTATTGGATTAGCACTATAATAAATCCCATCATAATTTTCAAACATGAAGAGATTAATCTCTTTTATTTCAAATTCCTTCTCCATTTTCTTGCCAAAGTCAAAGTTAGAATCTATTAATTTTTTAGTAATATCTAACCAAACGTTTCCATCCGATATAGAATCAGAAATAAACATAAAATACCTTCTTGATTTACCATCAATTTTAATTGAATGTCTTGTTTTACCATCTATTACTGATTTTGTAAATGGACTATGATCCGAAATACTTATTAATAAATAAGGACCTACATGAATTACGTGTTTTTTTGATATGATCCTTTCTATTAGTTCAACATTCCCGCAAATTAATGATCGGAATCTAAATTCCAGTGAAGCTTCGGAGCCGTTATTTAAAAGATAGTTAACCATAGGCTTGTATGTCTTTAATGTGTTAGCGAGATCTTCAATAAAATTCGCTCTTGAAGCTATCTTATTATTTTCTGTAATCCAACCGAAGGTATAAGGTGTAAAAGAAAAGCGTAAGGCTTCAATATGGTTTAAATGTGATCTGTTAAGATTCTCATTCATTTTCTGAAGTTCTTCATTTGCCCTACTGTATCCTACTGTTGTTATTCGCGTTTTTACGCCTAAGTCCTCAAATGCAAATTTTACGTATTGATCCAGGAAGGGATAAGAAGTTACATCATTATCCTCATATGGGTAAATTGCTCCTACTCTCCGTTTTTTTGAGCCATAACCAACAAGCCCTACTTTCGGCATTTTGAATTCATCAGACAAAACTCCATCCTCAGATAAGCTGTCATCAAGTTCAGCAATTTGTAGTGCTACAAACTTTACTCCGGCGAATAAGTTTGCTAACGCGTTTTTATTGAGTCTAAAAACGATTTTACCTGCACTTACTCCACAAAAACTACATTGGTTAAAACAACCACTTTCCACTTGCAGTTCTCTTAAATTTATTATTATCTCTTTAGGTAAGTTTTTAAGGTCTTTTATGAACTGATCCCTAATTATGCGATCATCCTCTGAAACATTGTCAACCGTCCCTTCAGATTTTAGTGCAATATTATACATATGTGTACCTATGTTTCGGAACTCATTTAAGGCTTGTTGTATAAATAGGCACATAACAGTATAGATCGAATTTGCTGACGACACTTCTCCGGAATTCGTTATTCGAGATTATCTGGA
Organism: bacterium; assembly: GCA_021829835.1. Taxonomy (GTDB): domain Archaea; phylum Micrarchaeota; class Micrarchaeia; order Micrarchaeales; family CABMGC01; genus JAJZIZ01. The sequence goes on from JAKBPE010000006.1 coordinate 36,261, forward strand.
ATTTGCTTTTCCTATCGCGGAGTTTGTACTCGATTAGTCAGATGTTTGCGCTTTCCGACGATAAACCACCCCAGGTTTTATCGATTTTTTCCGCTGTGCAAGATGTTCTACCACTCGCATCAAGAGCAGCACAAGGTGGCTGATAAAGACATCGACAATCACATGATCCGTCAGCCTTTTGTATATAGGCCACATACTGCCGCACTGCTTCATGTCCCTGAATCCCTTCTCTATCTTGTCCTTTGAAAAGTAAAGGCTGAAGGCGTCTTTGGGTTTTATGTCTTTGTTTGTCATCAGGCAGAATTTTCCGTAGTCACGTTAAGCCTTGTTGATTTGGATCTGATTTAGCCGCCAGTGGATTTTCCTGCCTTCTTGCTCTATCACAAAATACTTCTTCAGCCCTCCGACTATCTTTTCCGTTGACTTTAACGTCAACCCGAGAGCCTGTGCCTTGAGCCTTTTCACTACGTTTTCTATTGCAAGATTTCTGCGCCCTCTCTGCTCTTCAGCCACTTTCTGCGAGTAGTACAGAATCACTATTCTTCGTTTTCCAAATATGTTTTTATCGTCTTGTGGAGTTTTATCTCGCTACTGTTGATGAAATAACGATAAGAAACGTTTATTTCTGCGTTGGAGGGTTCAATTCATCTCCGTCCTAAAGAGTGGTCAGGTTTCTTGACCCATCCAAACCACCCACTACGCTAAAGAAGGTCTTCGGAACGGCAAAGAACAGATTCGTAGGCTTGAAAAGGATCTCAATCCATGTCTTTTCCTGCCTTCTTGCCTATGCGATGAGATACGTAATGTGAGGAGTTTGATTTTGACGAGGTGTTAAAATATAAATGTCAACTCCTTGCTTTCCTGCTTTGAGATAATCTTATTAATTTATACAGCATATGGGTTAGTATGAGATTTATACATGTATTCCTGCTCTTTGCTGGAATTTTTACTCTTTCAGTTGTAAATGCATCTCCGTATCTTCAGATAATCGGTCCGGTAAATAAGACCCTATACAATAACCAGTCAGTATTCCTTGGGAAGGTAGGCCCTGGAGAGAGCTTCTATGTGCTTGCAAGTCCCAATACCACGGACAACGGCAATTACATAAATCTGGGATGGGACACTCTTGAGACAGTAAATCTTTCCGGAGGGTGGTCATCACTGAGATCCCCATTATACCAGAATCCCATGAAAGTCAAGATAACAGTAGCTCCAGATGCACCTGACGGAACTTATAGAATAACGCTCAGGTCTGTCAACATACAGAACTACTCAAGAATAGGAAACCTGACATTCTTTGCGTATGTCAATGTGAGCAGAAATATATTCAAAGTAGATGTTTCCCCTAAGAACTTGAGCTCCGGTCCAGGACAGCCTGCTGATATTCATATATCAATAAACAATACGGGAATTTCTGATGAGCCTTTCTATATCTCTGCAGGAGGTCTGCCTGCATGGAACGCTACAGATGAAGTAATATCGCTTCATTTTACAAAGGAGTCATATACATATCCTGTATTTGAGAATGAGCCGGGAGTTTATGGAATAAATTTTTCGGTAGATTCTGCAACCAGTGCGCTAGTTTCAGACACATTTAATATAAGATTCAAGGTCAAAAACAGCCTACTTAATGATTTCAATGCTGTAGGAAATGGAGTGGGGCTCTCGCCTATAATCTTCGAGCCTTCATACGCGTTCATGTCAGGGCTGTATTATATTTATAACAATCTTATAAAAGGACCTAAAAGTCATTAATAAATAGTTTATCTTACCAAAAGACTATGCTTATTCTGCCCGAATAGCTCAGTGGTAGAGCGCGTGGCTGTTAACCATGAGGTCGCAGGTTCAATCCCTGCTTCGGGCGATTTGATGCTAGGTTCTGCTCCAGTGCCACACTCTGCTTAAATCTACTACTAACTTGTAATACCTTCTTGGCGTAGCAACATAACATATTTATATATGTCATAATATGATATATAGCGATACATTGCCCGATATAGAGATAAAGAACATGGTGAAACTGTTCACAGTCCTTCTGCTCAGCGAGAAAGGGCAGCATGGCTATGAGATAATGAAAGAGGTGGAGAAGAAGACAGGCAAGAGGGTCAGTCCAGGGCAAATATATCCATTCCTCAAGCAACTGAAAGAGTATCGCTATGTTGAAACAAAAGGTAGGGCGGAGAGGGAGAAACAGGTTTATTATCTGACGCTAGAGGGCAAGAGATTCGTGGCACGGCTCTCGGGTAAGTTCGAAGATATGTTCGAGATTGCAATAAAACCAAAGCTTACTGTGTGCGACAATTGTAACTGTGAGATATACAAGGGCGGATATAAGGAAAGGATTAACGGCAAGCTCCTGAGCTTCTGCTGTGAGAACTGCGCTAAGAGCTACAGGACGCTGAATACTCAATAATATTGGTGAGAATATGATAAAAGGTGAAAAAAATGAAAGATCCCGTATGTAAAATGGATGTAGAAGAGACTTCAAAATTCAGGAGCAGCTATAAGGGCAAAACCTATGTCTTTTGCTCCGCTAACTGCAAGCAGAATTTTGACAAAAAGCCTGAGAGCTATGCGAAGAGTTAGCCATGACAGAGTACAAATGCACCATATGTGGTTTGCATTACGGGAGCGGAAGATTGGTGACTGAGTGCCGCAAATGGTGCTCAACGCATGACAGATGCAATCTGAGCATTGCAAGGCACTCTATCGAAGCCAACAAAAAGGGATGATACTATGGCAACAGACCCTGTATGCGGCATGCATGTGGAAGAGGCCGGCACGGCGCTGGTCAGCGAGAATGAGGGAAAGAAGTACTACTTCTGCAGCACTACCTGCAAGCTCCAGTTTGACAAGCCTGAGCTTGAGATGAAGATACTGAAACAGGCCCTTGCGGTGGCGTGGCCTCTGACAATAATGGTGGCCATACTAACGTACGTTCTGCACATAGTCTACGGCAACTATGTGATGCTTGTGCTTGCCAGCATAGTCCAGTTCTATGCCGGACGGAGGTTCTATGCCGGAATAATAGACGCAATAAAGAACAAATCGGCAAACATGGATACGCTTATAGCAATAGGAACGAGTGCAGCTTGGGTGTATAGCACTGTGGTCGTGTTTTTCCCAGCAATCTTCCCCGCGAGCGGGATCTATTATGATACATCAACAATCATAATAGCACTGATACTGACCGGAACATATATGCAGAGGCTCGCCGAGTCAATGGCATCCACCGCAGTTTCGGCGCTCGTGGCACTTCAGCCGAAAATGGCGCATGTGGTAAAGGGGACTGATATAACTGATGTTTCAATAGAGCAGATTAAGAAAGGTGACATACTACTTGTCAAACCCGGAGAGAAGATCCCCACGGATTCTGTGGTTCTGGAAGGTGAAAGCTCTGTCGACGAATCCATGATTACTGGGGAGAGCATACCTGTCACAAAGAGAAAGGGGGGCAAGGTGACTGGAGGAACCATAAATGCTACCAGTTCGCTGAGGATAAAGGCAGCCAGAGTAGGCGAGGACACTGCGCTGGCGCAGATAATAAAAATAGTAGAGGATGCGGCTTCGAGCAAGGTCCCGATTCAAAAGCTTGCTGACAAGGTGTCATCCTATTTCGTTCCAATCGTAGTGCTGATTGGACTGCTAGCTGCACTCGGGTGGTATTTTGTAGGCGGAGTGGGGCTTAATGTCTCCATACTCATATTCGTCAGCGTACTGATCATAGCCTGCCCGTGCGCGCTCGGCATCGCAACTCCCGCAGCGCTTCTTGTCTCTTCAGGAAAGGCGGCAAAGGAGGGCATACTGGTCAAGAGCGGGGAGAGCCTGCAGATGGCAAGCAAGGTCAATGCAGTAGTGCTTGACAAGACCGGCACACTGACCAAAGGCAAACCAGAAGTCACAGATATCATACCGCTTTCCACCTATAGCAAAAAGCAGATACTCGGATTCGCGGCGATAGCAGAGATGGATTCAGAGCACATACTTGGCAAGGCGATAGTCACAGAGGCCAATGACGAAAAGATAAAGGCGGAGTTTCCAAAGAAATTCAACTATAGGCAGGGATTTGGAATAACTGCATTTGACAAGGGAGGCAGGAAGATAATGATAGGCAACAGAGAACTCTTCGGCAAGAACCTTCCAGAAGAGCCCGAAAGGCAGCTTCAGAAACTGGAGTCTGATGGGAAAACAACGCTAATAGTGGGCGTTGACAACAAGATAATAGGGTTTATAGCTCTTGCCGATGTGCTGAAAGGCGACAGTAAGAAGGCCATTGGGGCGTTGCAGGGCTCTGGCAGGGAGGTTTGGCTTGTCACCGGGGATAACGAACGTGTTGCAAATGCCGTTGCAAAGCAGCTAGACATAAAGAATGTTATAGCCCAGTCTAAACCTGAGCAGAAGATGGAAAAGATTATCGAGCTGCAGAAGTCAGGCAAAGTTGTGGCGATGGTCGGCGATGGCATAAACGATGCGCCGGCGCTTACGAAGGCAGATCTCGGCATAGCCATAGGCGCAGGAACCGAAGTGGCCGTGCAAGCAGGCGGCATAATACTGATAAGGAACAGCATCTACGATGCATATGTTGCGCTGGAACTGGGAAAGAGAACAATGTCCAAGATAAGGCAGAATCTTTTCTGGGCATTTGGCTACAATATGATACTGATACCCGTAGCTGCCGGGGCGCTCATACCCTTCTTTACGATAAGCATCTACAGTTTCCTGCCTCTGCTTGCCGCTTTTGCCATGGCGTTCAGCTCTGTTACTGTGGTCTCGAATTCGTTATTGCTGACGAGGTTCAAGGTACAATAATATGTCCGGTAAAGAAAAAAGAGTAGAAGCGTATAATGTACCAATTAGACTAGCATTAAATGAATGTATATGTAGTAACACACTTATATGCAAAATAGGGCTAAAATCGACGGGGTATTCAAAACTTCCTTGTCGGAGATATGCCTGTGGCGCATCTTGCGCATTGGACGATAGCCTTCAGGCACTTCTAAGTTATTAGTGATAAATATCTTATTAATCTCAGTCACCCTACCCTAACGTTTAAATATCTGTAAGACTATCTTACTAGTATGGAAACTGAAATGGTGGGGATAACAAAAGCCAGCTCAAAAGGGCAGATAGTCATACCTGAAGATATTAGAAAGCGTCTAAAGATAAACAAAGGAAGTGTCTTTGCCGTAACTTCAAAGAAGGGGATGATAGTGATGAGGAAACTCGACACAAAGATGAGTAAAGCCGACCTGAAGACACTGAAAGGCCTGGAAGAGGCATGGAAGGATATAAAAAATGGTAAATATAAGGTGCTAAGCCCTGATGAATTTTCAAAAGAGCTGGCCAAATGGTAATAGAAAAGGTAATACCAACAGATAAATTTGTTAGAGATGTCAAGAAGCTTAGAGATAAGAAGACTAAAGAGCGAATAGACGCAGAAGTTAAACGAATACGGGAAAACCCTGATGTTGGAAAACCATTAGGCTATGGTCTAAAGGGAGAGAAAACTGTAAGAATACCTCCATACAGGCTAATATATGCTGTTATAGGCAATAATTTGATATTATTAAGATTTGAGCACAGAGACGAGGTTTACGATTAACGAAAATATTGTGAAAACTATTCCCAAAACAAACGGGCGTAGAACCTCAGATCCTAACGCCTGCTTCGGGCGATGCGCTTCAGGTTATACCCCCGTGCCACAAGCTATTTATATTCATCTATGGCACAGTGCCACCCCGATGACAAACAACATCGACTATTGGCAAAGGCAGGCGAACCGCCTCTATGATAGGGTTTTCAAGATAGAGACGCTGCCGGGCTACAAATTTACCCCTCCGAAAGGCTCATTCAGCAAGACCAAATGCGGCGAATATGTTTTCGAGAGGTATGTGCGCTTCAAGTACGACCACAATGCTCAGCAGCACGATGGAAATTTGCAGCATATATTTCACCCCGCAACGCTTAAATTGCTTAAAAGACAACATATGCTGTATGGAGCAGTACGATAAAGAGTTCTTGGAATACATGAAGACCAAGTATAAACTTACGTTGAATGAAGCAACAAAAGGCACAGAACCGCAGATAATAAAGTTTGCCATCGCATGGGATGTATGGAAGCAGGCAAAGAGTGCTTACTCTAAGAGGGAGCAAGACATATACGAATTCATGTCCAGGGACCATTCAAGGCTTGACTACATTTTCCAGGAGTTCAGGAAATCGAAAAAAGTGGCAGAAGCAGAACAACTTTTTCTGGAATTTAGTGCAGGCATTGAGCGCCATATGAGCTGGGAGGAGGATATCCTATTCCCGCTTGTCAAGAAGAAAATGGGCGGTGACTCACCAATGATAGACGAACTGATAGTGCAGCATAACAGGATTAAAGATGACCTAAGGGGATTGGCCGATAGCTTAAAACCCAGGGATACGGCCCTTGAGGACGACCTGGAGCAGTTGCTGGCAGCGCATGATAAGATGGAGGAAGAAGACATGTATCCGTGGATAGATAATTATCTTGATGATACAGCAAAGAAGGAGGCATTATCAAGGATGGTATAATCCTCACTCTATGTCGCATTCCCGCTCTTCCTGCCGATTATTGTATGCCATATGTTGACTGCATGCAACAGAACAGCTACAATCATCGCCATCAACCCTCCAAGGATTACTGCGGCGTCCTTCTGTCCTGTGAGTGCAATACCCTCAAATGCAATTATCCCTGCATTTAGGAGAACGTATTCTACGGCTATGACCTTATAATTTGCTCCACTATGGCGTGAGACTCCAGGCACAAAAATGTACGATATGCCAAAAATCAGCTGTGTGACAAAACCATACAATAATAGTATGAATACCGGGTCTCTACTTACAGCGACTGCGCCTGACAGGCTAAAAGCAAGAAGTATCGTACCGATCACGAAATACAAGAACCCCGTAGCTATGTAAAGCCTTACCATCTTGCTCGTTGCAACAACATTGTCCATAAACGCACTGATTATCTCTTGCAGACCAGTTATTTATACACTATATTCAGCCTGTTCACCCTTGCGCTTTTTGTTAGCTCGTGTGGTTTTGAATTGGTTGGACTGAAGATGTGCCTGACATCCACACCCCTGACCAGAAGTGCATCCGCTATAAGCGATCTATGACATCTCCATGGCACTGCCTCTGCACACATTATGGCCGTCTGCCTTTTCTTTGCCAGGCTTATAAGCTCAATGAGACTCTCCTTGAACTCGCTGGTCTGCATATAGTCTGCGAAGCCTCTGAATGACGCATTGTGCCAGTACGTATTGGCCGAATCCTTCAACGGATGCCTGAGGCCCCCTATACCTTTTATATGTCTGTAGTGTATGCGATGTCTCTTTAGGCTAGCAGCAAGTCGTTTCTCGTTGAACTGCGGGTTGGCCCTAGACTTAGGTATGGTACGTATATCTACCAATTCCTTTATCTTGTATGCGTCAAGCAACCTCACAAATTCACTAAGCTTATGTGTTGAGTGGCCTATAGTAAAAATCATATGCTTGTTTTTAGCCATAAATCAGACCATACTAATCCGTTTTAGTATCCTACCTCACTCTGTACATCCCTTATATGTTTAAATAAATTTATACAACTTACAAGATGAATAGCAGAAAGCCCCTAACCTTGAGTTAGGGGATGAATGCGAAATAATTTTATATTTTGTCATCATAATACCATCAATGTCATCTGCATATATCTGAAACACATCCGTGAGGAGTGTCCAGAGTTGAGTGCAGATTGCGTCAGGTTAATGTCTGTGGCATGAAACCCGCAGTAGGGAATGCGTCTGCTTCCATCCAAAGAAACAGGTCTAACGACATATCCCGATTGCATACAGACAGGGATGTATGCAAGGAGAGCACTGATACCTCCAAAGAGGCAACGCAAGGATGCTCTGCGACCTTGAAATTCGTAAGGTTCTGTAAATGTAGTGGTCATTGAATCACCCAGAACCCCCTATCCTTGAGATAGGGGAGTATGTCAGTTGTCCTAGCTTATAAGCTTGGTTCTGGGTGGCGAGGCTTGCTTGGGCTTGGTGGGCTAAAAAGACGTTCCGTATATTCGAACCCAACCACTTTAAATAGGGATTTTTGGCTGTATTATAATCAGGTATTTCAATGGATTCTGTATGGAGGCACAGATAATACTCTTTCTAGTCGAATGTAAAACAGTATAAAAAAGGTAAGATTCCAAAGGCAAATAACTATATTCCAGTTATTTGAGGCATTTTCAAGTTAGACTATATTATCTTCCCATCGCTAAACTTATTCCGCTGACATTATACAGGCTCTTTTTAGGCATTCTTTTAGAAACATCAAGAATCTCTATGCTTATTATTTTGCCGTTTTTTGTATAATCTACCACAACACCTTCACCTATCTCTTCACTGACGTGGTACTTGCCCTTTTGGAACACTATGTTTGCTGCATCCGCCTTCTTATCATATGTGATTTTCATATCAGTCAACCATATCTTTCTGCTTCAGTATAATATGCCGTAATTATTATATAAACTCCTCCTGCCTCTTCGTATACTACGCGCAATAGTTTATTTCTTACTTTACCTTGAGCTATCTTTCTATCGAATGCAGCTTCAGTAACTCTATCTGGCATTATTACAATATGTTCGATCTTCTCCTTGCTTAGCTTTCTCTCCAGAATCTTTTCTTCTGCATGATCGGTGTACTAAAATTTCATAGTACAATTACCACTTAAAAGTTTATTAGTTTTTTGATAAAACTGAAAAGTAAAAGTAAGGGAACTTGACTAAAAGCGCAATGAACATTTCGGGAACTGAACCTGCTCAGTTTTATGGAATTTCTCAGATGACAATGCCCAAAATTAAGGTTCAATGGAGGCACAGGGAAGCAGGTATGTAGTAGACTTTTTAAGATACCTATATCTACATGATGTCATAGAATTAATAGGTTAGTAACAAAGCACATCATTGTATAATTATTATGGGATTTTGTTGGTCTGAGCGAATGAAAAAGGAAATGGAATATACTATACGTAATCTGAGTAATAAAGATCTTGCAAAGTTTGTGAAATATGAGTCTATGCTTTCCAAGGAAAGGAAGGAGTATGCTAATTTCTGGCAGGTTGTAGAAAAAACCCTTCTTAGTGAGGAAGATTTACACAGATGGTTTCAGAATCTCCGAAAGAGCATATTGAATGGCGATACTGTTGCACGTGTAGTTGAGGTTAATATGGAGATTGTTGGTTTATGCACAATAATAAGGCACGGCAAATGGCAAGAAACTTCGCATGTGGGTGAACTTGGAATTGAGATACTTAGTAGTTATAGACATAAAGGTCTTGGTAGCGCCCTTCTGGCCGAGGTTATCAAAGAGGGCAAGAGAAGATTTGAGATTATTGAATGCAATGTTTTCTCCATAAACAAACATGCAATTAAGCTCTACAGAAAATTCGGTTTCAAAAAATGTGGCACATGGCCTAAGCACATAAAGAAGAACGGAAAGTATATTGACATCACGTTAATGTGCCTTGAAGTTTAGGATCCCTCTTTTTCTTTCTTCTCCCGGGCTTGATCAGCATCCTAGGCCGCACCAGCAACTATTGGTCGTTCGTTATCCATGCACTTTACCTATTTTGTCTTTGTAATTTTTTCCCAATAGCCAGATATTAATACAAAGTGCACTTTTATTCCATATTTCTTCTCAATATTCTGGTTCTGGATTTGTTCCAGTTGTGGTTTATCTTCATAAACATTTATTTTTATTCTGCTTATAATCTCATTTGATTTTGTAGAACTAGCAGCTAAAAAAACCTCTGACACCGGATCCCATATAGAAAATGTTAGGTTCTCACCATCTTTATTAATTTTTAGTTCTAATTCTTGCTCTGGTCTTATAAGTAATTCTCTAGATTCCATAGACACATCAGTTTTCCTTTTTATTTGATATTTTTATTCGTTTCTTCCAAGCCTTCAAGCCCCCTCCTTTTCTGGACGAACTTCTCGTCCGCCCTGTTCATAGGTTATGTATCGCTGAAAGCGCTTTTATGGTTTTGCGAATGCCTACTATTTGAGCATAGTAAATTTCGCAAAGTTCTCCAGACATGTGAAAGAGATAAGCTGTAGTAAAGAATAATAACTTCTCCAACTAAGGCTAATGTAAGAAAGACTACCAAGGCAGGAGAGTTCAAAGATAGTTTTTGTTGCCCTGCGGACACTGCGGCTTGGAATATTGTAAATGCCAGTATCATAAGCGAAAATCCTATCATAATTTTGCTGCTCTTCCTAGTATCATCTCGTATTTCAGTAAGCAAAACATGGTAATCTCCTTTTTTGGAGTTGGATTTTGACGTTATATCACCTTTTTAAATCGCAGTAAAGCCAACACAATCACAACGATCAATATAATAGCAAAGATATATCCCATCAGCGGCAACCATTGTTGGTGAACTGAAATTTTTCCAGAAGTTGTTGAATTTGGCAATCCTATCGTTTCGTTAATCTTCGTACTACCAGTAACCGATACATTGGATACGCTATTATTTTCCTGAACAAACGCTGGAATTGTCACTATCACGACATTAGATCTTCCACTTATGTTATATTCTGTATCATTCACAATTACATAATATTCGTATGTTCCTGCTGCGCCAAGTTGTAGTTTTAATATTCTGAAATTAGTTGTATTTATCAGACCGGAATTGCCATACCAATTATACAAATAAGATCCCGAACCATCGGATACATTTGCAACTAAGACAACCGATCCTGTTTCATTCTGCGCAGTATGGTTTTGTGTTAAAGTAACGTTAAGTTGAGCCAAATTCGCATTGGTGCGGTTTGTCATTATACCGATTATCGGATCCGAAGGTATACTAAAAGCAATAGTACATGCACTTTCATTAATTGTAAATAGATTTATTGGTTTCCACGTTCCATTTTCTAATATATATGGTCTGATACCTTTAGCACTGCAGGGAAACTTTTCAATTATATTTATAATAGAACGGGTAGTGTTATGTGCTGAAACATTAAATATAGAAAGAGCCACCGTATTGTGGGGTGGGGGTGGTGTAGATAAAATGTTAGATGCCGTCACACTTCCATTTGAGTTTATAGATTTTATGTTAGAGGTGTTGAGATTATTCAGAATTGTAAAATTAGTGGATAAAAGACTTGACGTTTCTGGAATTTGAGCATCATCGCTTACTGTTACGTTAGCAGAATAAGTACCTAACCCTAGTTTGCTACTATTTATTTCAAATCTGAACGAGGGGTTAGGGGTGGTTCTAAAAGCAGTATATACTACTTCACCATTGTTGGCAGAGATTACCCGCAGTACATAAGTATATGGTGGAGTTCCCGGAAGTTCTTGTTTATCATTATTGCTATTACAGGTTGGAATACAAAAATTATATGTAGGTATGCTTAAATTTGCGGTTATAGTAATATTGTGCCCTAATATAATTGTATTGCTACTTACATTTACTATACGCATCTGTAAAAATGGATTTACAATTATTGACGGAGATGGACTAGAATTTGTAACCTCCCCAGTGAACAGATACTGTACGCTTAATTTAAATTGATATACTCCAGGCAAAGCCATCGGTAAAGGAGAAAAAATGCATTTAACTTGCTCTCTCGATGTTAGTAATTGCGGTACTCCATTAATAGGAGTCACATTACTTGAACCGTTTGCGCATAGCGATGGAGCCGAAGTAAATCTTACAGAAGAATAATTACCCCCATTATAGGAGTAGAGCCACAAAGGTTGAAAGCCGTTCGGACCCACATTTGTTAATACACTGGGGTTGATAGTATATTCAGGGACGGCGTCAATTAACGTCGTTGATTGATATTGATCTATTAAAGTTGGGCCGTTTATTATTGGTGGCGAAGGTGCAGAAGTTTTGGCATAAACGAGTATTTGTGAGCCAAAAGAGGATATAGACTGCGATTCATTATCTGTCAGTTGAAGATAGAACGTATATACACCTATGGGTGTGGATTGATTGGTAGTGAAAGTGCAGTTAAGCGTTTCCCCTTGACTTACTTGACCATGTGGTTGTTGACATATATTGACTAACTCTCCTGGAACAGCTCCAAATGAAGGGATGCTACATGTAGATGAATTTGGGAACTGGCTTAATCCTGATAAATAGCAAGTCAACCATTTATATGTATAAGGGGGATTGCCTCCAAAAGAGCCAGGAAGTTTAATACTAAATTTTGCTGATTGACCTTGGTATAATATGGAATTGTTCGGTTCTAAATTATAAAGCGCATGCCTTAGTGGACTTGCTGTTATGTTGCCTATATTCATCCCATTAATTGCTGTTATTATAGCCGCGGATGAATTAACAACCGCATTTGGATCTAATGCGTCTATTACTTGCAACGCTATATGATACTCGCCAGGAGGTTCGGGGCCATTACCATATAATGTGCATGATACGGTATGATTTGAGATGCCCCCTGACCCACGACCTCCTAGAATTTGTCCTGTATAACAGTCATTAAATACAGAAGCAACAACGCTAGAAACGGGCAGCGATCCAACCGGCTCTAGCGTATTTGAACCATAAGACACGAGCCATTGATAATAAAATACACCACTCCCTCCATAAGGCAGAGTATCGCTTATGATACTTGGCTGCCCTGATCTCGAGTCGACTGTCGCATTGCTTAAGGTTGGCGTATTGGGTTTTTCTATAGCAGGGTATACTACTATGCCAGGACTGGATGAATTTGGAGTTTGGAGACTTAAAGTTTTATTAACGACTTTAAGTCCAAAGGAATAACTTCCTAGTTGGGTGGTTGTTTTTGTCAAAAAATAACATTGTACACTTTTGTTCTTATCAGCAGTCCCAAAGGCTGGAGAGCACAATGTATTCGCTGATAACCATCCAGTCATATTCGGATTATTATTTGGTGCGTATCTATAAAGCCACTGATAATTGTATGACGATCCATTAGAAGGAAGTATTCCATAAATAATAACATTTGTTCCACGGTCTACTGATGATAAGGTAACTGTAATGTTACCAGTATATGTGGCATTGGCTAGAAGGGGGCTTATTAAGATATAAAAAGAGATTATAATTACTATCAAAGTCTTGTTCTGCATGAATGTATTATTGGTTTGATGTTTTTATACCTTTTCTTTATGACTTAACCTCGCCACTTTGAGTAGCGAAGTCTCTAGTCCTTTGCTCTAAATCAATTCGCCAAATCGACTTTTACCAGCGCAAATTGAGGTTTTTGACTGTATGATTTTCTGTGTACAGCATAAATCTACCCATAAACTCCATATTCTGTCTAAAAAGTAGGACTTTATCAACAAGGCTTAGATTCTATAAAAAATGCTTTGGGGTAATTCGTAAGTAATGATATTAGCCAACTCAAGTTTAATCTGGCTTTTTTTTATTATGGTTTGAGCTAGACTTAACCCACATTTCATAGTTATCGGCTTCCACTGCGCTAAGTTCATCTTGATGCTCATCTTTCCATTTTTGATATAATCTGATATCTGGAGTTTGGCGGTCCAAGCCAAGCTTATGTGCAGTCCATTTCAGCAGGTAATATGCAGTCCACCCCATCCACACAATAAACGGCCAGACAGTTGCCTTTGCGGCTTCCTGTGGAGTTGAATTCGGAAGTAATGCAACAAATAGACCCACTAACCAAGGCAATGCCGTTAAACCAATATACAAATACAACTCCAAGTTCCTCTTTCTGGTCGATGTTTTTGGGTTCATTTACTTCACGGCTTACTTCAAGGTTCCAGCTCCTATCTCATTACCTACTTTAAAAATATATAAAGTTTGGCTTTGATAAGGCTTTGTGTGGTATCTCCAATTATTGACACCTCGACAAAGTTTAAGACACCAGGAGTAGAAGAATTAGATATGAAATACGTGTCAATGAGGAAGATTCGATTCGTTGTGAGAAGACATCGAGAGGGTAATCTAAGTAACAGACAGATATGGAAGTTGGAGAATGTAAGTAAATCCTCATTCTACAGGATATTAAGGAAATATGGCGACATTTGGCCAGAATACAAGATAAAGTATCTCCACAAGACATATAGAAAACTAGGCAAGATTCCCGCACCTATATCAAAAGATGTCATAGATGCAGTAATGGAAGCAAGAAGGGTCTACAAAGTAGGCGCAGTAAGTCTAGAAAGAATCCTAAGACAGAAAGGCATAAGTTTGTCACACAACATTATCAATTCCATATTGACAAATAAGAACATGATCAGACTCGTAAAGAAAAGAGGAGACAGAAAGAACTATGTCCGGTGGGAAAGAAGACACCCAATGTCTCTCTGGCAAACCGATTGGACAGTTTTGGTAAAGAAATGGTTGATAGTGTTATTGGACGACTCCTCAAGATTGATTGTCGGTTACGGCATATTTGACATGCAACCTCGGAGAATTAGATAAAGGTCCTCAAAGAGGCAATAGAGAAATACTGCAGGCCGAAGGCACTGCTCAATGGCAAGAATGTTCAATTCTATGCCTCAGGTAAGAAAAGAGAACCAGGAACTCCAAACATATTTCAACAGTTCCTGAAAGCAAACAAGATAAAACATGTACTTGCGAGGGTAAATCCTCCCCAGACATGCGGAAAAGTCCAGAGGTTCTTCGGAGAAGTGAAGAATAGGTTAAGATGGAGCGATTTCGGCAACATTGAAGACATAATAAAGTGGCATAATAAGGTAAAACCACATGGAAGTCTCCGGGAAAACATACTTGAGACACCAATGCAGGACTTCATGAGGAAGGCACATCCGAAGAGAAAGGCAAATAATCTAATTGTTGAGGTATGAATATGACAAGACTTTACAAGATTTATCGAGGTCTCAATAATTCAGGACTACACGGCAGAAGCCAGAACCAGAACATTACGTATGCGATTACGGCTGCGGAGATGAAGGCGCTCAGATATTAAGGAAACCAGCTCCCGAATATGTATATCACACCGAAGAATACGCTTAGTATGAGGAAATGCTCGCTAAAGCTCAGTTTGGGGTGTTTGATGAACGAGGAAGAAGACATATGATGTATAATGAAAGTTCAGATATATAAATATTGTAGTTTGGTATATGATTAGATACTTTTGTATACTCTATTCGACATTCGTTATCTTCTAACTCTCTTTTTCAAAGAATTCCAGGAATTCTTTTACAACGTCCAAATAAACCGAGATCCAATTCTGGAGTGTCGTGCTGTCCTTCTCAGTTACCTCGGTAGGTAAACTTAACTTCAGTTCATTAAAATCAAAATCCACATAAAATCCCCGTTCCTTTATTCTACTTGGTATTGACTCTATTACAAATGAATCTAAAAGTGCCTTTGCTTCGTTAATAATCTCCTTTGCTTTTTCTCCAGTAACGCCTCTTTTCTTTAGATGTTCTGGCATTACTTTATCATACACCTCTTTTCCTATCTCAGAAACTACACCCATGATAACTGGGTCAGAAACCTTGAATTCGTGGCTTAAAAACATACTATTTATCATGTTGATATGCTGCCCAATAGGTATCTTCTTAATCTTTGTGAAATTCCCCGAATCCTCGAGTTTCGTTAGATTATAAAATCTTATATAAAATATAGACAGCGCAGCAGCTTTGCAGGCTTCTTCCATAGAAAGTTCTAGTAGTGCAGAATTAGAAGGTTTACTCACCTTTTTTGCGTCTTCCGAAAGCCTCTCACTATTTGCTGCACATGCTTTTATGCAGTTTAAAATTGCTACTTGTGAACTCTCAGTCTTAAGTTTTACCACTATTTTATCTAATTTCTCCTCTTTTAGTCTGTACAATAACTTTTTGTTATGTGCAGATTGTGCTATCCTCTCCATGTCTTTTATTCTGTCATCCATCTTGCTCATTTTTTAACCTCAGATTCTTATTTAGGTTTTTGGTGTTTTTATTCAGTGACTTCAACCCCTCGTTCTTGGCTCAACGTGTAGAATAGAAAAGGGCACGCTAATTAACATTTGCGTCAGAATTCAATTTGTTAGTTAATGAAACCATTCTTGGTAGTCTTCTCTGTCGCCCCATGTTAGTTGTGCTCCAAAGCTCATACCAATACCAGTTAGGCCTGCTAGCGTTTTTTTGTATTTTGGTCATCTGCCAGTGAGTAGGATATTCCACAGATCAAGGCAGAGCCCAACATAATCTATATTCCTGCTTCCCCATGATGTATTCTCCTCTTTCGCTGTTCATCTATATAGGCAGGTTGGAGGTTTGGCAGAGCCCTGTATGTTGAAGTGGAGACCTCTCCTATCTTTCATCCGTATCGTAGTCCTTCCAGGAAATTCGCGAGTTCTTTATCCTCTGTCATAATATCCCATTTATGTCCTATTAAGGTGTTGATCTGTATAAAAACCTATTCTATAAACGACGTTATCCAGCCCCTTTTTCCGGACGAACTTCTAGTCCGCCCTGTTCATATGTTATGTATCGCTGAATGTGCTTTTATGGTTTTGGGGATAGCTTTTGGGATTTAGACAACTTCCACCATGTCAGGACTCCGTATATAACCACAACAATAGCTAAAACTACGAATATTATGAGAGCGGTGTCAGATTTAAAGAAATTCGAGTAGTTGATCACCCCACTAGGTAAATATACGTCAGGAAAAAATACTAAAATTCCTCCCACAAGGATAGAAATAACGGAAAAAAGAACACTAAATTTAATTGAAGAAATATTTACTCCTAAATAATGCAAAGCCATAAAGAACCATGTTAGCATAACAAAAATTATAAGGAAAACGAAGAAAGGACTATTGAATAACACAATCCAATATCTCATAGTGGGCCCTGATGACACATTGTATGTTACGCCTACAATAAACAATACTATAGCAAATATGAACGGTACAAGAAATGTTGCAGTTAGTTCGGCCGCCTTTTCTATATTTTCTACATTTTTTTGCTTGACCATTAATTAACATCTTTATTAATTTTGCAAAGAATCTTTATAAAGCGCAGAACTTATACATGTTGTTAATGATGATGGATAAACATAATCAAAATAAAGCACCACAAAATAATATTTTCCTGAATATGGCGTCGTGAAATTTACAGAATAATTGTAATCTATCTGTGGGCAATTCTGATAATTACATTCCCCAAAAGTGCCTATCAAATCTGCAATATAACTGGATCCAACATTCCCCTCAATTGAACTCGGATTGCTTGATGCATTAGAAAGGTAGCTCATAAAGTTGTTAAATTGTTGCTGATTAAATACGTAAAATGTATCATGATAAGGAGAACCAGTAGTCCATGTTATATTCTCTCCGGCATTCAAAACTGTGCTGAAGTGAGCTGCTTGACTTGGTTCTGGGTGGCGAGGCTTGCTTGGGCTTGGTGGGCTAAAAAGACGTTCCGTATATTCGAACCCAACCGCTTTAAATAGGGATTTCTGGCTGTATTATAATCAGGTATTTCAATGGATTCTGTATGGAGGCACAGGGAATCGAACCCAGGCCTACGCCGTGTAAAGGCGCCGTCCTACCATTAGACTATGCCTCCTTGGTATATCTAGTACTTCATCCATTCAGATTAAATACTGCAATACGCAGAATAATCCTTTTCTTTCCTCTATTTTATTTTGCTGTGTGTATTTTTAGTCTTTTCTGATTCAAATAAATCATGGCAATGCAAGAGACCAAATGCAATTCATGCGGGAAGGTAGTTAACGGAAAGGTATCATTCTACTGCGATGGCTGTTCAGCATATTACTGTAGTGCGTGCAAACTTCCACTGGAAGGCTCAAGCAGCGGCGGCATCTGCCCAAACTGCAATACCGAACTGCAAATTGCAAACATTTAATCTTGCTGCAAAATTACTCAATCTTTCCGCTTTCCTTAGTGTATAATATTATGTCAGGATGCTTGCGTTGCATCTGGTTTGCCCTGACTCCATAGATTGCCTTCACTCCTTTCTGCAAAGAGAGATCGACAAGCCTTTGCGTTATGACGCCATCAAGTACAACTGCATAGCAATCGCCTGCTGATTGGACTGCCTGCAGGAGCTCTCTTATTGGCATCTCCTTAATCATATTTCCTGACGCATCATACATCCTGCTCCTCAGAGTTCCTGATAACTCCTCAAGGCTCTGTCCTAATTGATCGTAGAACATGCTTTCAAGTACTGGCTTTGCCTTTGCGTTCTGCGAGCCTGAAAATACTTCTTGTTTGGCTTCAGTCTGAGAAGGAAGGCTCTGCTTAGGCTCCGCCTCCTGCTGAATCTCCGGCTTAGGCTCTATTCTAGCTTCCTGCATGGCCGCCTGCACCTCCTGCTGCTCGAGAGGAACTCTCTCCTTCTGCCTCTGCTGTCCAGGATACTGATGTACATTGCGCTCATCCTGCTGAGCATAATTGTTCTGGTAGCGATCCCTGTCACCACGTTGTTCATTTCTCTGGTTTCCCTGGCTAGATCCTGAAGGGCTTCCCTGCGGCATCTGGAATCTTCCTCTTGAGCTGCCCTGGTATTGATCCAAAGGAACCTTGGCCCTCATGGACTTTATGATCTCTTTTCTTGTTAGATCTTCTACTTCTTTGCCATCAGGAGCCCTGCAGACAAAATCCACTTCGGCAACACTGACCAGATTCCTCAATATAAGATCTCCTCCCCTGTCTCCGTCAAGGAAAATGGTTGTCTCCTTCTCTCGGCATAGATCTATTATGGTCTTGGAGACCTGTGAAGCTCCTCCAACCGCTATGGCATTTGTAATGTCATTCCTAAGCAGGTTTAGGACATCTGCCCTTCCCTCTACTATTATGACTTCTGGGGACTTTCCAACATCAGGTCCTGCAGGAAGGTTGTCACTACCATAGGTAGATATCTCGCTTACTCGAACTTCAGACTGCACCATTTCAGAGAGCTCCCTGCTGTCAGGTATGTCTGTGTTGAGAAGCAGCTTGACAAGCTCCTTTGCCCTGTCGAGTATCTTCCTTCTCTTCTCTGACCTGGTGTCCTCTACCTTGTCTACCTTGAAATCTGCTTCATAAGGGCCTACTCTGTCCACTGACTCTATCGCAGCTGCAAGTATGCATGTCTCTATCCTGTCAAGGGATGCCGGCAGGAGCAGTTTTCCATAGCTTCTCCCCTGATTCTGTGAGAGTTCTATCTCAATCCTGCCGATCTTTCCTCCTTTCTGGAGTTCCCTAAGGTCCAAATCGTCTCCGAGAAGGCCTTCAGTCTGTCCGAAAACAGCACCTATTATATCAGGCTTGTCTACCATCCCGTTGATGTTAAACCTTGCCTCTACCATGTATTTTACTATATCTAAATAAGTTTTTGCCATTATATTCACCTGTCCTGGAACACATCTCTATTTGAGCTGTGCGATACGGACATCTCTCTACCAGTGGCCTCAATGCAGAAATCTGCAAAGGCATACCAGCATATCTCTCCTTTTTTTGGAGAACTTTTTAAGAAAAAGCCACATCTACATGCGAGGTCTCTGTATTAGGTACCCCATCACATGAAAATTTATACGAGCGTGAAAAACCATACGAATACCTTGATGTTAATGCAACTGTTTCTTATGATAATATATTCTAGCTATGTATTTATTAATATATATGTAGATGGGCGTTTCATGCCACATGGAAGAGTGCAATTCTAAAAGATCGCTATAGAACTACAGATCCTGAAAATGCTGGAGGTAAGACTGGAAATCTGCATCTTAAGCAGTCTTTTTGCTATTCTTCTATAGGATTGCCTAAAACCTGTGTAATCTGCCTATTTTGGATAATCCCGGTTTACGCATATGGTATGCCGCGATTCCCAAAGTATTTAAATGTTTAATACTATAAAATATGGCTTATTCGAAGTAACCTAGAGCCCGAATCAAAGGGCATAGGCAATGCTTTCTGAAATATTATAAAGTTGGTCTGACTATGGAATATACACGATTTGAGAAGGCAAGGATCATAGGAGCAAGGGCTCTGCAATTGGCTTATGGGGCTCCGCCTCTGGTCAAGGTGCCTGAAGGAATGCATGATCCTATAGCATTGGCAGAACTTGAGTTCAGTGAAGATGTCATACCTATAGTGGTAATTAAAAGCGAAAAATAGTCAGGGTTTTTTCTTGGAAGAAAAATATGATATTATAGTTGCAGGAGCAGGGATGTCAGGTGCACTGGCTGCATCTGCGGCGGCGAAGAAAGGCGCCAAGGTAGTCCTTCTAGACAGAAATGACTTTACGGAAGCAGGCAAAAAGACGAACTGGGGCTGGGTATGCGGAGACGCTGTGGCAAAGAGCCATACTGATTTCATAACTGAGAGAATAGGCCTAAGGTTCGGCGAGCCTGAGATAGACTTAAAGGTAGACGGCGTATATGCATTGAGCCCTGACCTTCAGCATAAATTCATCTTTGACGGCGAAGGCTACACTCTTGACAGGCCAAAATTCGCAAAGAAGCTTGTCGAATACGCAAAAAAGCACGGCGTCGAGTATGTAACAAAGTTTGAGGTTGAAGGTCCTATAATAGAAGACGGCAAGATTGTCGGAATATTTGGAAGGGACGAGAACCATAAGCAGACTCATATAAGGGCAAACATTGTCATAGATGCTCTTGGAGTAGCAAGCACCCTCAGGAGAAAGCTTCCTGAAAATAATTATATAGGGAAGAGTGTAAGCACTGACGACATTGAATCTACTGGAAGGTACATAATGAAGGTAGAGCTGGATGGCGCAGACCTCAAGTATTATGACCCTAAAAACGCACTTATACATCTAAACCAGGAGATGGCTCCAGGAGGCTATGGCTGGGTATTTCCAAAAAAGAATGGAAGGATAAACATAGGTCTAGGCGTAGAGAAGAAGAGCCTTGAGATAAGGAACGAAAAAACAGGGAAGAAGGATACGCTGCACAGCCTGATAGATGATTATGTAAAATGGAACCCACTGATAAAATCATGGGATTTAGATACTACTGACAACAACGGCAAAGGATACTGGTCTGTAACCGTAAGAAGGCAGCAGGACAGCCTTGTATATCCGGGCTACATGGGCGCAGGAGACAGCATGGCAATGCCAAACCCGATAAGCGCAGGAGGTATCGGCCCGGCAATGGTTGCAGGAATACTCGCAGGAGAGGTAGCCGGAGACGCTGTGGCAGAAAAGAATTTCGGAATGGATTACCTATGGAGATACAATGTCAGCTACAATGAGCTCTATGGAAATAAGACTGCAGGCCTTGAAGTCTTCAGGATATACCTTCAGTCATTAAACAACGACCTGATAAACTACGGAATGGCACACTTCATAACAGAGGAGGAAGCTGTAGAGATAAGCTATGGCAGAGTGCCAAACCTCACTATAGCGAGCACATTCAACAAGATACTAAGCGGGATATCCAACATAAATGCCTTCAAGAACCTTATCTATACTGTAAACACAATGAAGAAGCTGAATGGGCATTATGCAAAGTATCCAAAGGATCCAAAAGGCTTTGAGGCATGGAAGGAGATAGTCGAGAAAGAGATACATGCCGCAAAGGAGAGATTCAAGCCGAACCCTATCTGAAGGCTTTACCGGCTCAAAACACAACATAGGCAGAAGCCAAGCCTATGGCTTGGTTCTTTTTATGGATTTTCCATCAAGCCCGTACAGCTTAGCAGATTCTATATCGAATATCTTATGCTTAAGCATAGGCGAGAAATCCCCTGAAGATATGATATCAGAACCGGTAAGCATGCTGTTGAATGCAGGAAGTATGACAAGCCTTGAATTCTTCCTGTAAGCCTTGTATTCTTCTGGCATTCCTCTTCCGGGCTTCAAGACTGCATATACCTTTTCAAGCCTTCCCCTGATCTCGGTTGCAGGGTGCGAATGCCCTGTTATTATGTACTTCTTCATGACTGCCTCATTCGAAGGAAGCGAGTGGCCATGCATCAGGGCAGCATCTTTAAGCAGTATTTCGCGGCTTATCTCAGCCTCTGCAGCGGAGTTTTTAACTATCTCATCTATCCTCGAATCGTGATTGCCTTTTGCAATGAGAATTCTTATCCCCCGCATAGCGTAAAAGAATTCCAGGAGCGCTGCATATTCTGCCTTTTCAGGATAGCCTATGCTCTCCTTGATGTCACCAAGAAGTGCAAGGGTATCTGCTCTGTATTCAGAGCAGAGAGAGAGAAGATCTCTAGACATCTTAGCAGTAGCATCGGGCAGATACACTCCATCTTTCATGAGTTTGAGGTCCCTGCCTATATGGAGATCACCAACGGCAATTATCCTCTCCTCTTCCAGAAACACGCCTGCAAGCTTTTTTGTGAAGATCAAGCCTTTCATAATACAACTCTGGGATATTATTCTGCGTGAAGAGTAAGCCTATGCAGATCCATATGATTCGGTATTAGTTTCTTCACTGCTCAAATCTTTATACCTGATTCAAATTAGGTCTAATGCCTTTTTAGTATGTCTAATTCCATTTTCAGCATATTATCAGCAATCATCATCTCCATTGCTATTATGCCTGTTCCAACTGCAATTGAATACATGCCAAAAGACGAGCATGTTTTGTTCATCTCATTCATCATTCTAAAAATGGCTTCTAATTCCGGATACCTAAAATTCAAACCTATCTTCCTTGAATCATGGGAGCCATTATCAATGATTCTGTCCAATCTCTCTACACTTTCTTCGTCTCCAAGATATCCATATCTATCTCTGGCCTGTTTAAGCATAAAGGACTTCAATTCAGGGGCTATACCTGGTTTAGCAAGCGCATCATGTTCCAGTTTTCTTGCAAGCCTTAAAATAGATTCATGATTATCCCCAGAATTTCTCCCAGAATCTCTCCTGTTGCCACTGTAAAACATCTCTGCATGCATCAACATACAGCCCCATTCCTACAAATGCACATCCCATCCCCAATCCTTCTAACAAGTAAAAGGTTAAATGGCTTTTGTACTGTTCAACATTTCAGTATTGCCCAACATCTACGAAAAGGGCAAGTCAATCTCACCCAATCCAAGACGAATAATGAAATCTAGCAGCGCTTCAATATGTTTTATCCTGCCTTCAGACAGAAGATGACTCAGATAGAATAATCTTTCCCGCATTCCAACAACTACCAGGAATCTTCCTTTCCAAGCTGTTGTTGGTAATTTACCGGAGTCTCATTCTTTTTATCTGCAGGCTGCTTTGCGGCATTCTGCATGGTAGTGGCTTTGTGCAGTTCATTCAAGGCCATTTCAGATCTTTTTGTGTTGGCATCCTCATCCAAGCTTTCCTTTGCATTAGTAGAAGATATGACAGCATCCTGCGCCTTACTCCTCTCTTCTATCAATCTGCCTATTTCTGTTATGACTCTCAGTGCATCATTTATCCATATCCCGCTTAGATCCCACTCATAATCTACCTGTGGGGTGGGTTCTACAAAACCCAGCAGCCTGAGCCTCGCAGTTCCGAATATACGGCCCCTTCCCAGTGCCACGCTCTTAATGTTAACATGTTGTACTACATTTATCTCGGTAGGGCTTATCAGGTTAATGTTTGTGTACAATCCCCAGAAAGAATGGTGAATAATCACCACCCGCCTATCGGTCAAAACCAAAGCACTAGGAGACAACGAATGCCAAAGGCTCTGTTTTATGATCAGTATAATAGTCTCGCTAGGGCTGATCACTGTCTTCATTTCTTCCCTTATACGCAGTCTTATGCTGAACATCATATCACTTAACCTATTTCTTAGATGCGAACAACTATGCCGGATAATATGCAGGGCATCTAACTTCTGTTACAGATGCCTCTGCTTATCTTATCTCTGCCAATCTCAATCAAATCGAAATGCCGAACATCTTCAGAAGTATTATTACCGCAGCAGCAGGAAGCCCGAATATTGCGATCACAATCCATGTAATCCAATCGTAAGTTATGCCCAGCGCGAAGAGGCTGTTTGCAAGCCATATTGCAATCAAACCCAGTATACTGTTCAATATTAAGCCCAGAATGATGCTTCCGAACTTAAGCACTACAAACAGTATGAGAAAAATCGCAGCCACCATAACAATAACTGAGAGTAGCCCTCCTGCAAAAATACCCAATAAAATATCTAACATGTTATCACATCATCCTCTGCTCCTGTATGCCACTTTCCTGGAATTTACACCCAGCAGATTTAGTATTATCAATATACAGACCGCAAACACTCCAAATATTGCAACAAAGACCAACACCAGCAAGTCGTACTCAATCCCAAGACCGAAAACCGCATTTACAACGAATATCAAGATGAATCCTATAACTGTGTTAATCAGAAGGGAATAAATCAGGCTTCCGGTAAGCGGAAGCACAAATGCCAGTATAAACAAAATCAGCAATAATGCCAAGAATAATCCTATCCAGTGCCCGTTTCTATTTTTCATCCAATCACATTTACCAATACGATCTACCGATCTTCCTTAAGTCCTTCCTTAATCTCTCTCAGGCAAATATCCTTCTGGCTTGGGACTCAAATCCTTCAATAACAAGAATGCTATCCGGATTTCTTCCCAAACCAGTATGTGCCCCTCCACACAACTACTCACTTGCTGTCTGCCCTGGTATTGTTTCTGCGCTTAGAAGGTATCCTGTTCGCCCCGCTTTGGCTCTGGACTCCGTCTGCCTTGAACATGCCTCTTTTTGCAGGCTCAAACAGCCCTATGGAATTTCCTTCCGGATCTCTTCCTACAGCAGTAAATCCATGGCCTACTACCTCCTTCTTTCCCACTGTTATATATCCTCCATTTTTTTCCACTTCAGCAATCGATTCATCAATGTCCGGGGTACTGATATAATTGACAGGCGTCTGCCTCCTGCTTCCTTTCTTATACAAGCCGCCATTGACTCCGGGAAGATGCCTTGTTCCGGTGGTTATGTTCCAGTACTGCATATTCTGCTCAGCCGCGTTCTTAAACTTCCATCCAAATACATTGGCGTAGAAATTCCTCAGCCTTTCGGGATCCTTTGCAGGAATCTCGAAATGGGATATCTCGTGTGTTGCGTGTTTCATATTATCAATCCTTTTTCAATTAGTATATACTTGTTTATTAGTATATATAATACTTTGCTAATTTATATAATACTTTAGAATCTAAAGTAAAGCATACAAAAGGCTATATATGAGAGGGTACAACTGGATAATCATAAACCAAGGCGAAACAAATGTTAGTAAGGGGCACTATAGAAATGTTGCAGATGGCAAGCGGCAGCCATCCGAAGTCATTTAATGATTTTATCAAAATCTCGATAAGGAAGAAGCGCCTAAGCTCTACAACAGTCTCAAAAAGGCTTAAGGAGCTTATAGCAGCCAACATGCTGGAAGAAGTCATAACAAGATCAAAGACAGGAAGGCGCGTGATAGCTTACAAGACAACTGAAAAAGGCATTAAAGTAATTGAGCACGCAAAGATAATCCAAGACGCATTATCTTCTTCCAAAGCCAAATAATCTATGTAGAATCTTGAACTACCGAGACCTAGATAAATCCTGTAACTTAACAAGTCACCATTAACCCTTCAATGTTGTGCCGTTTCATCGTAGGCAGTAAAACAGGTACAAAGTAACCCTGCTATCGTGCCGAATGAATTGCTCCTACTCCGCCATTTCAAATCACGTGCAAGCTTTATATGTCTGTTAGTATAAAAACCATACATTCATACGTGTGCAAATGAACAAAACAGCAATTATCCTCGGAATAGTATCTATCTTCTTAATCTGCAATATGATTCAGGCCCAAGCAACAGCTACTTTAACTGCCACGGCAGATCCTGCCTCAGGAGGCAACATCATCAACGCATCGGGTTCATACACAATCGGAAGCCAGGTAACTCTATCAGAAACTACAAATCCCGGATGGTTTTTTGAAGGATGGTTTGGATTAGGAAAAGGAAGCTATACCGGTGGAAACGCAACAGCAAACATAATTATAAACGGCACAATCACCGAGACAGCATTATTTAACAATTTTCAAACAAACAAACCAAAGCTAATAGTGATATCAAATCCTCCTGGCGGCGGAGGAGTGGGCATGGATCTCTACTGTCCTACTGTATCTGTATACAAGCCTACCTCTTCAAATTACTCGGCATCAGAACCTATCGGTACTTTTCTCTCACTCTGCCAGCAAAATTTTACAGGTTACATATTTAAAAGCTGGACCTGCTCCGGCCAGGGCTGTTCCAACGGCGGCTACTCCGGAAGCAATCCTTCGCCACAAGTAGTATTAAATCAAAACATGACAGAAGTTGCAAATTTCCAATCCCTTAAAACCGCAATAATAAAAGTAACCTCAAACCTGCCAGACCCGCAATTCGGTGCAGGCATAATGGTATCAAGTTCTCCTGATACTTCATGTTCTCCTTCAGGAGGGCTTTTCATAAGCAATTTTACATTATGCAATCTAGGTTCAACTGTAAGGACAATTGCCTATACCAATACAGGCTACATCTTCAAGAACTGGACCTGCTCCGGCCCGGGATGCTATTCAGGAACTAATTATACTACACCGAATATTACCATAGAAAACAATATCACCGAAACTGCCAACTTCTACATCACTAATGAGCCCTCCCTGATTATAAAATCGACATTAGGCGGCAGGGCAAATGCTGTTCCAATCAACATGCTATCCGGCTGCCTTCTAAATTACTCATCTAGTTATGCAATTCTAATTCCTGTAGGAACCCAATATGGGCTTTGCGAGCAAAATCGTACAGGCTACATCTTCAAGAACTGGACCTGCACCGGCCCGGGCTGTTCCAACGGCGGCTACTCCGGAAGCAATCCTTCTCCTGAAATAATTATGAATAGCAACATTACTGAGACAGCAAATTTTGTTACGACATCAGAAGAAAGCACTTACAAACCAACATTGTCCATTTTCGCAGATCCTGGAAAAGGAGGA
>JAKBPE010000020.1 GCA_021829835.1 bacterium
ATATGCCGATCCATATTCTAAAAACATGTTGCAGCATAGGTTTATATATTAATGTGTTTACATTAATATACATTAAAATACATGATGGTTTTATGAAATCGAGAGACAAGACAGAGAGAAAGTATACAACAATAACAATACCGCTTCCTCTTTTCAAAAAACTCAAGGAAAAGATAGAAGGCACCGGATTCTCTTCAGTCTCAGACTGCGTTACATACATACTTAGGGAGACGCTAGTTGAGATGGAATCGGAAGATTCAAAAGATAAGAATAAGAACGCAGTGGTGGAAAAACTTAAGGCTCTTGGATATACTATGTGATTTGAATGGCAGGAAAAAAAATAATCGAGATTGCTGATAATTTAAGGAAAAATCCCAGCAAAGAGAATTGGGAGGAATTTGGGAGCGCATTGAAAAAAAGTGAAGTGGTTTATTACAAGGTCTTTTTCGGGAAAGGCAAGCTGAATAAGACACAGGATCTTAGGAAGTCGTATGCGGAACTTTATGATGAGAAGAGGAAACCCGTCACACAGATACCAATCTTCCAGAAGAACGGGAGGAAAATAGAAGGGGCAACAATTTTCCTGGTAGGGCTCTTGATACTAAATAGGTAATATTATGATAAAGCAAGATATAAAGTTGCTTGAGGAGCGGAGCATATACATAATAAGGGAGGCAAAGACGAATTTCAAGAATGTTGCTGCCCTTTGGAGTATGGGAAAAGACAGTACAACAATGCTTGCCTTAGCCAGGAAGGCCTTCCATGGCAAGGTACCTTTTCCTGTTATACATATTGACAATGGAATTGACTTTCCGGAAACATACGAGTTCAGGGAAACCCTTGCAAAAAAGTGGAACCTTGATCTTATAGTCGCAAAGAGTGAGATAAAGCCTGAGATGTCAGGATTTGCATGTTGCGGCGCAAATAAGACAGTGGCGCTTAAGAAGGTTCTCAAGGATTATGGATTTGATGGGCTCATAGTCTCGATAAGGAGGGACGAACATGGGATAAGAGCCAAGGAACGGGTATTCAGCCCCAGAAACAAGAATTTTAAATGGAATTACAAGAATCAGGTAGCTGAGTTGTGGGGTGACTATTCTTCAAATGACGATTCTGATGGGCATGTGAGAGTACATCCGCTTCTTGACTGGAATGAGGTAGATATCTGGGAATATGTAAGAAGGAATAAGGTACCTACCAATCCGCTTTATTTCTCCAGGAACGGGTATAGGTACAGAAGCCTCGGATGTCTCCACTGCACGACTCCGGTAAGATCAGATGCGGGAAACATAGAGAAGATAATAAAAGAACTTGAGACAACAAAAGACGAAGAGAGGGCAGGCAGGGATCAGGACAAGGAAAAGGCCTATGTCATGGAGAAACTTAGATCTCTTGGATATATGTAGTTGATTTGGAGAAACTGCAAAGCTTTTGCGAAGATGGTGTATGGATGATAGTAAACAGGGTAACTCTTCTTGGAAACAAGGACCATGGAAAATCAACACTTATAGGAAGCCTGTTGATGGAGACGGGATCAATCTCAGAACAGAGAATAAGAGATGCAAAAAAGACCAGTAAAAAGTTAGGCAGGCAGTTTGAACCGGGCTATATACTTGACAGTTTTGAAGAGGAACGGCTCAATGAAATGACCATAGATACAACGCGTGCGCAGGTAAAATACAGGAATACAGGGTTTGAGTTTATAGACGTTCCAGGACATGAAGAGTTGATGAAAAATATGCTTAGCGGAGCTTCTTATGCTGATTTTGCGTTGCTTCTTATATCGGCAAAACCTGACGAAGGAATAACAGGCCAGACTAAGAGGCATATTTTTGTAGCAAAAATGTTGGGCATAAGGAAACTTGTGGTTGCAGTGAATAAACTTGATGCTGTTAATTACAGCAAGGAGAGATTCGAAGAGATAAAGAATGATGTAGGAGATTATCTTGATAAGATAGGCTTCAAAAACATAAACATAAGTTTTGTCCCGATATCAGCATATAATGCTGAGAATCTGGTAAAGCGTTCAAACAAGACAGGATGGTATAAGGGAAAGAGCCTCATGGACATTTTAGTAGAAGTTTCTAAATCCACTAAAAAAGATGTTGATGGTGAACTGATAATACAAATACAGGGCTTCTTTGATAAAGAGAGGAAATCGGTTTTTGGAAAAGTAATATCAGGTAGCATAAAGAGAGGAGATAGAATAATACTCCTTCCTTCAGGTAAGAGTACGAAGATACTTAAGTTATTTGAAAGCGGAAATGAAGCCAGTTCTGCAAGAAAAGGAAGCGTGGTTACATTGGAACTGGATAAAAGGATTGGAATAGATGCTCGTGGGCTCGTCGGTGTAAAAAGGAAGAGCTCATGCAGATCTGGAAGTAATATACATGCAATGCTTCTTACGACAAAGAGAATTGGTGGAAAACCTTCCATAAAGATGAATGGTGTGGAGATAGACTGCATGAAGATGACTGTAAAAAAGATGATAGACGTGACAACTGGAGAGTCGATGGCATCTGGGAGCATAAAACCCCTAAATGCAGGAATAGTGGAAATTAAACTCGCTAAGGATATAGCTATGGACACCTTTGAAAAGAATCCGGAGATAGGCAGGTTCGTATTTTATACTGACAGGAAGTTTTCAGGAATAGGGATAATCACAGAATGATAAAATGAAGAGAATCTTGATAATGGATACAGGCTCTTTCCGTGTATTTGGAGGAGCGGCAAAGACAGCTTACGATACATACAAATATTTCAGGGAGATGGGATATAAGGTCGATCTTTTTGGGGATTTCTCACCTATTGACAGAAAAATAAAGACAGTCAAGGAAGAAGAACTCAGACCTGATATTTATGATGTTGTCTTGCTTAATTCAGTAAGGGACATACCTGTAGTTGAGAGGAAGCTTCTTGGGAATCAGGGAAGAACCAGGTTTATATATACAGACAGGGGCAATCTCCTGAATAATTTTAAGAATGCCGGAATAAAAAGACTTCTCCCTAAGATGGTCGTTAGACATTATCTAATGCATAGAATGAAAAGATGGCTTGGATATTATGTCGCATTGACTGCAGAACAGGAGGAACTTGCAAGAGGATTCTTTGCAAGAAGTACGAAGGTAGTTTTTATACCTAACTGGTACTCAAGAGCATTTAGAGTGGAAAGAGACTTAAGAAAGAAAAAGTGTGCGATATATGTGGGCAGACTTGATGAGAGGCAGAAAAAGGTAAGTTTCCTTATAAAAGGCATTTACGAATTTATAAGAGAGAATCAAAGCTTGAAAGATTGCATAATATTGAGAATAGTCGGTGGAGGACCTGATGAAAAGAGATATATTGAACTCTCTGATTCAATGGGATTATCAAAAAATATAGAATTTATCAAATTCGCTCCTGAAGAAGATCTGATTAGGCTGTACAACGAAGCACTTTTCTTCGTTTCTACCTCAGAGTGGGAGGGAATGGCAGGCACGTTTGTTGAGGCTATGGCATGTGGGCTTCCTCTTTTGATAAACCAGTATAATAATACAGTACTATCGAAAAGGCCGTTGAAGAGCCTTGTTGAAGATGGATATAACGGTCTTATTTACGAATATGGAGATCTTAGGAGTTTTTGCTCAGAATTTGGAAGGCTCTATCTTGATCCTGAATTCAGGAAGAGGCTTGCCAAGAATTCTCTGGAATTCTCTTCAGAGTTTGCTCTTGAAAAGAGCATGAAGAGATATAGGGATATTGTAGATAGAGTATAGGGTTTATCTCTTCTTTTTCTTTATCCCATAGTAATCTAGTACCGTTTGATATACGTCATTTATCTTGAATGTTTTAGTCCTGCCATTATTCTTCCACGGATAAAAACCATATATGCCCATTCTGGTATGGTCTCCTCTCTTTGGAGGCTCAGGTTCCATGAAAAGAGAGTTTGAAGAGAAATTGAATATATCTATCATATAGCCAGGCATTGCTTCGACAAACAAATCTGGAGGTATGAAAAGGCTTGTTTTTCCGTAGTATTCATTACCGTCATATATTTTGTATATCAATTTCTTGCCTTCCTTATCTTTAAGCGCAAGAAGATTTTTTGATATTTCACGCTTAAGTCTCTCCTTCTCAGATGGGGAAACGCTTCCTTTTCTGAATCTTTTGTCATTTATCCATATTGTAGCTACATTTATATTGGATATGGCTGCAAATGCCTTGGTATTTTCCATGTCATAATCAAATAGATGTATACGAGTATATCTTCCGGCATTTGATGCTGGAAGTAGCCTGCCTGCGGATTTTGATACTATTCCTTTCATGCTGTGAGGAAGCCTGTCATATGCAGTCCTTAATCTTGATTTCAATAATTTGTCCCTGATTCCGTATCCTGAATTTGGTTCGGTTGACTCGGAACTTTTGGAAGGATCAGTTATTTTTTCCATGATGCTCTCTTTCAGCTTTGCATATCCGTTTTTTATCATCCAGGAGTTTATAAGAAATTTGTATTTTATCGGTTGGGCTCCGTGATCGGATACTATCATCACTGCTCCTTTTTCCTTATCTGCAAGTTCCATGACATAGTCAAGATATCTGCCTATTGACTGATATATTGGAAGAAGATATTCAACCATGTCTTTTTTATTCAGCACAAAATGCTGAAGTCTGTCAGTTTCAGTATAACAGACATAGACAAAATCGTAGTCTTCTCCTTTCATGGCGTCTATTGCAAGTTTTGTCCTTGCTTCGGTACTTTTTAGAAAATGCGCAGCTCCCTCTTTGTCGGTCATCTTGCCGCTTTTCATCTCTTTTTCAACATCAGGCTCACCATAGAAGTTATACTTCTTCATTAGTGACTCTAGGCGCTTATTGTTAGTTCTGGCTTTAAGCGGAAATCCGGTAATCATGTCAACATTAGGATATTCCGGAAGGGTGATATCCGTGGCAGGAGTTATAACAAGGCATTTTTTACCTGACAATGCGATATTCTTCCAGAATGGTGGATGCTTTGAGGAATCATAATAAATAAGATCAGGAGTATAGTCATTCTTCATTACAAAGAAGTCTGGGACGCCGTGCAAACCTGGATTGAGACCAGTATAGATAGTTGGCCATGCTGCGCCTGTCATAGGCGGCAACGTGGATTCCATTTCCACAAGGTTATCCTTTTTTATCATCTTTTTGAATGATGTCATATATCTTTCTGAGCTGAATTTTTTTATCAGCCATAATGGAGCAGCATCAATGCCTATAAGGTATAATTTTCTGCCCATAGGAGCACTTAGATAGATATGGATCATCGTATTTTTATCCTTATCGTGAATTAGGATCTTCTCGAATTATTGAGACTCCTGTAATCAGGTATAAATATCAGAATAGGGATTTATTGAAATTGGTGGAAATGTGTCTGTAACTGTAATAACACCTGAACGCAGGCAGATAGCATTGGAAAGAACATTGCCCCTCGTGCTTCTCAGACGGGAAGATGAGGAAGAGGCACATAGGATTGGTGATGAAAAGATAGGGAGCTTGAGGGAAATACGCAGGGATTCCTCGGAGCCGAAACTTGAAACGTTGATTAGGGATAGTAAGAAAGAAGGGGAGAGGCCAAATACTGTTGAAGCTTATGTAAGGATAGTAATGTCAAATATGAATGTGCAGGGCATAGGGGATGTACCAGTATACGGATACATGACATATACGGTGGGAGGTTCGGAAGTGAAATCGGAAAGATCAGTAGTAAACACGAACCAGGGCAGCGGATACGTAGAAGTATACAATAGCAATATGGATAGCCAGCAGCATTGAGGATTGGCTGGGTTATTTATTCTTTTGAATAGCATCGGTATTTATGGATAAGGAGAAGTTTGCCGGAATAATTTTTAATAGGCTTGCCGAAAGATATGGGAGGAACCTGCATACTGAACTTTCGCATAAAAACATGACTGAGCTTTTTGTCGCTGTTTTCTTATCTCCACAGTGCAGTGACAAACAGATAAACAGAATAACTCCGAAACTTTTCAGAAGATTCAGGACATTTCATGATTATGCCAATGCGGACATTAGAACGCTCATGAGATACCTGAATGGAGTTAATTATTATAAGACAAAGGCAAGAAATCTGAAGAAGGCTTCAAAAATGATTGAAGAGAGATTCGGAGGAAACATTCCGAAAACGATTGAAGAACTGATGGAACTTCCGGGAATCGGAAGAAAGGTTGCCAATGTTATACTCAATGAGGGATTTGGAATAAATCAGGGAATAGCTATAGATACACACTGCATAACAGTGGTTGGAAGGCTAAAACTTTCTAGACATAGGGATCCTAAAAAGATAGAAAATGATATAATGGGAATCTTTCCTGAAGAAGAGTGGGGGGAGATTTCCAATCTTCTTATAACGCTAGGCAGGGATGTATGCACTGCTAGAGAAAAGAGGTGTGGAAGATGCGTGTTGGCAGATATATGCCCAAGTTCGGAAGTGTTGGAACCTGACAAGGAAAATCATTTTAGGAGAGATATTAATAAAAATAAGAATTAGAATCAGTATCAGGCATCTATGCTGTCTTCAGGATAGCCCATTTCAAGAAGAGCCTTCTTTACAGATTCCTTATGGTCTCCCTGCAGTTCTATTATGCCGTTTTTTGAAGTGCCTCCACATGCGAGGGCGACCTTTAGCTCTTTTGCAGTCTTCTCCATCTCTTCTCCGGTAAGGCCTGAAACTACAGTCATATACTTCTTGAATTTCTTCTTCTCAGTGTAGACTCTTATTCTCCTGTTTGTCTCCCTGTTCAGAACATCGCAGACACATAGTTCCTTCGGGAGGCCGCATTTCGGACAGATGTCTGGCATTATACCTTGGCACCTCGCTCGTTGAGAAGGGTTAGAATCTGTGCTATTGTCCTCCTTATCTCCCTAATCTTTACCTTCTTGCTTGCCACTCCGGTAGAGGCTATCTTTCTCTGCTCTATTGCAGCATCAAGCCTGAGTTCGGAGAGCTTTATGTTTAGCCCCTCAACAGTAAGGGACCTTAGGTCTTTTATCTTCATGAATATCATTCTATTCGTTTAAATATATAAGTTTAACTCTGGATTGTTTGAGGCATTCCTTACTTTCTGTTGTGATGAGGCGGACCTCTTCTTCCGCCAGGACCACCATGGCCTCCATAGCCTCCAGGTTTCCTTCCGGAATTCAGGCTTGCCGCTGCTATCTGCTTTGGAAGCGCAACTGCAACCACATCCCTGTCAGGAAACTTTGTTCCCGGTGGAACCAGTCTTACAGTCACTCCTATTGCACCGTACTTTGGATATGCGGCTATCTTGGCCTCGCTGACAAGGCTTACTGCGAATCCTGATTTTGGAAGATATCCTAGCCTTACCTTCATCTTCTTTGCTCTTGCCCCTTTTGATGCAAGCTTTCCTTTTGCAATTATCTCAACTCCGAGTGCTCCCTGTTCCATAATCTCTCGTGCTGCAGAATGTATAAGCCTTCTTGGGTTTATACCGCGTTCCAGTGATGCGACTATATTCCTTGCTACAAGCCTTGGTTCGAGCTTCGGGTTAGCAACTTCAGCGACGCTTATTTGTGGATTCTCAAGGTGGAATTTCTTCTTCATGCTTTCGGTAAGTGAGTCTATTGTCTCTCCTCCTCGGCCTATTACTCTTCCAGGATTGGTGACGTATGGGGTTATCCTGGTTATTACAGGAGTTTTTTGTATATCGACACGTGAAAGGCCAGCCCTGCTTAGGGATTTTTCCATATATCTAAGTATGTTGTATTTTACCTTCAGATCCTCTATAAATTTTCTTTCTGATGCCATAATATCACTTTGTAGATGTTGTGCCGTCCTTCTCCTTCTTCTCCTCATTTGCCTCTTTCTTCTCAGAAATCGCAATGGTCTTCTCCTTCTTCTCCTTAGACTTCTCGGAGTGCAGGACATTCGAAGGCTTCTGCTTCTGCTGCTTTGTAGCTTTTACCTTAGGCTCGGAAGCTTTCTTTACTCCCATGAAATACTTCATCTTCTTTGTGATGCCTTTATAATCGGCATTTGCTATGCCTATTTCCACTTTTGCATACTCGATGTCGCTGTGGTTTATTGCGGATCTGCCATACATTCCTCGGCCCCATGCTATTGATCCTTTTGACGGACTCCTTCGCTCTATGCGCGTCTTGTTTGCAGCTGAATGGATTACATACATGTTCTCAGCATCAAGATTGCCTTGGTTTTCGGCATTCGCAACTGCGTTGATTATTGCAAGCCTTACCTCCTTCGATGCTTTTACTGGATACTTTCCCTTCTTGCCTCCTAGTTCATGCCTTGAACCCATGTGCTTGTTATGCCTTCTGTATGCGACAGGAACCTCCATCTTTATTGCTTTTTCCAGAAATGCAAGGGCTGCAGATGCCTTCATGTACCTTACCGCATCACAGACTGCTCCGAGATCTTTGTAGCTGACGTTGAGGTCGTATCTCTGTGCAAGGGAGACCTCTCCGGCCTTTATCTCTTCTTTTGGTATTCGTATTGAATATTTCATCATTTCACCGAGAGGAACTTTGATCCCCTTGTAGCTCTTATTCCTGGAGCTGAATGGAGAACTCTTTTGGTTGAGAAGGAAAACTCGCCCAGCCTGTGACCCATCATCTCTTCCGTTATCTTGACCTCTTTGAATTCCTTACCGTTGTGCACACCGAAGGTGAGGCCTACCCAGTCAGGCATTATGATGGCTTCTCTTGCATGGGTCTTTATCATCTTCGTCGAGGCGGAAGCCTTGGCTTCAGATATCTTCTTTAGAATGGATTTGTATGCAAGCCCATTTCTCTTTATGCTTCTTCGCTGCCTCGAATCGAGAAGATTTACGAAATCGGAAGCCTGCATAGCTGCAAGCTGTTCATGTGTTTTGCCTTTGAATGTATATATTCTTGCCATATTATCCTCTCTTCAATCTTCCTACTCTTCTTGCTGCTATGTGGCCTACCTTTCTTCCCGGAGGTGCATTTCTCGATGTCATACTCGAAGCTCCCTTGTGGTGCTGCTTTCCTCCGAAAGGATGATCAACAGGGTTCATCTTGACACCTCTGTTGAGAGGCCATCTCTTGTTGAGCGCATGCTTCATGTAGAAATTCTTTCCAGCCTTCATTATTGGTTTGGTCGACTGTCCTCCTCCTGATACCGCACCTATCTCTGCCCTGCATGATCCATCCAGATCCACAACAGACTTGGAAGGCATTGATACTGAAACGCGATTTCCCTGATGTGCTACTATTGTTGCATAGGAGCCTGCACCTCTTGCAAATCTTCCCCCATCTCCTGGCTTTGATTCTATGTTGTAAACAGGCATTCCGTCAGGTATGCTTGAAAGGAAGAGTATACTTCCCAGTGTGCATTCTGCGCCAGGGCCTTCATATATCCTGTCACCTATCTTTATTCCTTCAGGTGCAAGAAGCAGAAGCTCGCTGAAATCGTCATATTTTACCAGCATAAGAGGCGCGGAGTGGCCAGGATCGTCAATGAAGTCTATTACCTCGCCTATCTTCTTTGAAGAAAGCTTCTCATTTCTGAACAGTATCTCGGCCTTCTGACTAAGAGGAGGCTTTGTGTAAGCATTGCTTCCTTTTCCTCTCCTTTGCTGTTTAAGTTTCTTTCCCATTTTTGCACCGTCATACTAATTTGAGTTTTTTTGCAATATCAGAAGCAGGATACTCAGGCTTCAACCTTATATATGCCTTCTTCTGGTTTTCAGGACTTATTGCAGTATTTACATAATCTACCTTCACATTGAAGGTCTTTTCGAATTCTTCTGTTATGGTTTTCTTGTCAGCGGATAGATTTACGATGTAGATTATAGTATTTCTTGTCTCTACCATATTAAGAGCTTTCTCTGTTGCTATTGGATATTGAAGTACTGTCATTATTATCACATCTCTTTTAATACGGCTGGCAGTGCGGCTACTGCAGTCTTGCTCCATACTGTAGGCCTTGGAAGGGCTCCTGGAGCCAGAACCTCTATGTTTAGCTCCTTTACCCCTATTACATCTACGCCTGCTATATTTCTTCCTGCCTTGCTTACAGATTTTGGATCATTTACTACGATTAGGAGGGTTTTTCTGAATTTTCTTTTTCTTGAGCCTCTTCCTGTCAGGAGTTTTGGCTTGTGTGAGATTTCTATGTCTTTTGAAAACCCGAGTGAATTGAGTATTTTTATAAGATCTTTTGTCTTTGCTACCTTCTCTATCGCATCCTCTACTATTATGGGAAGCTGCTTGCCTATCTGATGCCTCTCATTTATTTCTGTGCTGATTGCACATCCGGCTATAGCAGATTCTAGCGCTTTTGAATACTCTCTCTTGTTTATGCGCTCCTTTGTTATCTTGATTGTCATGTGTGGATGGGCTCGCTTACCTTTTACAGCAGAAGGTATCCTTCTGACATCTCCCATAGCTCCGCCTCCTAGCTTCTGTCTTGGCCTTATTGCTATACCCATGTGCCTTCCACGCCTGTATCCGCCATAAGTCCCAACATATAATGCTGTTGTCTGCAATCCGGCAAGTGGGCTATGCCCTTGTGGCTGAAATTTCTCGCTCTGCTCGCTTAGAAGTGCCCGCCTTACAAGATCTTCACGGTATTCCATACTGAATACCTCTGGAAGCTCAAGGGTTTCCTTTTTATTTCCTTCAATAGAATATACATCAGCCTGCATTAGAACATCTCATTTTTTTCATTTGCCCTGTTTTGAATTAAGCGATAGATAGGTTATCTTTGGAGGCTTTGTCTCCCTGAATGATCTGGTGGCCTTCCTTATTCTTATAAGGCGTTTTGAAGGGCCTGGTATTGAACCGTCAAGCACTATGTAATCGCTTTTTACTACTCCATAGTTTAGATAGCCGCCTTTTACATTTACTTCTTCAGTTTCAGAAGGGCTTCCCATCTTAATTATAAGTTTATTTCGTTCTGTCCTGTAGTTGTAGCCCATATGGCCTGCCTGTGGCACACCAAACTGCACCTTTGCAGGATGCCAAGGACCGAGAGTACCAAGATGCCTGTATTTATTTGTTACCTTTCTGCCTTGTGTTGCTACCTTGTATCGCTTTACTACACCTGCCCAGCCTTTGCCTTTTGTTATGGATGTGGTATCAACCATCTCTCCAGGCTTGAAGACCTCTGACGATTTGAGTTCCTTGCCTAGGAAGGACTCTATGAATGCAAGCATTTCCGATGCTGTCTTGCCTCCTACCGGAATTTCAAACCTCATTATGCGTTTGTTTGCTATTGAGACTGGCTCTGCATCCAAGTATGCAAGTGCTGTTACCCTTTCGCATTCGTTTATCTTTTCTTTGAATTTTGAGATGTCATTCTTCTTTACTGACTTTATTCCCACATGCTTTGCCGCGTTCTGGTCGTACACTTCGCCTGCTATCTCAGTATAAGCATAACCTTTCTTATAAAATCTTATCCCGTATATTACAACTCTTGGAAGTTCAAGTATAGTGACAGGCCTGAATACTTCAGAGCCTTTTGAAGGGCCTTCGCTCTCGTCCATAAGCATCGCATGAGTCATGCCTGCCTTGAATCCCACATATCCTAGAAATGAGGGCGTCTCTGTCTTTACGGAACTCCTGACGCGAGGCATCTGCCTTATTGCACGCCTGTGCGGCCAGAATTCCAGTGATCCTTTTTTCATCTTCTCACTCTGAGTATTTTTTTAAGCATTACTTCTTTAAGCTATTTATAGCTTCCTTGCTGTCATCTCGATCTTCGAGTCTATTGAACTTACTATGCTGAGCTTTTTAAGGAAGCTCTGCATTGATGCAAGAAGAGCCTTTGAGTCTTCTGCCTTTATTCTTGCTATTATCTTTCCTTTTCTGCTTTCAAGCTTCACATTGCTTCTCTTGAAGTCCATTGACTTTCCCATTATCTCAATATAATCCTTTCTCTCTTTTCCAGTATCTATGGATATCAGCGCTTCAGGCATATTTAACATCTTCAGCTTCTCTCCATCTGACGTACGCTTGTACCCAGTCTTGTCCTGTCTCTTGATATTATGCCTCTATGCCTCTTCCCTGCTGCTGTAAGTCCCCTGAATGCCCTTCCTCTGGAATCTACAACTTCGGAATATGAACGGTCGTTTGTTATAGTCGGATGGGATCTGTCCAAAAGTATTATCTCGAAGTATTTTGACCTTCCGTCTTCCCCTACATAATAAGAGTTCAATACCTCGCAGTTTGAATATGCCCTTGATGATCTATCTTCTGCGATGGCCTGCAGGGACTTCCTCCTTGAGAAAAATCTTCCACTTTTTGAAGGTTTCCTTCCTCCCCTCGGCTTTGCGCGCTTTCTCAATCCTTTTTTTATCCTTGCCCTTATAACTATGACTCCCTGCTTATCCTTGTATCCTAGCTCTCTTGCACGTGCTATGTTAGTAGGCTTTTCTATCCTGTTTATAGGAGGTTGACTGTTCCAGTTTACCATTCTTGCTTTCAATACGTTGCTGCGCTCCTTGTATCCTTCCTGGAAGCTTTCCTTTATGTATTTGTATGCGCCCATTTGTGCACCATCGTTCTGTAATCTAAGATAACTTTAATGCAGTCGTAAAAAATACGAATGCCGTACTCAGGTTATATATATGGATGCTAATCCTTTTAAAGCTAAGTATACACCAGCATATACAGGCAGTGTTATCTTTTTAGATTCGGTAATGGAGAATGTCATTCCTGCCATCTGGAATTCTATGCTCTTGTTTGGAAATATATCCAATTCCCCAGAAGTAAATGCTATAGCCTCTGACATAGGATCAAATTCGGACAACTCGGAGAGAGAGCTTATCTTCTTTGAGGCCAGGCCTGTTTCGCCATGTATGGTGCCAGGCATCCTTATCAGATGAGTAGGGTCTTTTGTAACATTTTTATCTATTCTGTCGCTTTGCGCTATCGCCTGGCTTACAAGTATCTTTTTCCAGAACTCTGCCTTGTTTTTTATATAAACCATGTCCCAATTTCCGTTTTTTATGCCCATGCTTATAAGTGCTCTCTTTTTGTATAGATTTCTGGCTGTGGCTCTGTCTATGCCTATTGATTCGAGGCTTTCCTCTCCTCTCTCAATGCTTGTAATTAGATTCCTAGCTATCTTTCCTCCCCATCCTTTATCTTCAGGCCTAGGACCTATAAGTTTTGTGCCTCTCTTTCCCATAGTAGGAAATAATTTTTCTGGATTCAGTCCGTTGCCTGAAATATAATCGCTTATCTGCTTTCTTGCGCTTCCTGAAAGCTGAAGGAGCGACTCTTTTTTGACATGTACATGATAGCCCCTGTTTCCGCTAAAATTTATCTCCAGCTCTTTTTCCAAGAATCCGAAATCAGGAATTAGAAATTCTTCTATCAGTTTTACAGTCTCAGATCTAACAGAGGATAGACAATTTTCACAGATCCATGATCTTCCATGGACATCCTGGCATTTTAGATGCATGTCTGTAGCGTCTAAATCGAATACCAATTCTGCGCCGATCCATCCTTTGTTAGGCATGGGCCTTGCATCTGGCCTGCGGTAGTATGCCACAGAATAAGATACATATGCAGGCGCCTTATCTATTAGAAATCTGGAAAATTCTTCATCGTTCCTGAAGTGCAGATGCCTGTATGCTATCTTCCGCTCGAATGTTCCTGCGCCGAACTCCCTTTCTGCTATCCTGTCGGTAGTTATGCCTTTTTGGGCTCTGTAGTAATCGCGTATTAGCGATGTCACAAACACTTCTTCTTTTGTATTGCCGTACATAGCGATTTATCGTATAGAATTTTGTACATAGAATTATTTAGCTATAGCTTCTGCCTGAAGGATCCGTAGAATCTCAGACAAGAGTTATTTAATTTTGCGTTTAAGATATCTCTGTGGTACCATGGCAGGCTTTGCTGAAGAAATTAAGCAGGTTATAATAGTAAGGAAGGATATTAAGATGGGTACTGGAAAGCTTGCAGCTCAGGTAGGCCATGCAGCAGTCATGAGCTATCTTGAAACAACGAAAGTAAACAATAAGATAGCTGAAGAGTGGCTAAATACTGGAGGGAAAAAGATAGTGCTTAAAGTGGAGAATGAGGAATCGCTAAGAAAGCTTTTCGGCGCATTCAAATACAAAAAGATACCTTGTGCTCTTATCACCGATGCGGGGTTGACTCAGCTTCCTCCCGGTACAGTGACTGCGCTTGGAGTCGGGCCCTGGGCTACAAGAGAGCTCAATCCACTTACATCTATGCTGAAGCTGCTTTAGTCCTGAAGTTGATTGCTTATTCCTTGAAAAGGCCAATCTTCCTGAATTCCGATTCGATTTGAGATGCACTCTCGAAAAACACGGTCTTCATGCCCAACTCTCTTGCAGGATTGAGGTTCGCTTGATTGTCATCTACAAAGATGCACTCCTCTGGTTTTGAATCTAGTTTTTCCAGGATTATTTCGTATGCTTTTTTGTTGGGCTTTGATAACTCGGCTTCAAATGAATATAGTATCGCATCGAAAAACCTATGGTAATCGAATTTTGTTGAGTTGTATTCTATCCATTCTTTTGGGTGTATTGAAAGAAGGCCAAGCTTGAATCCTTGTTTTTTGAGCCTTATCAGAAGTTCTCTTATGCTTTCTAACTCCTTGAAATTCTCGTGTATGATGCTTCTAACAACTGGAATCTCGACTTTCCATCCGTTCTTTCTTATTGTCCTTGAGATATATTCGTCTTCGTTTATTCTGCCATGGAAGAATGAATTCAGATCCTCTCCTATGAGTGCTGCTGATATTCCAGTAGAGGATTTCCCTATTATTGGAGCGAGACTGCTTTCTATGTGTTTAAGACCGTTTACCTGCATGTCGGAGAGCCCGAATATTATTGTAGATATTGTTATATTTCGGAGCAGATTCAGATCATTTTCTCTTTGTTTGTTTCTAGACAGTGCTGAAAAGTCCTTGAATTTTCCCGCGTCAAGAACCTTCTCTTCGCGCTTTTTCAATGCCTCCACTAAGATCAATCCTAATATACAATAGCAATATAAAATCCTTCGTATAATATTATGTCAGGATTGATTTTATGGCAACTGGAGAGGCACAACCGCAGGAAAGTGAACTTGAAAAGGCACTTAAGGAATATCAGATAGTGCAGGAGCAGCTCAGGAGCGTAGCTATGCAGCTGGAGCAGCTTCAGGGGCAGAAGATGGATATGGACAGGGCAAATGAGGAGCTTTCAAAGGCAGAGGGAAGAGTATACATAAGTGTGGGAGGAGTTATTGTTGAGACGACCAAGGACAAGGCTCTGGCTGATATAAAAGACAGGTCCGAACTTAATGCAGTAAGGCTTCAGAATGCCAACAGAAGCTATACAGACCTCAGAAACAAGGAGAAAACCCTTAACGATAAGATAACTGGAATGTATAGGAAATCACAGGGGCTCTGATAATTTATTCATTTTTCTGTCGAACTTTCGCAGAATGAATAAAATAGGATTACAGTTCCTGTTTTGTCCTTACCTATGTTTCTGAACTCATTTTGACAATGTAGTGTAAACAGGTAGGTACTTCGATAATCTTAATTTGTCGACGATTTCACGCTGAAGTGAGCTATTCGGTATGATCTGAAACTGGATTTTGCCA
>JAKBPE010000007.1 GCA_021829835.1 bacterium
GGCTTTGATAGGGCGGGCGTGTAGACAGGGAGCGCAAGCGACCTGTGAGCGCACCGCAACTAAATCCTAATTTGAAGCACTCTCTTTAGAGAGAAAGTTTCATCAAAAATCAAGCTTGCTTCTACTTACTTTTTCTATCGGCAGATAGCTATCTGTCGGTTATCTGATTTTTAAAAGGTTGTATGCCAGTAAGACATTTATATTTATCATTTCCTGAGATAAGCGTGTTAACATGTCTCTGGCGACTGCAAACATGTCTCCAAATGGGGAAGTTGTAATACCGTACGAACTTAGGAAGAAATTAAACATTTCTGAGAAGAGTATACTGGTTTTTAGGGAATCGAACGGAGAGTTGATTATAAGGCCAATATCTCCATTCTCAGAACTTATGGGGATAGACAAGAAACTTGGGATAAGTTCTTCTTCTTTGAAGAAGCTTAGAAGTGAGTGGAACAGAAAGCAGGTTAAGAGGATTGGTGCTTCTGATGGATTACATATTTGATACATCTTCATTCATAGCTTTTTTCAACAGTGATAAAGGCGCTGGAAAGATAGCAAAGCTCTTGAATAAAGTAGAAAAGGAGGAAGTGAACGGATATGTAAGTCCTATAACCCTCACAGAACTCTATTACCTTTATGCGAGGAAGGATGTTTCGCTTGCCAATGACAGAGTCGAGGCGATTCTCTTCTCAAAGCTGAAAATGGTAAAGATAGATGCTGAATTGACTCTGAAAGCAGAGAAGTACAGCAATAAGGATGTGCCGCTTGCTAACGCACTTATAGCCGCTGCAGCGGAGAAGTATGGAGCCACTGTAGTCGCGCATTGCGACGGATTTGAGAAATTAGGGATTGATCTCTTTGATTACGAGTCAGGATAAGTATATAGAGATAGATAGGCATTATAGGATATAATTAAGAAGCTTTTCTGGTTAATGTTAATAGTAATTAATCGGTTTAAGGCAAGTTTAAGATAAAAAAAATAAGAATAATGTGAATATTATGAATTTTGGAAGATATGCGATATTGGCAATTATTGTAGTAGTCATAATGGCAGTGATAGGTGTTCTCTTTTTTGTATACGCAGCAAACGCCCAGACAGTAAAGGTAGGGGACAATGTAAGCGTGTATTACACTGGAAGCTTTACTAATGGTACAATTTTTGGTACTAATGTAGGCCAAGCACCGCTTAATTTTACAGTTGGTGCAGGACAGCTTATACCTGGTTTTGATTTTGGAGTTGTGGGAATGAGGCTTGATCAGAACAAGACAATAACAGTATCACCTCAGGAAGGCTATGGAGAAGTCAACTCTTCGCTTTTTGTGAGCGTTCCTGTAAATGCATTCGGAGTAAACAGCACTGCGAATATAATTGTAGGCACTCCAGTCACAAGGATAGCCAATGGGCTTCAGGAACACGGAATCATTTCAGCAGTAGGCTCGAATGATGTAACCGTAAACTTCAACTCTCCGCTTGCAGGAAAGACTCTAG
This sequence comes from bacterium, assembly GCA_021829835.1. GTDB lineage: Archaea > Micrarchaeota > Micrarchaeia > Micrarchaeales > CABMGC01 > JAJZIZ01. Next base: position 1,490 of record JAKBPE010000007.1, read on the forward strand.
TGTTTAAGATTGAAGTAGTAGCAATACATAAACCTTGAATAGATTTTGTTTATTTTAGGAAGAGATAAAAAATAAAATAAATTCGAATTAAGATGGAGCTATCCTGAAGGCCATAACCAGATAGGGAATCTTGTATTCAGTTAAAAGGCTTATAGCTTGTTTTGCCTTCTTACTTCCCGCCTATCTTGAACATCTTGGTTCCGCAAGATTCGCATGTTCCGGTCATTGCTTTTTTGCCGTTTTTCATGGTTACTTCCTTCGCTCCCTTCATCTCTTTCTTTTCTTTGCATTTAACACAATATGCTTCCATATTATCTCCTGATTATACCTTTCATGCTAACATTATAAAAATATTACTGAGGATTAAGGCTATAATGCCGGAATAGCTTATGAGAATATGCCCTCTTCCTGATTTAGAATAACTTTATAAAGACTTCCTTTCTAATATAATCGAGTTACATGGGAAATTTCAAGCTCCAAAGTGCAATGGAGTATCTTATGACATACGGATGGGCAATACTTATAATTGCTGTAGTTCTAGGTGCGCTGTTTGGTTTGGGAGTCTTTAATGCAGGATTTCTTACTCCAAAAGTAGGTCCTGGAGCTTGCCAGATAGAGAGACCTAATGGACCTGGAACCTCTGCACACGTATCAGCACAGGGAGAGTGTACAAATGGCGAGCCAGATCAGGTTGCTTCTTTCAACCCTATCTCAAATTCTTATGTTGAGGCAACAGGAGTTATTTCAGGAAGTTCTTCAGGAACAATATCTTTCTGGATGGATGCAAAGAGTACACAGCCTGCGCAGTCAGGAGTGGTCTCATTTGCAGGAGGAAATTACATAGGATTTGGAAGCGGAGGCTTGGGAGTTGATGGGAACGGATATACTGGAGTATCATCACTCTACAACACATGGAGTTTTATAACAGTAACATTCAACGGAATAAATACAGTGTATGTGAACGGACAGCAGGTCTACTCTGCATCTGGAAGTTTTACAACTAACCCTACAATGTACATAGGAGATGTTGCAGGAACATCAGGCACCACATTTAACGGAATGATATCTAACGTGCAGTACTATAATGCAACATTAAGCCCTGCAGAGGTGCTTGCAATGTATCACAGCGGCATAGGAGTAGTGCCTTCAGTAGCAGTGAATCTTGTAGGATGGTGGCCTCTTAACGGAAATCCTAACGACTACAGCGGAAACGACCAGAATGGCGCCTCGGTAGGATCTGTGGTATACACCAACTCATGGCAGTCTGAATACACAGCCCCTTGATTTTATTTTAAAGGCCCTCTTGCCAACAAGAGGGCTTTTAGATTTATTTTGTTTAAAATTACCATGGGACTGCTTAAGATTCAGAATATTATGACAAATGAGCTTGCTAAGAGAACATTTCTTAGCAGGCCTCCTGAACCGCCTTACGAATTCTTGTTAAATGATCCTACAAATTCTATATTCGTAGGCATAACTAAACTCTTTGGAGTGCCTTTTACCTGGACATTTGCTTCTCTCACAAACCCACATATAAGCGTGGTGGGCATAACAGGTTCTGGAAAGAGTTTTTTTGTAAAGACATTCCTTACAAGGGCAAGCTATGTGTGGGGCACAAATGCCATAATAATAGACTGGGCAGGAGAGTATATATCATGGGTTAAGCAGAGTGGAGGAAGGGTAATCTCCTTCTCGAAAGGAGATTACATGAATATAATGGATCTCTCAGGGATGAGACCCCTTGACAGAACCAAGCAGATAATGAACTCGCTGGATATACTTACAGACATAGGCGAGTATCCTGAACAGAGAAGGCTTACTGCCGAGGCTGTTGAACAGGCATACGTAAATTTCGGATTCAATATAGCAAATCGTCCTCCTGAAGGAAAGGAGGCGCCTACACTCAAGGATGTTGTCAGCCTTCTCGAAGAAAAGCAGACAGAGGGAACGTATGCATACCCTGCAGAGCTTGAGAATGCCATATACAGGCTCAGGCAGTTCTCAAGACCTGGCGAAGATTATTTTGCAAATAGGAGCACCATAGACATAGGCAAGCTTACCACTTCTGGACTTGTCGACCTTGATCTTTCAAGCCTTCCGGATGAGAGATTTAGGGCTCTGGCTGCCCTTTTCATACTCCAGACTCTTAAGGAAAAGATGAGGATGGAGTCATGGAGCTCTAATGCAGGACTTAAGACAATAGTAACACTTGATGAGGCATGGAAGATAGCTAGCGACGAAAGGAGCGACGCCGTTACAATAATAAGGGAAGGTAGAAAGTACTCTTTTGGGCTTATAGTTGCATCTCAGAATCCTACAGACATAAACGAGGCAATATTCTCCAATGTCGGAACTACAATAATGCTTAGAATAAAATTCGAGAAGTTTATGCAGTATCTCCAGGGATCGCTCAATTTCTCGGATTTCATGAGATCTGAGATAAGCAAGCTCGGGGTAGGCCAGGCGGCGGTGGACATGTCATTCAATACCTCGGTAAAATTCCCAAATGTCTTCCTTCTTGAGCATATTGTCGGAGAACTTCCTCTCGATATGTATATTATAAGCATAGAAAGCCTTCTGGAAGCTGATGAGCTTCGAAATCCTGACATAAAGAAAGACTTTACATTCGACAGGATTACGCTTGATGCGAAGCTAGTGGAGAACGGGCTGAATCCTGAAAGCTATATCAAGGTATTCAAGGAGATGGGTGCACAGGAAAAGAAGGTAGATATAAGGAATTTTGTGGAGCTGTTGCTTGCCGAGAACATAGGAAGGGATGTGGTTGTTGCCCTGCTCAGGGATATAGGCTTATCCGATATGCTAATAACCAAGGTATTCTCGTATGAGCGGAAAGGGGCTGGTGTCTGATGCCTGGAAGTTACAGCGTTAGCAGAATAGATCTGAAGAAGATGCTTACTGCCTTAGGAATAGGAGAGGGAGCAGCAGAAGAGCTGGTAAATAAGCTCAACAAGATGCATAGGCATGTGAATGTGGTCTTCTTTGTTGATATGCTTGAGAAGCTTGGCCTGCGGCAGTATGATATAAACAACATATTAAGAAGGATAGGAGTAGATGACACGACAGTGGCTGAGGTATTCAATGTGCTTGATGAAGAGAGGATAAAGAGCTCTTTTGGAAGGCTTGTAAAACTTGAGGTAGATTGAATGGAGAAGAAGGCTTATTACTGTATGCTTTGCGGAAAGGAGAAGCGCGGCATAGAGATTGAGGAAGATGACGTGATACGCAGTATAAGGTGGTTCAAGCATGATATTCTTAAGAAACCGCTTTCAAACAACAAGGTAGTGATATGCAACGATTGTTATGATAATTATAAGAAATATTTTAAGAAATACAAATCAAGGCAGAGGACTTATATTATACTGGGAGTATTGTTTGCTGTTTTTGGAATAATAGTGGCGCAGAATAAGGTATTGGCTATTATAACAGGAATAGTTGTAGTTGGTGCGTTGTACCTTCTCTCCTTTCTGAGTTATATGCCTGAGTTGAAGATTAGCCAGAAGGATAAAGACGTAAAGAAAAAAGGCCAGAAACAACATTAAGCGATTAGCCTACTGCGTAGAAAGAGAGATTTTGCAGATCAATCTTAATGGTCTTAATGAGATACCATCTGAAGTATGTATGCCCTCTGTTTTACGCTGACATCGCTCATCTTCATCTCTCCGTGCTCTATCCTGCTTGCATATTTGACTACTTCGGAAGCGCATTTTCCACAGAGCACTCCTCCGAATATTCTGGAATTGGTCTTTAGGCTCTTTCCTTTGGCATTCTTCTGGATTGATATCCCACTGAGCTCCTTTTCACATATGCTGCAGTGAGGCATCGAATTCTTTCTTCTTACATAATGCACAACGTGCTTTCCGGATGGGGTTACCCTATCCAGCCTTCTCATACTTCTTGATCTATGCATAGGTTTTGGCAAATTTAACACCTTAAGTATTATTTTTAGGCTCTTCTTTAAATGATGACTGCATTATGCCGAAGTTGTACTTGTCTTTTAGACGCCTTCTGTCATAATATGCTATAAGCTGCTGCAGCACCATAGTCAATATAAGTGAAAAAACTATAAATGCTAGTCCATAATTCAGAGTGAATGAGAAGATATGGAAGTTTGGCACATTGCTAAAATATCGTGGTAATACAAGATAGTATAGTACAGCATATAATGGAAGAGTCACTATCATTGGCTTCATCTGCATCTTCATGCTCTCTGAGCTGACTGCCATGAGCTCTTTCTGTTTTTCTGCAATCTCTTCCTTTGTTGCATTTCTCTTGGTAAGTTCCATAAGATGTTTTTGATGGGTATTCATATGTGCGCGCAGTTCATACATTCGGTCAACATCTATGATGACTCTTTGCAGAGCTATGAGTAGTATTGAGTAAGCTGCTGCAACTAATATTATTTCTGCCTGAAGGGGTATCATTTAAACACTCTTTCCAAGTATCTCATTTATTGCTTCTTCCATATCACTGACGGCACGTTCAACTTGATTCTGCCTGTTCTTTACTATGTATAAAGGCAGATTTAGATGTGCTGCATAATATGACGCCATTGAGATATTTATACGCCGCTGTTCGTGTATCTCTTCTTCTGGCTCATCCTCCCTTGACCTTGTTTTGTCAATAAGCCTTCTGAACAGTATATCGTTTGCGTGTGCGTCTATATATATTATGCCTTTTAGGTCTTTGAATGAATCAAGATCGGATTTGGAGAAGCCAGGCACATATCGTGTCTTCTTCTTGACAGTCAGATGCGTATCTATTAAGAGGTCTTCATTTATCTTGTTTATTGTGTTGAGAATCACATCCTTTCTTATCGAAGCGATCTGATCATAGGACATATACCTTAGCTTGTCCCTGTCGACTACGCCGTTTGTTGAGGAACGCTTAAGCATTTCGTCTGCAAGGCTTATTATCTTGATTATTTTTATGTTGTTTAGTATGGTCGACTTTCCTGAGCCTGGGGTGCCGGTTACTATTATTTTAGCCATAAGAACACGCAGTATTTATAATAAAGATTATTCAACAGCAATATATAATGATATTCAAGATATATAGCTTTTTGTCTGAATTGGGCTTGTGGGGGGGTAGTCCTGGACTAATATTTGCTTGTAACAAGGTGCACATTGTAACTTGGGGGTTTTTAGATATTTTTGTATAAATCGAGTTATGAATCGTAAGAGAATCGCATTTATAGTGTCTGCTATTATCGGAATAGTCATAGTACTGCTTGCAGTTTTGGTGGTAGTTCCTGGAATTATACAGAATTCTGGTTTAAATCAAATCTCTACGGATCATACATACCGACTGGTATCCACACAAGTTCAAGGAACAGGATCTATAGTTGCAGAGATTAACAGCGTCTTAGGAATTTACTATTTGTTACCTAATACCAACAGTTGGATTCTGAGTGGAGATACTTCAACAAATTATGATTTATATCCGGTATCTTACTTCTTGTCGTTCATGAATCTGAACAATGCAGCAATTAACACTAATAACAGTAATTTCGTTAAATCTAGTATAGCTTCTAATGTTATAGGTATTGCATCGGATTTTCTTAAAAACAGACTAGGACAGAATTATTATGATAGGTATGTACATCCTCTACTTGAAGTTCCTACATATAATTCGAATATCAGTATAGTTTATTTTTCATATAATATACCTATTGCAAATTCAATCATTATAAGTAATGAAATAGCACAGAACTCTGGAATAGTTATAGTTAACAACACCATAGAAGGTTCGATAATTGTACCAGTTTACAACAATGGTTCAGTAATACTAAATACAAATAATTCTGTAATGTTATATAATGGTCCAATGCGGCCTTATTATATCTCAGTCTCTCCGGATTATGCCATAAAAATAGCTAAAAGATTTGGGCTTTATGCAGATGGTTATAATACTACATATTTGGCTTCGTTAAACTATGTTGTTAAAACAGGAAATAACTACACAGACATTTCACCTATGGTCTTTGTTTGGGTGGTGTATGTTGAAGGCAAAAATATGGGAAATTGTCTAAATCCAAATTTTGAAAAAGGGATATACATAGACGCAGAAAGTGGCAATATTATAGGCAGATTTAATGGACGGGGATGCGGCACGGCGTAGTGTGCCAGATTTCCCAGGATTAGAGACTATATGCTTCCAAAGGATGAATTTTGCAAGAAGGATATTTCTCAATGGTAAACTTTGATCCGTTATTTGAAAGCTTATTTATTATCCTATAGGAAATAAACATAAATAAATAAAAAAAATAAAATAAGCGGGGCCTTTTTCTGTTTCGATTCAGATTTCATCGGCCCTGCTTTTGTTTTTCATTATTCAGGCATTCCTCCCATTCCTGGAGGCATTCCGCCTCCTGCGCCAGCGCCTCCAGACCTTCCTTTGGAGCTTATCATATCATCTATCCTAAGGATTGCAGCTGTTGCTTCTGTAGCGCTTGAAAGGGCTTGGAGCTTTACCTTCAGAGGCTCTATTACTCCTGGCTTTTCCATGTCAGCTATGGAGTTGGTGTACACATCTATTCCATAGACCTTCCCAGAATCTGTTTTATGCTTAGTCCTTAGGCTTACTAGAGTATCTATGGCATCCATCCCTGCGCTGTCTGCAAGTGTCTTAGGTATGACTTCAAGCGCGTCTGCAAATGCCTGTATTGCAAGCTGCTCTCTGCCTCCTACGTCAGTTGCATAGTCCCTTATCTTTGAGGCTACCTCTATCTCGGTACTTCCTCCTCCGGTCACATATTTGCCTGACTCTATTGCGCTTGCTAGTGCACCTAGAGCATCTGTAAGTGCCCTTTCTACCTCATCGACTGTCTGTTTTGCGCCTCCCCTTATGAAAATGGTCACGCTCTTTGGATCTTTGCATTTCTCTACAAATACCATCTGTTCTCCTGAGACTTTCTTCTCCTCAACCATTCCCGCAAAGCCGAGATCCTCTTTTGTGAGGTCATCAAGGCTTGTTACAAGCCTTGCGCCAGTTGCCTTTGCAAGTTTTTCCATGTCGCTCTTCTTTGCTCTTCTGACAGCCATTATGCCTGCCTTTGAGAGATAGTGCTGTGCAACATCGTCTATTCCTTTCTGGACGAATATTACGTTTGCTCCGCTCTTTGCTATCTTTTCGGCCATCTCCTTCAGCATCTTTTCTTCCTGGGCTAAGAATGCCTGCATCTGATCTGGAGAGGTTATCTCTATCCTTGCATCAGTCTCTGTCTTTTCTATCTCCAGAGCGACATCAAGTAAAGCTATCTTCGCGTCCTTTATCTGCTTAGGCATTCCAGGATGTGCTATCTCCTTGTCTATAAGGACACCGTTTATGAAGCTGGTCTCTTCTATGGAGCTGCCTTCCTTCTTCTCGAGCTTAATGAAGTCTCTGTCTATTGTTACTTTGTCTCCATTAGTTATGGATACCTGTTTTATTGCCTGCAATGCTAATTTTGCGAGCATCTGCTTTGTCTCTGGGCTTCCTATGTTCTTTGAGCCCATCGAGATCATTGCTATCTTTTGAAGCTTGTCCTCGTCGTTCAAGCTTATCTTGCCTGCTATTGAGTTTAATATCTCATATGCCTTGGATCTTGCCATCTCGTAGCCTTTTATTATTGCTGCAGGAGGTATCCCTTGGTCGAGTAGGCTTCCTGCATTCTTAAGCATCTCTCCGGCAATTATCACCGCGGAGGTTGTTCCGTCGCCTACCTCCTTGTCCTGAGTCTTGGCTATCTCTACCATTATCTTTGCTATAGGGTGCTCTACATTCATCTCTTGCAGGATTGTTGCTCCGTCGTTAGTTATTATTATGTCTCCTAATTCGCTTACAAGCATCTTGTCCATTCCTTTAGGACCCAGAGTAGTTCGCACTATGCTGGATACCGCATACCCTACTGCAATGTTGGTACGCTGGGCTTCCTTTCCGATTAGTCTGCTTGCCCCTTCAGGTAATATCAAATACTGTTGCCCTCCTAGTTGGTTTTCTGCCATATTATCACTTGTTTTCTTTTTTAAGTACAAATAGAGACGTTTTTCAAAACAATTCTTGCTATTCTGAAAGACAATATATTATGCCAGGCAAAATATTTATACCTTTGGAGAGAGGCTTTGATAGTGCAGATGCATGCCTTTTAGTCGAGAATAGGGCTTCCGGATGAGTGGTTTCCCGAGATAGCTTTAAAAAGCTTCATGTTATAAGTATATCTGAATACCATGGCAAAGGAAGAAAAAAACAGGAAGCCCTTAGTTAAGATAAACCCTAAGATAAAGATACAAAACATAGTGGTAAAGTCGGATCTTCATGCCAATATAGACCTTTTTTCTCTTTCAAAGAATATCAGGGAAGTTGATTACGAACCTGAACAATTTCCAGGCGCGATATATAGGATAAAGGAGCCTAAGGCAGTTATAATATTATTCAAAAATGGAAAACTGATCTGTACCGGGTCGAATACAACCAAGAATATAAAGATAGTACTCGAGAGGGCAACGAAGGTCATATCGAAGTATGTAATTTCTTGAGGTCATGTTTGGTTTTGGGTTTATAGTTTCAAAGAGTAAGCCAAATAACGCAGATTCTTCTATTCCTTCTGGATATAATTCACAGAGTAATCCTTCTGCTCAGTCTGTAAATCCTACATCATCCGCTTCTTCCAGAGGCACAGGTACGAAAGTCAGCCGCTTACTTGTGATTGGAGTAGTGGCTGTAGTGATAATTGCATATTTTGGATATTCGAAATTCACAGTAAATAAGACAAGTGTCTCTTCCAATAGACAGGGACTGACTTTAGGTTTGGGAAATTATGAGTGTACCGGATACGCAGGATTTACATGTGATATCCAGAGTATTAATTCTAATAATAATACAGATAGTATTACCTTGAGTATAAGTCAGAATAGTGGCAGTAATTGGACCGATGTAAAATTCTTTTTAATGAATTATTCTTTTTATGATCAGAATTATAATCTTGGTATTTTTCCAAGTTATAATGTAAGCTTACCCGCGCTGAATAACGGAAGTATTGCGAAGATAACTTTGTCAGTTCCTGCTATTTCAAATAAATCGAGCGACTACCTTGTTGCTAGTTACAGTACTCCAGATGAGCCGAATGCGACATCATCAGTAACATTAGGTGAGATTGGATCGCAGATTCCTTAATGTAATTTAGTTTCTGGATTTCCTAGAATGAGCCTAGACTACTATAATTTTAGCATCAGGGCAGAATAATTGTAGGAGTTTAACGTAGTGTGCTGATTCGTCTGTAGTCTATCCGGCAGGCGTGTATTGTTTGTTGCTCTGGTATTCTATTATCTAAATACTCTTTATAAGTTTATATTTCTCTTTAATTTTCCAATGTCTTTTCTTAGTCTGCCAGACTCAAGCAGATCGGATATCTTACCGTTTTTATTCTTATACCTTAGGCCGCTTATCAGAATGACAGGTAGACCGGCGTCGCTTTGACCCATTAACAGAGAACCGGCGGCGGCGACCTCATCTGCAAATGCGATCCTTACGTTCCTCTTCTTGCCATATATGTCCACCTCATTCATATCTCCTGTCAAAAGTGCAGGTATACCAGACACTCCTATTGCAAGCCCCAGCGAACCTGCCCTATACCTTATCCCTAATGAATCATTTATCACAATTCCAACTTCCTTGCCTGTGAGAGTCTTAATCCTATTCCTGATGCGGTTCGCGCTGTCGTCTGGATCTGCTGGCAAAAGGCTTACCATTTCCTTTTCTAGAGTGCCTGTGTTGGCCCTATCTATCCCACTGCTTGTGCAGATAAAACCTAACTTATGAATTGTTTCGATAATGCCGTTCTCCACACGTATTATCTCTCCTTCCTTCATTATCAGTTCAACCACTCTGGGGTCCTTCCCGCTTTTCTGCGCTATCCTCTCTGCTTTTTTTGATGGTATTATCGATTTAAGAGAGACTAAGCGCCCTTCTGCTTTGGAGATAATTTTAGATGAGATGACCAGAATATCTCCATCTCTTGTCTCCATCTTATTTCGTGCCATAGCACCGAATATGATCTCTCCTAGATCATTCCCAGCTTTGATCAGTGGAATATCTGGAACTGCAGTCATAGTGGTTTTGTAGACTGCACATTTTAGCTTCTTATTCACAAATACCATATTGCAATTACACCTTATTAATCATTGTTTTTGTGATCCTACGCGTTTCAGCCAAAATGCTTGCTAACTTTTGCGTTTGAATATCAATTATCCTTTCTGGATCTGCTTTCTGGCTTTTGAGAGCTCAATATCAAACTTTTTGAAGAAAATTTCCCAGGAATAATTGCTTACGACTCTCTTCCTTCCGTTTCTGCCCATCTTTGCAGATTCCCCCGGATGCTCTGTGAGATAAAGCATCTTTTCGGCCATCTCCTTTGGTGAATTGACTAGGAAACCGGTTTTTCCTTCTGATATTGTCTCTGTTGGGCCTCCTTCATTTACAGAGATTACAGGCTTGGAGCTTGCCATTCCTTCCAATGGCACATATCCATAATCCTCGTTTATAGCAGAAAAGAGCACTGCTGAAGATCTGGAGTATAGTTCTGAAAGCTCCTTGTCTGTTATGTTTGTTTTTATCTTTATATCAAGGCCTTTTGATAAGGATATCAGCTTTTTATAGTAGGCCTGGTGTTCCGGATTTGCAGATAAGGTGCCTGCAATTATAAGATGGTACCTTTTTTTAGAAGACTTGCTGAATCGCTTGAATGCTTCTATTACATAATCTTGGCGCTTGTTGGTGAGTATTCTTGAAGGATAGAAGAAGTATTTGTCGTCTCCTTGATTACTGAATTTTTCGTAGTCTATCCCTGGATTTATGACTTCGGATTCCCTTCCAAGATATTTCAGGATTCTTGCTTGTGTGTTTGTTGAATTTGCAGCTATGGCTTCTATGTTTTTTATAACCCTGTTGGATATAAGCTTGTAGGCTTTAGTCATTGCGGAATATAGGAACTTCTCTTTGTATGACCGGTATTTCATCCTTTCAGAATAGAGATCGTAGACCTCCCTTGGAGGAGTATGGCAGTACCACAGAACTCTTGGATTCTTATGGCGTATCCACTCGCTTGGAGAGATATGTGCATTTAGCACATCGTAGTCTTCAGTTAGCTTTAAGTTGTAGAAGTTGTATCCGTATCTGAGGCCTTGTGATGCCCTGTATGGAAGCGCTTCTGAGAAAGGCACATCCTTTCCTATTACCTTTATGTCTAAGTCTTTGAATTCGGGAAATGTTGTTTTCGGATTGTATTCCAGAGTATATATTGGTGCTGAATAATGCTCGGCTATCTTCAGCATTACGCGCTCGAAGCCTCCTTTCAGGGATACATATGGCTGTATTATGAGAAGTTTCATTCACTATCACCTCATCCAGGTATAGTGTAATTGTTGTGAACCCAGCTTGGCTTAGGAGGTATGTATGGAAGCTTTCCTGTGTAGTTATTCAGCCTCAATATCATTACCTGGTTTGATGAGTTCACCATGTTTATTCCGGAGAAGTTCTCAGGATAAACTAGAGTGTATCCTGGCAGTTTTCCAAAGAAGAAGCCCTTGTAGTATGTCGAGCTGTAAAACTCAGTAGGTGCATTCGTAATGGTATCATTTGGCCCGTTTGGCAGATATATTGCAAGGAACTCCATTAGTGTCTGGCCGTTAGGGCCCTGTAGGCTTCCCATATAGTAATTAGTAGACAGTACTATGTTGGTCTTGGTGCCGTTTTCGTTGTATACATCCAGGACTCCGTTTGAGTTAGGGGTTGTTGAGACACAGTATGAGGAGTTTAGAACATTTGGTATGGTTTGGCCTACAAGTGCCAATCCCTGCACTGCGGTAGTAGTGTTGGAAAAGCTGCAGTACTGGTTTATAGTAGGCTGTGCTGGAATGGCTATGTCTACCGGATCGTGAGCCGTCTCGCATGGAGAAGTGCCTATCAGGAATGGCTGGTTGTACTGGGCTCCTTGTGAAATTGCATATGCACGGCTTGTTTGGTTTATGTCTACGCATGCAAGGAAATCTAGAGCAGACCATTTTTGCACTAGTTGGTTGTCAAATAGAAGATATCCTGCCTGAGCTGTATTGTCCATGAATGATGCAAGCCTGGTGGCATTGTATCCGTCTTTGTTTCCCAGAACAAAATGTGCAGCTACATTGTAGTCGAGAGTTGCGACTGCGTTGTCGCCTCGAATCACGGCATTGCTGTTTCCAAACCAGTTTATCCAGTCTCCATAGTCCCACCATGCAAGTATTCTTGGCGCGTGTGGTCCTATGTTGCTTTTCGTCCAGGAAAGGGCATTTAGCCATTGATTTGTAAGGGTATTGCAGTACATAGTAGCTGCGACTACATTTGTTACATTGTTGCAGCTTTTTCCATATGCAGTGAATGTGCTTAACATTGAGCCTGATTCGAGTATTATTGCAATTAATATAATACCGATCAGAACATAAGTTGCAATCTGCCTCTTTGAAGGCTCAAGCCTTTTTATCAATATATAAAGTTCCCCTATCACGATTCCCAGTGCGATTATGTAAGCTACTCCGAAGTGTGGAAGATATTTTATTTCACTCATTCCTGCAACTGCAAGCACTGCGACCATGACAAATGTAAATATTGCAGACCTTGAATCTTTTACGAAGATATCATAGATGGTGAATATTCCAAACAATACAAGAATTATCCATACAGTTATAGGGAATCCAGATATGGCTGCGCCTATGACTCCGAATCCCGCAGATCCGAAGTTGAAGGCAGCGCCGGTAGTCACGTATTCCTGTACAGTCATGAATAGTGGGGTTGATGGAGTTGTAAAGTGAGAAGCCAGAGCTAGAAATGAGGTTATAGGCCTGCTGAGAGGGCTGAGTACGGCAAGAGCCAGAATCAAAACAAGAAGACTTATTCTTACTACAAGGTCATTTACAGTTGTTCTCTTTAGGAGCTTGTACTTTTCAAGATAAACGGGCAGGTATTCGAATATCAGGGCTGCTATGAACGCTATAAGAGGGAAGCCTATGATAGTTGGTATGCCAAGTATGCTTGGAATCCTGTTTGAAAGGGTTGCGTTGTAAGGGGCATATATCACATAGAATATTATTATGACAAGGAGCATGATTCCGTTTGACTTGAAGAAGTCTATGCTGCTCTTCTTCCTTAGGGTATCGATTATTCCTTGTACAAGTATGTAAAGTGCAAGTACTGCGGCAGTTACATTGTAGTAGTGGGCTCCGAGGAAATTGGATGCGAACGCTATTCCTGCAAGTATTGCATATCTCTTCTCTTTTGGGTTCTTTACTGCGAGGGAGTATGCTGCCACCATGAAGAATAATGCGAAGATGCCCCATGGTTCAAGAAGTTGCTCTCCGGCTATGAATGTTGTTATTAGTGTAGGCATTGTTGCTATAAGTGCTGCGGCAGTAAGCGCTGGTAGTGAGCCATACTCATGATAGACAAACATGAAGACTATGAAAACGAGGAGTGCCGCTGTTATTGGAGGATAATAGGAACTTACAAGTGATAGAAGGTTAGTGCTTATTGTGGATGAACTTGGATGCGTATCTGCAATTCGATACCAATACGCTTCCAGATAAGGAATCAATGGCTGTATTCTGTCAGTAGTGCCGTTATTGACAGGCCATGCAGAATAATCAAGCCGGAATTGGTAGCCATAGGCCAGTATCTGCCTTGTGCTTAACATGTCAAAATAAGGATCAAACTCGAAGTATTTTGGAGAGTTTCCTATATTTATTATTCTTGAAGCGAATGTGATCAGCATTATAGCGAAGAGGATTCCCCATACAACATAGGCCCATTTCTTTGAGTCTGAAGAAGAGTTTTTCTCCGCTGGGCTCTTTCCGCTGCTTAGGAAGTGTTTTTCCTCTCTTTCATGCTCGCTTATTAACCTGTTTTCTTCCTCTATGTGGGATTTCTTTACATGTTCTAGTTCTTCTGCTCCTGCTCCCTTCTTTTTTAGAGCCTCGATCTCATCGTTGTTTCTTCTTGCGAGCTCTTCCTCTTCTTTTTCATGAGCCTTTACCATAGCCATGTCTAGTTCTGCTGAAGAGAATTGCTTTCTAAGATGTGTTATCCGCTCTCTTGCTGATGCGTTTATTTCAGTTATGACTCTAGAACTGGATTTTGAAGAGGATACCTTATTACTAAGAAAGGAGAAGTCTAAAGCTCCCTGTTGATATGATATAGCAATTCCTATTATAGTAAGCAGTATTACATTTATGTTGTAAAGGCCTACTGAAAATGAGAATGCATGTATAATATCCCTGAAATAGGATTCTGTCCAAGTAAGCATAGGAGGGAATATCATTCCGAATATGAATCCTATAACCGATATCTCAAATATGTTAAGCTTAGTTTTCTTGAGCAGGCCTAAGGCCAGGAAGAAGCCAGGAATCATTATTGATAAGAATCCGATTAGGAGGTCGGTGAAGAGCATTGTAGAAACCATTGATTGTTTAGCTATTTAACGATGCGTTTTAAGCACTATTGATTACAGCATAATATTTTTAGGTCATATTTATATAGATGATGTTTCATTTAGGAAAAAGAGTGTCTGGAAGAGGTATAACATAAAGTTTCTTAATTTTTAATTGTAAGTATTATTATCAATTTTAAGTGAGCTAGATAATGGAAGAGAAGGTTTCGGTAATTGGAGGAGGGACAGCAGGGCTTGTTACAGCCAAGAGGCTTGCGAAGCTTGGCATAAATACTGTAGTCTATGACCAGAAGAGAGTTTTAGGAGAGCCGGTCAGGGCCTCAGGCATTCTTTCAATAAAAGGTCTTCAGAAGATAGGCATGAACTATAGCAGTGCAATCACTAATACGCTTCATGGAGCTAGGATACATGCTAATGGCAAGACCATGAATATTTCCTCAAAGCCTGCAGTTGCCCACGTACTTGACAGAAAGCGCCTTAATGATATATGCCATGATGAAGCTGTTGCAGAAGGTGCTGATGTCCTTTTAGGAAAGAGAGTGACAGGAAGAGAACTCGAAGGATTCTCTTCGGAAGGGATAGTGGTTGGTGCTGATGGGGCAGTCTCTGAAGTTGCAAGGCACTATAAAATCGGCAGCATTAAGAATTATCTGCTTACATATAAGGCAGAGTATAACACAAGCCATGACGACCACAGGGTAGTTGATGTTTTTTTTGATGGTAAGGTTTCAAAAGGCTTGTTCGGATGGATATGCCCAAATTCCGAAGATATACTGGAAGTAGGAATAGGTGTTGATTCTTCTTTTGGAAATGCAATGGCTTCTTTTAAGAAATTTATATCCACAAAGGAGATTTCAGATGTAATAGGAAACGCTAAAAGAATCTCAGAAGGGGCAAGCATGATACCGGTATCGCAGCGCAGCCGCATAGTAGACCCTAAATCCAGAGTATTGCTTGTAGGAGATGCTGCGGGGCAGGTAAAG
Organism: bacterium; assembly: GCA_021829835.1. Lineage (GTDB taxonomy): Archaea > Micrarchaeota > Micrarchaeia > Micrarchaeales > CABMGC01 > JAJZIZ01. Next base: position 16,943 of record JAKBPE010000007.1, read on the forward strand.
CCCTCGACAGGTGGAGGCATTATATATGGAAGCATTGCAGGCATTCTTGCCGCTGAATCTATAAAGAATTATTTTGAACATGGAGCGGATCTTTATCAATATGAAAGAGCTTACAGGAAGACTTTCATGCTTGATATATGGATGCATGAGATGGTGAAGAGTTTCTATTCCGGAGTTGGAAACATGGGAATGGGTTTCACCCTGAAAATTCTTGAAGTATTGGGATTCGGTAGATTCCTTGGCAGGTATGGGGATATGGATATGCCAAGCGAAATGGCAAGGAATCTTTTAAGGCTTGGCAGCAAGAATTCTGAGATCAGCTTTGGCTGATTTTCGGAGGTACTGAAGAAGTACCAATCTCGGGCTTATTCTGATTTGGCTTTTGATTAGAATAAAAGTAGAATAATGGAATAGCGATCAAGAAAATCGGAGTGAATATTATTGAAGATATTGAAGATATTATGCTGCCTAGAATTGGAGAGAATATAAGTGATATTAGATATCCTATTGAAACAATTGCGCCTGCGATTGCAGAAATTGCAAACTCTATTTCAAATATAGACCAGAAAAATGGGAGAGATTTGTTGTAACTTTTTTTAATAGATGCTATTATACCTAGATTTTCAATTATAGATATGGTTAATGATTGTGTAATTGTCACTGCGAGAAAGACAGAGAGTACAAAACTTATTAGGATAATGAGAAACCCTCCTATTCCGCCGAATATGAATCCAGATACCATCAGCGTTGCTATTATTCCGAAGATCAGGAATATTACAATAAATAAACCCGCAGTTCTTGCGAAAAAGGGCTTTGCGTCGCTGAATGCTTTTTTCAGGAGGATCTTTCCTCCTTCGATTTTTTGTTTAGCTATCATTACAGACATCGAAGCCAGAATGATATAGAATACAAAATTTACTATAATTAGTGCTGCTAGAAAAACTATAGAAAGTGTAAATAATTGAAGATTAGAAGGATTTGAAGCGTTTTGAATAAGGAATAAGTATAGAAAGAGAATGGGAAGTTGGAATATCTCGTATCCGATGAACAAAAGTATAATCGTTGGTTTTTCCTTTAGGGTTAAGTATGCGTTCCTGAGAGAATCGTTTACATACATAATTGGACCTTAATCTAGTTTTGTTTGTCAACCCTTGAATATAAATAACAATATGGCACCTATCACGGATAATATGAGCCCTATTATGAAGCCGCCGCCCATTGGCAGGCTTATAAACGCGGCAATTGCTATTGCTATCGCCATAAGCTTAGAATGCTTCAATGTTTTTGATATGAAGAGAGCTGATAAACCAAATGCTATTATCAATATTCCACATATTACTGAGACCGCTGTTAGCTCTGAAGCATAAGGTAGGGCTTTATGCACAGCTGCAAGCGTTGTTGCGTTTATTTCATTTGTAAAATTAGCCGGATGGTTTAATATGTAGTGGAAGGAAGAGAGTACATAAACAGAGGATACTATTATCAGTATGCCACCGATTATTGCAAGTAGGCTTGCAGCAATAGGCCTCTTTTTGCTTTCCTGTGTTGTGGGTTGCTCTGAGTTTTCAGCCGGTGGATTCTTGTTCCTTCGCTTTCTTGATGAAGACGTTGCCATTTTATCTTATAGCTTTAGAAAGAAATAATTTAAAAACTATTCTAATTTTCAGATGAAAGAGAGTTAGCAGATAATTATTCATCCTCCCTTCTGACAATCTTTACTATGCCTCCCCTCGGGGTGAAAATATCTCCGCTGCGCTCCAGTTCGCTCAGGTACCTGGTTGTTGTTGCGCGGTCTATTCCCTGCTTCTCTGCTTCTGATAGAAGGTCGACTATTTTTGCTATGCCTTCATTAGACTCTTCCTGAAGTTTCTTTATTATGGACATTATTGAATTTATCTTATTTACTTTTTCCCTGGGCATTCCTGTCAATAAGGCATCTATATCCTTCCTTCCACCTCTGTCAACTGCTAATGTATTAAGCATGTATTCAAAGAGAGAGATCCCTAACTGTGCGTCCTTTTCTTCTATTATGTCTGAAAGCCGCGATTTTGCGCTTGATTCTGATAGGCGGACTAGGCCCTCTATCTGCCTTGGAGTTATAGGAGTAGCGCCGCTCTTTATGCCGATCTTCCTGAGCTCCACATAATACTCAGAGATCCTATTCGAGGCTTCCGGGCTTAGCCTTGGCCTTATGTTCTTTTTTGCGTATGCAACATATTTTCTAAGTAGATCGTGATTGAGGGGAGGAGTCTCCACTTGTTCATAATCAGATAGATCTGCCAGTTGTGCACCTGCTGCACTATGCTGCATTAGGATATGACTTGCTATCTGTTTGTCCTTTTCCTCATCAAGATTATCCTTTATAGGGAATATGAGATCGAATCTGGAGAGAAGCGTTGGAGGAATGTCGAACTGATCAGCAGGATATGCATTAGGATCAAATCTTCCGTATTTTGGATTTGCGGCTGCAAGTATTGTGGTTTTGGTATTGAATCTTGCGACTATTCCTGCTTTAGCAACGCTGATGGTTTGGGATTCCATTGCCTCCAGCAGTGAGGATTTGTCTTCGTCACTGACCTTGTCGAATTCGTCTATTGAGACTTCGCCTCCTGAACCTAAGACTAATGCTCCTGCTTTTAAGACCCATCCTCCTTCTGCGAATTCATCCTTTTCTGCGGCCGCAGTAAGCCCTGCTGATGTTGTTGATTTTCCACTTACATATATGCCTTTGGGCACGAGCGCTGTTACAGATTGCAGAAGTCTTGTCTTAGCTGAACCTGGGTCACCTATGAGAAGCATGTGTATATCACTTCTTATAGGCGCTCCGTCTACTAATTTTTTGTCAGGAGTTCCGCCGAATAATGCAAGTGCCAATGCCTTCTTTATCTCGTCGTAGCCGAATATTGAAGGAGCTATGGATTTGGAAATCTTTTCAAATATCTCCGGGTCTTTGGACAATGTCTTTATCTCGTTCTCCTCTTCTTTTGAGATTTCAAGGTCGGTAAACTCCTTCTGTTTATGCTCTATGGAAACAGCATCAAATAACATTGAGTAAAGCATCTTGTCTTCTTTGCCTTTTGAGGATTTTCTTGGCCTTATTCTGAGAATCCCGGTTATATCTATCCTGTCTCCAGGTGTTACAGTATTTACAAGATCGTCTTCAAGCCAGACCTCCAACTGCCATGTCGGAGTGCTTCCCTTTAGCTTTTCCAGGGGATCCTGTACAGCTATCTTTTGAAGATTTGTGAAATGTGATTCGTTATTATCTTGTTTCAATGATCGTCTCTTGCATTGAGGACATATTTCTATTGCAGTATCCCTCTCCATCTTTATTTTTATTGTTGTGCCACAGAACGTGCACTTGAATACGCCTATTGAGACCTTCGGTATTATCTCAGAGCGCTTTACTGGGAGGGAATCCAGAGTTAACATCTTTCCTATGTATTCGGAGCCTACATCCTGTATGAGAGGCGCGCCTTCAATGCCATAAAACCTTGCATATACATTTTCTTTCGCTTCAGGATTAGGATTAAGCTTTGCCAAAGCCGCATTTGCAGCTGGGAGTATGCTATCGGGATTGTTTATCATTTCGAGTGCAAGTTCATGATCTATTTTCTCCAGGTCTTTTATATTGACCATGATGCTTCTTGTTTTCGGATAGCCTATATACATATCATTTATTTTTTCAGTGTAATATTCATTGAAAAACTCGAGGAATTTGTCACTTAGTTCTGCTGCTGCTATTTCGTCCATACCTCCTCCTCTTAGGAAAATTATATAACTTCTAAAGAATTAAAAATAATGCATGAAAAAGATATTAGTGGAAGTTCCGGTGTAATTCTTGGAAAAATTTTATATAACGTCATCTATACCCTATGTAAACGCTTCGCCGCATATCGGCCATGCGCTCGAGTATACACAGACCGATGTAATTGCGAGGTATCACTCCCTTTTGGGAGAAGATGTGACATTGGGTACAGGAACCGATGAGAATAGCCTGAAGAATGTCAGGGCAGCTGAACTTCGCAGTATATCTACAGCGCAGCTCTGTGCTGAAAATTCTGAAGTTTTCAGGAATCTTTTGAAACGGATGAATGTCTTAAAGGGGCCTTTCGTGAGGTCTTCAGTAAAGGAAGAGCATTGGGCGGGAGTATACAAGATCTGGGAGACCTGCAAGAAGAATGGAGATATCTATAGTAAGAAATATAGAGGACTTTATTGCGTAGGATGTGAGGCGTTTTATACTGAAGGAGAGCTAATAGACGGCAAATGCCCTAACCATAATACCAGGCCTGAGGAAATCGAGGAGGAGAATTATTTCTTCAGGCTTTCCAGATATCAGGAAAAGATAGAAGAGATAATTAGATCCGGAGAGTATATGATACTCCCGCAGGAGAGAAAGAATGAGATATTGAGTTTTATAGACTCAGGGCTTGAGGATTTCAGTATTTCAAGATCGGTAAGCAGAGCCCATGGGTGGGGTATACCCATACCTGGGGATCAGGGGCAGATTTTTTATGTATGGTTTGACGCTCTTGCAGTATATCTTACATCTGCAGGATATGGAAAGAATGAGGAAGAGTTCAAACGGCTCTGGCCTGCGGATGTGCATGTCATAGGCAAGGATATTATAAGATTTCATGCGGTTTATTGGCCAGCCATGCTTCTTTCTGCCGGATTGGCTCTTCCTAAAAAACTCTTTGTGCACGGATTTCTTACGGTTGAAGGCAAAAAGATGAGCAAATCGCTTGGAAATGTGATAAGCCCGTTTGAGATTATGGACAAATACGGCGCGGATGGCATGCGTTATTACCTAATCAGGGACATTTCAACTTTTGGAGATGGGAATTTTTCACAGGAAGGCATTAAAGACAGATATAACAAGGAACTGGTTGGGGATCTTGGAAATCTGGTAAATAGGGTTCTTACCATTGCTGAGAGAAGTGGTAAAACTGTTTTTGAAGGAAAAATTGAACTTTCGGAAAATTTGCATCTTGATGATATCTTAAAAAATATGAATGAGTGTAATCTCCATGAAGCACTGGAGAAGATCATGGAGTTCGTTAGAAGCTGCAATGCCTATGTAAACATTAAGGAACCGTGGAAAAAGAGCGGAGCTGAGCTTGATTCTGTACTTTATAACCTGCTGGAAGCGCTCAGGATATCTGCCATACTTCTGCACCCTTTCATACCAGAAACAGCAGAGAAAATATTAGCCAAAATAGGCGTTGACACCGGAACTTTCAGAATTCAAGACTGCAGCTTCAGGAAGAAATTCGCAGGAAACCTGAGCAGAGGCGAGCTTCTTTTCAGAAAGATTGAGTAGTAAATTGCAGTGCATCATAAGTTGTTACATACGCAATACTTTTCTCATCTCGTTTTCCGTTATCATAATACGAGACGGTTTATGACTGAAATTTTTTGCAGTTATTGTGAATAGAGGAGATTCTGATTCTGCAATTACGGAGTGCGGAGTTTCAGGATTTACAGTTATGATTCCTGAATCTACTGCCTTATTTAGCATTAGTTTTTGGGCCTCCAGCCATATGACACTGGCTCTGCCCATGCTTACATAGGTTTTGGTTTCTGGACAGGCATGGAAATCTTGTATAAATGGCTCTTTTTCCATGTAAAATTCTACAGATGATCTATCAGTGTTTATCGATTTCCCAGTAAGAGCCAGTCCTATGGGTGATTTATTGGTAAATATTTTGCTATTGTTTAGTTCGAGCAAGAAGAGGAACGAATTTCCATGAAGCCTAATTTCATAGTGTGTATTTGGGGGGAGCGTAGCCATCTTTACCCTTTCTAGTATTCCTTCTGAATGATTCAACCTCCATGAGACAGAGAGAAAATCATTGGATATTGCAACAGTATAAGAATATTCAGATGCTCTTGCTCTAATCATTCCTTGCGGGGTGTTTACTATGGAAAGACTCATATCTTCGCCACAGGAATGCCTTAGAAAGTGGCCATAGCTAGGCAGGGAGATCACCTTAGGAGGCGATGATTTTACAGATGACACGGAGGGAGTGATATAGGGCCTTAGAACCCCACATAGGATATCCAACTCCCTCCCTGTTATCGCTCTTTTGCTTGAGTGCATTAGAAATCACTGGATTTTCAGATTATAAGATATAATCATACTAAGTAATACTTTATCATATTAATATAAATTAGGATAGGGTAAAATTAGGTTTTTACCATATCCGAAAACGTTGTTATGGCATGAATCTTCAAGACCTGCCTATAGAATTAACAACTTTGGCGAGGAGCTTGAGACTTCCTTCTATGTTTTTGGATTCGAGCGGATACCACGGGCTGGAAAAAGCATAGCCGAAAAGTTTTCCTTCCGCAGCGAGCTTTGGGAATATGTTCTTTTCAAGAGTTATATGGTTTGATTTTTCTCTTTCGATTGTATCGAATATGGATTGGTTGAATATGTAGACTCCTGCGCTTATGAGTTTCCCTTTCTCGTCGGTCGGTTTTTCCAGGAAGCTTGTCACCTTAAATCCATCAAGTTTTGTAACTCCGAAGCCAGTTGTTATATCCGCAGGATAAAGCGCAATCGTTATTTCTGCCTTGGTGGAAATATGCTGCTTATACATGTCTTGCAGGTTAATCTTAAAGATGTTGTCCCCATTTATTACAAAAAAAGGCGAAGCGCCTACAAGGCCTTTTGCAAGATCTATTGCATTGGCAGTTCCCTTTGGTGAATCTTCTTTTATATAATTTATTTTAACTCCGAAGAGAGAGCCATCGCCAAAATATCTGGTTATCTTCTCTCCGCCTCTGCCTATTGCTATAAGTATATCAGTTATCTCGTTTCTTTTCAGCTCTTTTACAACGTATTCCAGTATGGGCCTTTCATTTACCATCAGCATGGGTTTCGGAACCCCTGCCTGCTGCTTTGTGTTGACCGTTTCTCCTCCGGCTAGTATTACGGCTTTTTTAGGAGAGGATTGCCCAAGAACTACGCTCAGAAGGCGCTCTATCGCATGTGATCTGTTTCGTATGTTGACTCCATCTATGGTTGAATCTAACTCTTTGAGCAATTCAGTATCCAGAGTTATGGTTAGACGCTCTTTCATGGATTTCTCCGTTATAAAGACTAAGGAATTGGTATTTTTATCTTTATCTGTCATTTTATGAAAGACGCTTGAAATGCATTCCGATTCGAGTCTAGAATTTGCTTTTTTGTAAGGATATTATTTGATATGAGAAAGTCCATTTCGTTTCTGAGGTTTGTCATCAGAAGTTCGGGACCGTCTGTGTTTATAGCGTATTTTATCTTTTCGGAGTTCAATGCCTTGAAGATCTTCTTCATCTGGGCGAGGTCTTTTATTACACGTGTGTGGAGATTCGAAGTGGGACATATCTCTAGGGTTATTTTTGCGTCTTTTATCATTTCTATTGCCTTGCCGCTTTTCAGTGCTTGTATGCCATGGCCTATCCTGTCAGGTTCTAGATAGGTTATAGAATCTATCACTGATTGAAAATCTTCATTTTCCCCTGCATGCACGGTAAGTCCTAAGCCTTCTTCTTTTGCATGTTTGTATAGCTTTCTGTAGTCAGAATATTTGAATTTGGAACTTATAGGATCTGCAAGGTCTATTCCTATGATTCCTCTGTGTCTGTATTTTATTGCCTTCTGAACAAGTATCTCGTTTTGCCTGTATGTGAAGGTGTTCTTGTCAAGGCATATAATTATTCCTGCTTTTATTGGATATTCCATTGATGCTCGATCAAGGCCCCTGGTAGCTGCCATAATAATTTGGTCGAGATCCTGCTCTCCATTACGGTTGCGTTTCATCGGATTGAACCTTAATTCAAGCAGAGTTATGTTGTTTTTCCGGTATGCCCCTGCTATTGTCTGATAGATAGCCCTTTCTACAGCAAGAGGGCTGGATTGTATGAGTTCTGTCCATTTGAATAGTGAAGTGTAGTCTTCCAGGGATTTTACATTTTTGGAATTTACAGTTATCATATCTGCAAATCTCCAGTAGTCTTTTGTTGGGAGTTTTATTCCTTGGGAGTGGGCTATCTCCCACATTGTTGCAGGATCCACAGATGCACCAAGATGGACATGGAGCTCTGCTAGTTTTTCTTTCGCATCTATCTGCGTCATTCTACTCCCTTTTTCTCTTCCTTCGGCCTTATTATTGCAAAATTAGCCTTTGCTCCCATTTCGTAGACGTTTCTTGCTCCTACATATCCCATTGAAGTTTTAAGCGCTGAGGTGAGCTTCTCTACCATATCGCTTACAGGGCCTTCTGATTCTACATGTATTTTTATTCCTTCGGCGATGTCTTTTCCTTTTCCTGAATCCTGATAGCGGTCAAGCGCTGCACGCTTGGCTCTTGCCTCACTGCTTCCCATTCCCCAGTATACCTTGTATTGCTTGCCGTCTTTTTCTATTTTTTGTCCTGGGCTTTCATCACAGCGTGCTAACATGTTGCCCAGCATAACAAATGAGGCTCCCAACCCGAAAGATATCGCTATGTCTCTTGGCTTGCGTATTCCACCATCTGCAATTATCGGTATTGAAAGTTTCAGTTTTCTTAGAGCGGAGGTAGCCTCTTCCAGAGCAAAAGGGACAGGAGAGCCTACCCCAGTCACATCAGTAGTAGTGCATATGGAGCCTCCGCCCATTCCGACTTTTATTCCGGATATGTTTTGAGAGCCTATTTCCTTTACCGCATGTAGTATTCCTTGCTCTGTGCCTAAATTTCCTATTACTATCTTTTTTCCTGTAGATTGGATTATCTTTTTAACAGCTTCGAATATCTTTTGATTGTGGAAGCTAGCAACATCAGTAAATAATATGTCGGCTTCTTCTGCTATTGCTATTGCGCGCTCCACTTCTGAAGAGATAGCTACACCTACTGCGAGCCTGCCTTTCATGTCTTTCGTAGCATTTGGATTATTTTCAGGAATTTTGAATGACTTGACTTTCCGAAGCATCTCTAATGCCTCTTCAGTACTGCAATTCCGATGTATTACACCAAGGCCACCGCTGAGACCTAGGGCTATGGCCATTTCAGGACCTGTTACAGTATCCATCGCCGCGGAGAGAAAAGGGGATTTTAAAATAATCCCGTCAAGCGAAGAAGAAGAATCTATATCTTTCGGGCTCATTTGTGCATATCCTGGAAGCATTAGAAGTTCATCAAAAGAGTATGCCTTTTTGCAATTCCCAAGTTTGCTTTCGTCTATTTCCATATGGCTTATACGTAGACAATATTTATATGGGTTTTCTGGCCTTTCCAGAATTTTACTACCAGCGTATGTTTAAGCTATTCCCACTCGATTGTTGATGGAGGTTTGTTGGTTATGTCATATACAACACGTACAACGGATGGTATCTCGGCAGTTATTCTTCCTGATATCTTTTCAAGTATTTCATAAGGAATTGCAGAGAAATTGGCAGTCATGGCCTCCCTGCTTTCGACTGCCCTTAATGCAATTACATTCCCATATGCTCTTGAATCTCCCTTGACGCCTGTGCTTTTTGTTCCGGTGACGACAGCAAAATACTGCCATGGCCTTTCTTTTATTGGGATTTTTTCAATTTCGGAACAGAATATGGCATCTGCTTTTTTAAGTATTTTTACTTCCTCTGCTGTTATTTTCCCCATTATCCTTACTGCAAGCCCGGGTCCTGGGAATGGCTGTCTGTAAACCATTTCTTCTGGAATGCCGATTTTTTTTGCTAGCCGCCTTACTTCATCTTTGTATAAATCCCTTAATGGCTCTACAATTTTCTTGAATTTGGAGTCAGAGGGTATTCCTCCGACATTATGGTGGGTCTTTATAATGCTTGAATTCTTTGAATGGCCTGACTCAATCCTGTCAGGATATATGGTGCCCTGTATAAGGAATTCTGCCTTGTGTTTTTTTGCCTCTGCCTCAAAGATACGGATAAATTCTCTTCCTATTATCTTTCTTTTTCTTTCAGGATCTTTCACATTTTTTAATTCGGCAAGGAATTTCTCTCCCGCATTTATGCTTATGAGATTAATGTTTAGCTTTTTGGCCATCTCTGAGATCTTTTCTGGCTCTCCCTCACGCATAAGACCTGTGTCAACAAACACGGCTGTGAGACGGTCCCCTATCGCCTTTGAGGCTATTGTTGCGGCGGTGGTAGAGTCTATTCCACCACTAAGAGCCATTATGGCACGACCACTTCCTATTTCCTTTTTTACATTGTTTATGTATTGTATTACATTTTTCTCCGCGTTCCATTCTTTCTTGCATTTGCATATTCCGAAAATAAAGTTTGAGAGTATTTTTGAACCGTTTTTGGTGTGCGCGACTTCAGGATGCCATTGTATCCCGAATATCTTTCTTTTTTTGTCTTCATATGCTGCTATCTTGCAATTTGTACTGCTTGCAGTAATCGAGATGCTTTCAGGAAGTCTTGTTACACTATCGCCATGGCTCATCCATACCTCTTCATTGGTTTTTAGGCCTTTTAGTATGTCGCCTGTTTTCATTATTTTCGCTGTGGCGTTTCCGTATTCCTGCTTTTCAGTTTTTTCGACTCTGCCTCCGATATAATCTGCAAGAAGCTGATGCCCGTAGCATATTCCAAGTATTGGAATTCCGGATTCAAGAATTTCTTTGTCCATTTTTGGAGAGTCTGGGGAGTAAATGCTTAGAGGTCCCCCAGATAATATTATGCCTTTTATATTCATATTTTCCTTCATTGACATAAGCTCCTTTTTGCTTATGTCATATGGTACTATTTCGGAATAGACGCCCATTTCCCGTATGCGCCTTCCTATTAGGTGGCAGTATTGGCCTCCAAAATCAATTATAAGAATAGTGTCAGTTACCATGATAGATTAGTGTTGAAATGTTTTAATAAACATTAGGTATTGGTATGGGTTTTGTAGTTTTGCTGTCATCCGGTTTTTAGTCGAGAATCTACAGTATTTTAGAGAGCCTCACAGCTGCGAAAGGAATCAGCATTTCTTCTGGACTCAGTCCTCCGTGCACTCCTACATAGTGCCATTCGGATTCTTTCAGGTGTTTATACCATACGGCTCTTCCCGAGTATGGAAGTATGAGAAGATTGCCTACCCTTGACTTGAATTTTTTGTTTGGCTTTTCATTGCCGAAGAGAGTCTTTATAACCGAATCGTTGAGCTTGACTACCTTTGCGGTTTTTGAGAGTTTTTTCGATAGGAAAGCATAGGCTTCTTCAAGCTTTTCTGGTTTTATGTGCATGAATACATCTCTTGGGCCGCCATAAGGGAGTATAGGCTTTCCGTTTCTTCCTAAATCGTAATAACTATTTAGTTTCTTATATTTGTTGAGATACAAGACGTTCTCTGGCTTTATAGAAGTATGGCCGTGGTCTGCTGTTATTATCAGAAGGGTTTCTGATGCGGTTTTTTTGGAGAGCTTGCTAAGGAAACCGTCTTCGAGAGAGTGAGATATGGATAGTATCTCGGCTTCTGATTCTTCAGTATGGGAACCGTACGCATGGGCCAGTGAATCTATACCGTTTAGGTATACGTAAAAATATGATCTATCTTTTTCATTCTCGAGGATCCTCCTTAACTTTATTGCAAAATCCGAATTTTTTATATGGGTTTCACTTGTTTTTTTTGAACTGAATTGTTTGTTGTATTCTGAAGATGCTATTCTGGAATCTAGTAGCGTGTATGTATTCACTTTTGATTTTTTTGCATTGCCGTATATAGTTATGCCACTGTATAGAATTTTTGGATTCTCTTTTCCCTTTAGAGACTCGTTCGTAAGGGAGGTGAATGGAAGCGTATTTATTATCTGGTCTATTTCATCAAAATATAATGTCCATTCGATAAGACCATGCTCCTTTGGAGTAAGGCCTGAATTTATAGTAGTTATAGAAGCCGCAGTTGTGGAGGGGAAACCGCTTGTTATAGGCGCAAATATCCCATTATCTGCAACTTTCCTGAAGAAGGAAGCATATTCAAGTGATTTGAGGAACATGTCGTAGCCGAAGCCGTCTAGAAGCAGAACGACTATTTTCTTTATGTTTTTTGTATCTATGTGTTTGATTATGGATTTGTCGAGGGTTTTGCCTACAGGTTTTGCCCCTAATAGATCAAGCGCGGTGTTTGACACATTTGCGAGGGAGTATCCATCATACAAAGGGTAGACGATTCCGTTTTTCTCCGAGCCGCAGACATGTTTTTCTACGTCTTTGAGTAACATGTAGCCATCTCTTCTGATTTTATACTTGAGATTATTTATATGTGAGTCCATTCTACAGATTTCAGAAATAATGCAATAAAAATTCGGATTTTAGGATTTTGGAATTAGTATGTTATAGGATTTTGGAGAGCCTTACAGCTGCGAAAGGAATCAGCATTTCTTCTGGGCTCAGTCCTCCGTGCACCCCTATGTTTCTTTCTTTATGCCCTTTCTCGTGTTGATACCATACAGATTTTCCAGTATATGGAAGTATGAGAAGATTTCCGGCTCTTTTTAGAAATTTTTTATTTTCATTGCTGCTTAACAGTCTATCTGATTCGGAGGCATCTGTCAGCTTGACTACCTTTGCAGTTTTTGAGAGTTTTTTCGATAGGAAAGCATAGGCTTCTTCAAGCTTTTCTGGTTTTATGTGCATGAATACATATCTTGGGCTTCCTATTGGTGGTATTGGTTTTTTGTTTTTGTCTAATTTATAATAATTATTGAGCTTTTTAAATTTGTTAAGATAGATTGTTTTTTTAGGGTATATTCTAATATGGCCGTGGTCTGCTGTTATTATCAGAAGGGTTTCTGATGCGGTTTTTTTGGAAAGCTTGCTAAGGAAACTAGATTCAAGGGCATTTGATATGAGAGAAATCTCGGCTTCTGATGCTTCAGAATGTGGTCCGTGTATGTGGGTAATTGTATCTATCCCATTTAGATATGCAAAGAAATAGGATTTTTCTTTTTCATTCTCAAGGATTTCTCTTAGCTTTATTGCAAAATCTGAATCCTTTACATGATATATGCTTTTCCTTTTTGACCTGAATGACTGGTTATAGTCAGTTTTATCGATTTGATAATCGATGAGTGTGTATGGATGGATTCCTGACTTTTTAAAATTCCCAAATACGGTAGATTTTGTATGGAATATATCTTGGCTGAGCATTCTACTTCTTTTGTCTTTATTATGATTTAAGACATTTATTATCTGGTTTGAAGTTTCAGAGTAAAAAATCCAGGAGAGGATGCCGTGATTGGTAGGGACCTCTCCGGTGTTCATAGTAGTTATTGAAACTGCAGTTGAAGAGGGGAAACCGCTTGTTATAGGCGCAAATATCCCATTATCTGCAACTTTCCTGAAGAAGGAAGCATATTCAAGTGATTTGAGGAACATGTCGTAGCCGAAGCCGTCTAGAAGCAGAACTACTATTTTCTTTATGTTTTTTGTATCTATGTGTTTGATTATGGATTTGTCGAGGGTTTTGCCTACAGGTTTTGCCCCTAATATATAAAGCGCAGTGTTTGGCACGTTTACGAGGGAGTATCCATCATACAAAGGGTAGACGATTCCGTTTTTCTCCGAGCCGCAGACATGTTTTTCTACGTCTTTGAGTAACATATAGCCATCTGTTCTTATGCAATCTCTGTTTTGGACCTATTCTTTGGATTGGGCCGCTGACTTTGATTTTTTTATTTCTTCCTTTTTAACTGCGAGTCTGACCGAACCGGTACCTATAGGTATCTGTTTTCCTACGAGGATATTTTCAGTTACGCCCCTCATAGGATCTATCTCTCCGAATGAAGCCGCATTTACAAGATGTTTTATTGTTTCTTCGTATGCAGCCTTGGCAAATACTGAGTTTTTTTGGCCGCTAAGACCATGCCTTCCTACTCCCTTTATGTCTCCAGAGTAAGTCATCGCATCTGCAACTAGCATTATATGTCTCTCATCTACGTCTATCTTCTGCTCATCGAGAGTCTTTTTCAGCTCGTTTACAATCGTATTCCTTGCTGCTTCTATTCCGAATAATCGGTGCATTGCAAAGACATCGTTCGTATAAAGCCTTGAGCGGTCTATTCCCTCGGTGTCGATTATTCCCTCAATATGGCTTCCTGCTGCCACTATGTAGAATTCCCCTTCTTTTGTCCTTTGTATTACTGCCTTTCCTGCGCCTTCTATTCCCTGTATGGTCTTGCGCATTATCCTTACGCTTGTCTGCCTTATCTCACTTAGATTCTTTGTCTTGAGCTTTACTATTATATTGCCGTCTTCTGATACCTTCGCCTCGACTTCCATTGCCTTTGATAATTTCTGTGCAACATGTGAAGGAGTAAGATCGTTTGCTACCATAGCCTGCTTGTCCAATATGAATTTTATTGCGCCTTTTGAGAAACTTTCTATTGCTCTTTTGGCTATGTTTCCCATCCTTACCTCATTTATCGATTTTACTACATGTTCAGCCTTTTCAAAGTTGGATTTTGCCGATGAGTTAAGATAGACATAGGTTATTGGGGTCGCAGGTTTCTTCCTTGCATCTACCAACTCCACTATTCTTGGAAGTCCGGATGTAGCGATTGTTGCCTCTATTCCTGCGTAGTGAAATGTCCTTAGAATCATTTGGGTTCCTGGTTCTCCTATCGACTGCGCAGCAAGCATGCCTACAGGTTCTCCATAATTTACTGTGAATTTTTTATTTTTTGATTCTTTCATACAATCACTCTTCCTCTTCACTCATCTTTGCAAACTGCACCTTTACCGGATCTATTGCATCTGCACCATAAACAGTCTCGATTATGTTGTTGTTTATATCTCTGACGCTAAGATCTTTCTTTACATAATAATCCTGGAGGGCATTGGATAGCCTTCTGTATAAGTATCCTGATCTTCCCGTTAGGAGCGCCTTGTATACTTCTGAACCTCTTGAACCTACAGCGTGGCTGAAAATATCTATAGGAGAGAGTCCACCGTAATAGTTTGTTATTATGAATCCTCTTGCAGTAGGTCCTACATCTCCTGGCTTTATGTGAGGGAGGAGCCTGTTTGTGTAATAGCCTCTTTTTATTCTTCCTCCGCTAAGGGTAGCCTGCTGCCCGAGGAACATAGACATCTGTTCCAGGTTAAGTATGCTTCCTCTTGATCCTGAAAGGGCCATTTCCACTGCGCTGTTGGATTCACTGGAGTGTTTTGCGAGATATTCTCCGGCATTGCTTCTGGCTAAGTTTAGTTCTGCGATTATCATTCGTTCAAGAGACTCTTTTGGAGTGTAGCCGATCATTGGTTCAAACTTGCCTGTCTTGTACTCTTCTATCATCTTCTCTATCTTACTGAAGGTATCGCGGAGTATTTTCTCCTTCTCCTCCTCTGTTTTTTTGTCTATTGAGTATTCCTTGACTCCTACAGTGACTCCTGCTAGCGTTACGTAGGCATCTGAAAGCTTTGATGATACATATATGAATTTCCTAAGCTCTTCGTAGCCGAAATCCATAGCTATCTTTATTGCAAGTCCGTTGTCTCTCCCATAAGTTTCCTTTGTAACTACCCCTTCGATGAGTTTTCCGTCTTTTATTACGAAAGGACCCATCTTGGTTTTCTGGCTGTAATTAAGCTTTTTAGGTAGAATCATTGAGAATATATCTTTTCCTGAATACATACCGTCTTTGTTTGCCTTTGGTAGTTCATATACTCCGCAAATGCCCATAAGATAGCAAGCTAGATCTTTCGTTATGAAGTTTGTATCCTTTGTAAGTGCGTACATACCGCTGATTCCGTCTTCGCTGTTGGTTATTATTGCTGATCCGTCTCTTGGCGAAAATATCTGGTATTGTACTTCCATAAGATGCCTTGCTTCAGCCTGTGCTTCTAATGTCTGCGGTACGTGGAGGTTCATTTCGTCTCCGTCGAAGTCTGCGTTGTAAGGTGCAGTTGCACAGTAGTTTATCCTGAAAGTCTTTCCAGGAAGAACCTTTATTTTGTGCGCCATTATTGAGACCCTGTGAAGTGAAGGCTGCCTGTTAAACAGTGCTATATCTCCGTCGATTATCTGCCGCTCCATTATTGTGCCTGGGATTATGCTCTTCATTATCTCTTCTTTGTTTCCTTCCAACACTCTGAGTCTTTTGCCGTCTTGCAGGATTATATTTAGTATCATAGGGTGTGTAGTTCTCTCCGCAAGCTCCTTTGCAAATTCAAGGTTCCATTGTGTTACATAGAATGGTACGGTGAGTTTTTCAGCGATCTCTTGAGGCACTCCAACCTCATTTATATCAAGATAAGGATCTACGCTTATTACAGTCCTTGCAGAGTAGTTTACCCTTTTTCCGCTTAGATTATACCTGAATCTTCCTTCTTTGCCTTTAAGCCTCTGTGCGAGGGTCTTGAGTGCCCTGCCGCTCCTATGTCTCGCTGGAGGTATTCCTGATGCTTCATTGTTGAAGTATGCGGTAACGTGATACTGGAGAAGTTCCCAAAGGTCATCTATTATGATCTGGGGCGCTCCGGCATTTATGTTCTGCTCAAGGCGCTGGTTTATTCTCATTATGTCTACAAGCTTATGTGTCAAATCGTCTTCAGACCTCTCTCCGGATTCCAGAGTTATTGAAGGCCTTACATTTACAGGAGGCACCAGCAGAGAGGTTATTATGAGCCATTCAGGTCTTGATCTGTGTGCATCTATGTTTAACAGGCTTAGGTCAGCATCACTTATCTTTGCAAGCATGTCACGTATCTCGTCGGGCTTGAGCCTTCTGTCTCCTGCCGTAAAATATGTAGGCTGAGAGAACTTGAGCTTTGCCTGTTCCTCATTGCAGTAAGGGCATCTTTTTGTCCTCTTTACTTTTTTGGCTTTCTGATTTTTTGACTGCTTTGTAAGCTTTGCGTTTGCCTCTTCAGATTCAGCTTCTGTTGCATTTTCAAGTACTACACGCTCTATTCCGGAGGCTGCTTCTGGAGCATCTATAGCTTCTATTTTTTTAATGGCTTCTATCTGTTCCTCGTCTAGAAGAATCCTATGGCAATTCATGCATGTTGCCTGAAGGATCATGTATATTACTTTTGAGAATTCGGAGTGTATGACTGGCTTTACAAGCTCTATGTGCCCGAAATGGCCAGGGCATGTCTTTGCCCTTGCACCGCATGTCTTACATATAAGTCCAGGATCGATTATTCCAAGGCGCTGGTCGAGTAGGCCTCCATCTATGGGATAACCGTCTTCATTGTATGTATCTGGAACAGTAAGCTTGGCGACGCTCATCTTCTTTACTTCGTCAGGGGAGACTATCCCGAATCGTATATAATTTATTGCTTCGGCTTGCATGTTATCACTCCTTCATTTTTATGCTTGGCATTATGTGCATTGACTTTATCTCATCAAGAAGCACTTTGAATGCATAGCTCATTTCCACAGGAACTATCTGGCTATTGCCGTCTATAGGACATACGTTGACCCTTTTAACATGATCATAATATCCTATCTCTCCACACTCCTTGCAGATCAATACCACAGTCTTGTCTGACTGATCAAGCATTCTCTCTTTTAGAAGAAGGCTTGCGCCGTGGCCTATCAATGCGTCACGTTCCATCTCGCCGAATCTAAGTGCACCCTGTCGGGCCTTTCCTTCAGTAGGCTGGTGTGTGAGTATCTGAACCTTTCCTCTGCTTCTTACCTGAATCTTGTTGCTTACCATATGGTAGAGCCTGTTATAGTACACCACTCCGGTGAATATCTTTGATTTGAATGGTACGCCTGTTATTCCGTCATAAAGAACTTCGTCTCCGTGTTCATCGAATCCGGTGTTCTTAAGCATATCTCCGTATTCCTTGAGCCGTTCTTTTCCCTCTCCTGCAAATGCGGTTCCGTCAGTTTGCCTTCCGCTAACTGCGCCGGCCTTACCTGCAAGCATCTCCATAAGATGGCCAAATGTTAATCTTGTAGGTATTGAGTGTGGGTTTAGAAGCAGATCTGGTACTATTCCTGTTTCTGAGAAAGGCATATCTTCCTGATTTACTATTAGGGCTATGACTCCTTTCTGTCCGTGCCTGCTTGCAAACTTATCTCCTTTCTCAGGCACCCTCTGGCTTCTTATTCTGACCTTTACAATTTTGGTTGCGCCTGATGTCTCTGTCAGTATTACGCTGTCTACCTTTCCTACTTCTCCGGTTTTTAAAGAGGTAGAATCGTCACGCATCTTTTCTTCGAGGCCTCCTGCGCCTATATTTTCTTCTAGGAATCTTGGAGGTGCAACCTTGCCTATTAGTACATCCCCTTCACTAACTGATACTTCAGGCTCTATGATTCCGTCTTCGCTTAGCTTTGAGTATGCATGTTCTCCCATGTATCCGTCTGCCGTTGGGGATGGTATCTTGAATCTGTCTTTCTGCCCGCCTGGATATCTCCTCTCTTCGTCGCTGTAAGATTTGTAGAATATGCTTCTTCCCATTCCGCGATCTACAGCTGCCTTATTTATCACTATTGCGTCTGCCATATTGTATCCGTAGTAGGTTGAAATTGCAACAACGAAATTCTGTCCTGAAGGATGGGTATTAAGGCCAGTAGACCTATATGACGCAGTTGTTACTACAGGTATCTGAGGATAATAAAGGAGGTAGCTTCTTGAATCGAAGCGGTGGTTGAAGTTTGTAGTGAAGAGCCCTTGGGACTGTTTGATAAAGTTGGCGCTCATTGCATGTCGTGCCAGTGCATTATGTTCTGGAAATGGTGAAGTGTTTATGGTAAGCCCAAATATTGAAGTATAATTAACCTCAATGTGTGTTGTGCTTTCGTTTATATCTTTCTCGCTTAGAGCTACCTGTGCATTCTCCTCCTCCTCAGCGTCGAGGTATTCCATTATTCCGCTCCTTAGAAGATAGTTGAAGGTTATCTCTTTTCTCTTGAGTTTTGCCATCAATTCCTCTGTCATTTTTGGCTTTCCGTTTTCTACTATTATGTATGGTTTTCTGAGCCTGCCTCTGTCAGTATTTATATGTATCTCTCCGTTCTTCGCAAAATATGCTATATTGACCTCTCCTGAAATCTGTCCTTTTCGCCTAGACTGCCTTACCTCGGTTACGAATTTTACAGGATCTTCTATGAATCCTATTGCTCTGCCATTCAGATGCAAGTATGTTTTTTTATTGCTCATTCTAAAAACCTTGGTTTTACATGGGTTCTATCTTCCCAAGAGACCTTATGCTCT
Organism: bacterium; assembly: GCA_021829835.1. Lineage (GTDB taxonomy): Archaea > Micrarchaeota > Micrarchaeia > Micrarchaeales > CABMGC01 > JAJZIZ01. The sequence goes on from JAKBPE010000007.1 coordinate 36,104, forward strand.
TTTCTACACTTTCCTCTTCTGCGCCTACAGTTACCTTGGACATAAGCGCAAGGTACTTGGTAAGACCTACTTCCTGGCCTTCAGGGCTTTCAGAAGGACATATTTTGCCCCATTGAGTTCCGTGTACATCCCTTGCCTTGAAATGTGGGTGCTTCTTTGCAAGAGGTGATTTTACCCTTCTCAAATGTGCATACGTACTTATCAGATTTGTTCTGTCGAGAACCTGCGATACTCCAGTCTGCCCTGCAACCCATGTTCCTGTTCCCATAGCATAAGCTATCTTCTCTGTTAGTGTGTCTGGACTTATTATTGATTGTATTGAAAGCCTCCTTCCTCTAGCTGACATTCTTTCAACCTGATACTTTATCTCTTTCAGGAAGAACCTGAATGCGTATGCAAAGAGCTCTTCCATAAGTTCTCCTGCGAATCTTGTCCTTTTGTTTGTATAATTGTCTTTGTCATCTTGCTTTACTAATCGGTTTGCGACCATTGTTCCCTTTCTTGACATCTCCAAGAGATACCTTGCCTTCTCTTTCCTTGATTTTGGATCTGTGCCTATGTGTGGAAGCAGGTAACTGTCAAGCTGCATTTCTGCTCTTCTTATCTGGTATTCGCGTGCCTGGCCTGGTGTTGCCTGACGACCTACTTCGAGAAGCGCATCTGCAGGTTGCATTCCTCCGTCCTTGTTTATTTGGCTGAGCTCTAGATTAAGCATCATGTCATTCCTAAAGGAGGGTAGTTCTGAGGCGTATTCTTTTATGTCTTCAGGCTGCATGCCTAATGCCCTGAGCAGCAGTATCAATTCTATACTCTTGCTTACTGTTGGGAAGTCAACAGAGAATACTCCCGTAGTATTTCTTGTTACTACACACCTGGCACGGAAGCCCGGAGTAGATGAAAAGACTCTGCTTTTAGTCTCAGTTCCCTTTTTCTCTTTTGTAGTTATTATACGGTTTGATGCAACATCGTCAAGCCCTATGAGAACTCTCTCGACTCCTTTTATTATAAAATAGCCTCCAGGATCTTCTGGATCTTCGCCGTTTTCTATCAACTGGGTTTTGGTAAGCGATTTCGTAGGACATAGATTGCTCTTTACCATTATAGGAAGATCTCCTACATACACTTCGCCATATGATGCTGTCTTTTCTATTCCGCGTATTACAGGCACCACTTCCATGAAGATTGGTGCTGAGTATGTTAGGTTTCTAAGCCTTGCCTCGTTTGGAAGTATATTCCTTCTGGAGCTGTCTGCTTCTATTACTGAAGGGCTTCCTATCCTTACATTGCCAAGTTTAAGTGCAAAGCCTTCAACACTTGGCTCTATGAGTGTCTGCCCACCCATCGCCTTTGGTATCCCGGTATCGAGAAACCTGTTGTAGCTGTCGATCTGATGCTGCACTAATGATGCGGCATTCAAATATGATTCCAATAAAACATTACCATCGGACGCCATAGATACACCGTTTGCTTATACAATAAGCCTGAAGTATTCGTATTCCTGACCGTTGTCTTTTCTGTATATTTTCACTACCTGGTTCGATTTGCCTCCTATTTTTACTATCTGTGGGTCTTCTGTGGAGATTTTTGGAAGATTCTCCCTTCTCAAAGACATTTTTTCAAGGACTTCTGATGCTTCGCTCTCTGATAACAGTTTATGCACAGGAACAAATTCATGATCGCGTTTTTCAGCCAAGGACACACCAATAATAGGATATAGTTAGCGCTAACCATGCCGGTATGCGTATTCTACAATTAGAATAATAATATTTATATAGGTTTTTATATAAAGTAGGGAGTTTATTCTGAATCGGTAATTAGGCTCGTAGGCAAAGTGTGTATCTTTCTACACTTTTTATGAGATAAGTATATGAGTATTGGTTGAATTACCAAAACTTTCTCTTAGGCGCGTCCTGAGGCTTTCCCTCACGTTCTATACTTATCCTGTATTTGTCAGATGCCACAACACGGCCAACGCCTCTGCAGACATGGCATGCTTTTTCGAATACCTTCCCTCTTCCCCCGCATCTGTCACATATTGAAACCATGCGAATTACTCCGAAAGGAGTATTCTGCTGTATGTTCCTTCTTCCAGTTCCATTGCATGCAGTACATTTTATCTGCTTGGAGTCGGGCTCCCCTCCGCTGCCCCTGCAGTTAGTGCAGATTTTATAATGCTGCACTGAGAACTCCCGATTTATGCCGCGATCCATTTCGTCGAATGAGAAGTATAGGTTAATCCCAGTTTGCTCCTGTTCGCTTTGCTGGCCGAACATTTCACCGAAATTGAAGCCTCTGCCTCCAAACATATCCTTGATGAAATCTTCAGGATTGAAGCCCCGGAAGATATCTTCCTCTGAGAACCTCTCGTTAAAACCTTCTGCCCCGTATGCATCGTAGGTCTTCCTTTTTTCAGGGTCGCTTAGAACAGCATAGGCGGTATTTATCTCCTTGAATTTCTCTTCGGCTTCTTTGGATTTGTTCCTATCCGGATGAAATTTCAGTGCAAGCTCACGATATGCTCGTTTTATCTCTTCCTGAGATGCTGTTTTCTTAACTCCAAGAATGTCGTAATAATCTCGCACCGAAATCAAAACCTTTTTTAAGACGGCGAAGGTCCTGCTTCGCTGGCTTCAGGACCTGGACCTGCTGACTGGTTGGGATCGGGTTCCTCTCCGCTGCCTTGTGACTCGTTTCCGGAGCCGTACATGCTTGTGCCTATCTCCTTGAGTGCGTCATTCAGCTTTTCATACCTCTCTTTTATTTCGGAGATATCATCTTTTTTTAATGACTCTTCAAGGTCTTCCTTTGCCTTCTCTACCGTTTCATATATTTCGGCAGGAATTTTTTCCTTGAACTCTTTCAAGGATCTCTCAGTGCTGTATACCAGAGAATCTGCCATGTTTTTAGTCTCTGCCTTTTCAAATTCCTCTTTGTCCTGTGTGGCGTATGCCTCGGCTTCTTTCATCTTCTTTTCAAGGTCTTCCTTGCTCATTTTCTGCGGAGCTATTATCTGTGTCTTCTGCTCCTTTCCGGTGGCCTTGTCCTTTGCGGATACGTGGATAATTCCATTAGAATCTATATCAAAGGTTACCTCTATCTGAGGAGTGCCGCGTGGAGCAGGTGGGATTCCGGTAAGCTGGAATCGCCCTAAAGAAATGTTGTATTTTGCCATCTTATTTTCTCCCTGCAGAATATGTATGTCTACAGCAGGCTGATTGTCAGACGCTGTTGAGAATATCTGGGATTTCTTAACAGGTATGGTGGTATTGCGCTCTATGAGCGGTGTTGATACTCCTCCGAGAGTCTCGAGCCCCAACGTCAATGGAGTGACATCTAACAGGAGTATGTCCTTCACCTCTCCTGTAAGCACACCTGCCTGTATTGAAGCTCCGAATGCCACAGCTTCCATAGGATCAACTCCTCTCTCAATCTTCTTTCCCAGAAGCTGTTCCACATATCTCTGTACTATAGGCATTCTGGTAGGCCCGCCTATGAGTATTACCTTGCTTATGTCCTTAGGCTCCAGCTTGGCGTCCTTAAGGGCCTGCATCACCGGTTTCGTAGTCTTCTCTACTATCTGTACGACTATATCTTCTAGTTTTGCCCTAGTAAGAGCATATGAAAAATTGAAAGGTTTCCCGTCTTTTGACACACCTAGGAAAGGCAGGTTTATCTCAGATGAAAGGGTTGTGGATAGCTCTATCTTAGCCTTTTCAGCGGCTTCCTTGAGCCTCTGTAGGGCCTGCGCATCTTTAGATATGTCAAGACCTTTCTGGGCAATCTCGGATTTGAGGAATTCGGTAATGGCATTGTCCATGTCTGTGCCTCCTAGCTGTGTATCTCCGCTTGTGGACTTTACCTCAAAGACGCCGTTTCCGAACTCCATTATGGTTACGTCTAGTGTTCCTCCTCCCAAATCATATACAAGTATCTTCATTTCCGAGCTCTGCTTGTCTAGTCCATATGCCAATGCTGCGGCTGTAGGTTCATTCACGAGCCTTACAACTTCGAGCCCGGCTATCTCTCCGGCGTCTTTTGTAGCCTGGCGCTGGTTGTCATTAAAGTATGCAGGTACTGTTATGACTGCTTTCTTTACTTCTTCCCCAAGGAAGGCTTCAGCATCTGATTTTATCTTTTGTAGGATCATTGCCGAGAGCTCCTGCGGAGTATACTCCTTGCCGAATATCTTGTATTTGAAATCTGTTCCCATCTTTCTCTTGAAGCCTGTTATTGTACCTTCATAGTTTGCAACTGCCTGCCTCTTTGCAGGCTCTCCTATAAGACGCTGGCCTTCTTTTGTAAATGCTATATAACTCGGGAAGGACTTTCCGTAAAGAGACATTCCTTCTGCGCTCGGTATGAGCACCGGCCTTCCGCCTTCTAGTACTGCAGCTGCTGAGTTTGAAGTACCCAGGTCTATTCCTATTATTTTCATATATATCTACCTATTTTTTATCAATCTCGTTTTCGTGTTCTTTGCTTTCTCTTTCTCCCTTGTGGTTATGTACTGGCGCCTTTGCAACAACCACCGACGCAGGCCTCAACATCATGTCTTTCCAGAGATAACCTTTGCGCAAGGTTGCGATTATGGTTCCTTCTTTTTCATTGCTCTCTTTTGTCATCAGGACTTCATGCTTGTAGGGGTCGAAGATTCCCGTGCTCTCCATCTCGGATAGGCCTTCCTTCTTTAGTATGTCTATGAAGTTTGATAAGACTATTGCTATTCCTTTTCCTTCTTCTGTGCTCATATCCATGTTCTTTGCTGCAAGCTCAAATTCATCCAATATGGAAAGAAGCTTTCTGGCAAGGTTCATCTTCCCTCTCTGCTCTGAAATTTCGATTTCTTTATATGTTCTTTTTTTGTAGTTATCGAATTCTGCTGCTAGCCTTAGAAGGCTCTCCCTGAGAACCTCTATGCTCTCTCCGTTCTCGGCTTTCTTGTTTTCAGACTTATCTTCTTCAGTTTTGTTATTTTCTTTTTTATTATTTTCTTCTTTTTTGTCTTCTGTCATGCACATCCTCCTCTATTAGCTGGTCGAGTTGTTGAGCAAATTCTATAAGCCTATTGAATTCATGCAGTATCTCTGACTGCAGTTCCTCCATTGTGCTTTCCATGTCATTTGAGCGCAGATAATACTTTCTTCCCTTCCTTATTACGATCCCTGAATAGATGAACCTGTTCAGATGGTATATTACAGTGCTTCTGGGGATGTTGAGCTTTTCTGTAAGTTCTATGCTTGTTACGCCCTCGCCTTTCATGCTCCCTCCTGCTATTTCTTTGAGCAGGTAGGGTTCTATATCTCCGCTTCCGTTTAGGTCAAATACCTCGCAGAACCACTCCAGGAGGCCTTCTTCGTCCCCTCCTGACGGCTTGTTTATTGTCTTTATAACAAGCTTCTCAGTGTTTGTCATGTATTTAGATTATATTGAAATAAATATATATATCTTTGTTTTCTTTCAACTTTTAGTTGAAGTTTTTATATATATTGAGTTTTAGTTTGAGATATTGAAGCCGTAAAACAGGACATATATAAGCAAGGTATATAAGGATTGCTTGCGTTGCGGTATATGGGAAAGGGCAGTGCGTTTGGGATTCGCACTAAAGCTTAAACGGCGGGGCAATGGATGCTATTCAGAAAAACTTCACTCTTGCAAGATTGAAAACGGGGATCGATGGGCTCGATAGGTTACTTTGTGGAGGCATACCTGAGAACAGCCAAATGCTCCTCCTTGGGGAGGCGGGCTCCGGAAAGACTCTACTTTCATTCCAGATCGCTTATGAAGCGGCAAAGGCTGGAATACATTCCACATATTTGACAATTGAGGAAAAGAAAAAATCACTGATAGAATTTGCAGAGGAGACTTTTACCTCGCTTTCAGACGTACAGAAACAGATAGACAGTGGCATGCTTCATGTTGAAGAAAAAAAACTGCAGTATGTTATAAGGAGCCCTGAGAATATACAGGCAATAGTAGCTGAAATAATAAGGACCGTTGAGGAAAACGGTTCAAAATTTCTGGTTATAGATTCGTTCAGTCTTCTCAGATCACTATATACCGATGACAGGTCATTCACACGTGGCGTCAATTACATAATAGAGAGCATAAGAAACCAGAATGTGACTAGCCTGATAACATTTGAGAATTCAAAACAGAATCCGAATAAGGTACCTGGGCTTCTGGAAGAATCTATGTTCGACGGGGTAGTCAAGGTAGCCAGAAACAACAAGAAAGGAAGGCTTGAGTATTTTTTAAATGTGGTGAAACTCAGGTATTCTAAATTTATTAATGATGAATGTCGTTTTGAGATAACACCTTCAGGAGTTTTAGTGATGGAGCAGAGTCAGAAAAAGATATCCCAGGATTAGTTTATTTTAACATGAAATCTTCTATCTTGTTTTCGATTCTTGTTCGGTTTTTCCTGTGATTTTCAAGGAATTTGTTTATTTTCATGGCTAAGTCTGCCTTGTGCTCTCCGGCAAGAAGGCTTCCCGATCTTTCAGCTTCAAATATTGAAGCAAGTTTTTTGTCATCTGGCTCGAAGAGGAATTTGTAATATTGGCATACTGAACATTTCTCAGGATCGCCTCCGTGTTTCTTTTGCAGTTCGGCTGTTGGCTGCTGCCCCGTTATGGCCTTATTTACCTTTTTTACCACTGTTTCCGGAGAATCAGATAAATAAATCGCGTCTTCGGGCTTGCTTGAGGACATCTTCGGGTCTCCTTTTAGGCCGGGTAGAAATCTGCTGTGTATTATTGCCGGTTTGTAGTAGCCTAGTTTTTCAACAACGTCTCTTGCCACCCTGAAATGTACATCCTGATCAACACCGAGGGGTACCAGGCATGGTATCTTCCTGTTTTCTTCTGCCGATTTTATAAATGTGCCAACAGCCTGGAGACTTGTATAGAATATTGCACCTATGTTGGTCTCATTTGAAAAGCCGAAAGCGTCTTTTATAGTAGAGAAGGTTATTTTTTTGGAGACTCTTACTGCGTGCTTGTATATCTGTGTTGCATTTTCGGTGTCTATGTATATCTTGGTCTTGCCTGGCTTGAAACCTAGGGCGACTATATCCATTGCATCTTCGTGTGCAAGTTTGTTTATATGGTCAATCGTGAGATTGGGATCGTTTTTTGTCAGGAATTTTTCTTCATCTGGAATCTGTATGTATACGTCCGCGTCGAATTTTTTCTGTAGCCATTGGGCCATTATAAATGGAATGAGGTGGGCAACTGTCATCCTGCCGGAAGGAGCTATTCCAGTATATACATAAAACTTGTTTCCTTTCTCATATTGGTCGAGAAGCCATGATAGCTCACGCTGTGCAAAATAGATCTTCCTTCGGATTAGATAGTGGGATTCTCCGGCAAGCCGGGTTATCCTCGATTGCATGTCTTCAGTTATAGGCATTATCCCGAAGCGCTTTTCTAAGGTATTATAATCTACCTTTCCTTCGACTTTGTATGCGGTCACTTTGAAGTCTTCTTCCATATGATACCATCTGTTAGGTATTTGCCTTACTGCTGCATGATACCTTTGCAATGCTGCAATAATGCTCTTTACTACTTTGCCGAGAATCTTATTAGATGTTAGGATTTTACATCCTTTGCGGGTATAGAGGGAAGGCTCTGCAGAGCACTTCGGATCTTTTGCGTAGCTCTTTTAGATTTTTGTTCTCTCTTAGCTCTGCGAATGCTTTTTCAAGATAAGCGTGGCGTTCCTCTCTGTTTTCAGGGAAAGAATAACCGCGTATTTCTTCCAGCGCGCCTGCAATTATAGATGCTATCTCTTCCATCTCTTTTTCTTTCATGCCTCTTGTTGTTATTGCCGGAGTTCCCATTCTTATTCCGGTAGGGAAGAATGGCGATGAAGGTTCTGCAGGAATTGTGTTTTTGTTTGTAGTTATTCCTGCTGATTCTAGGGCTTCCTGCGCAAATGCTCCGCTTCCTTTTCCGAAAGATCTCAAATCTATAAGAAGAAGATGGTTGTCTGTGCCTCCGGTCACTAGATTTATGCCTTTTGAAGTAAGTGCAGATGCAAGTGCCTTAGCATTCATGACTACCTGCCTTGAGTATTCTGCGAATTCAGGAGATGATGCCTCAAGCAAGGCTATAGCTATTGCTGCTGTCGTGTGGTCGTGAGGTCCTCCCTGCATGCCTGGAAATACAGTCTTGTCTATCTTTTCCGCTAACAATGGATCTTTCTTGAGGCCTTTTGCAGTCACCATTATAATTGCGCCTCTTGGGCCTCTCAGGGTCTTGTGTGTTGTCGTGGTTATGATATCTGCATAGTTGCTTGGGCTTTTGTGGACCCCTGCGACTATCAAGCCTGATATGTGTGATATGTCTGCTGCAAGATATGCTCCACATTCCTCAGCTATCTTGGAGAATTCTTCAAATGGAAATTCGCGCATATATGCAGTTGAGCCTACCCAGATTAATTTTGGCTTGTGTTCGATTGCAAGGCGCCTGGCTTCTTCTATATCTATGAATCCGTCCGGCCTTACGTGGTAAGGTATGCTTTTGAAGATCTTTCCGGTAACACTTGTCTTAAATCCATGTGTAAGATGTCCTCCGTCCGTTAAATTCTGTCCCATTATAACATCGCCAGGGTTGCATACTGAAAGATAGACTTCCAGATTTGCAGGAGAACCTGAATACGGCTGTACATTTGCATGCGCTACGCCGAAGAGTTTTTTGGCGCGTTCTATTGCTATCGATTCTATCTTGTCGATGAATTGGTTGCCTCCGTAGTATCTGTGCTGAGGATATCCTTCCGAGTATTTATTGGTGAGTATGCTGCCAGAAGCTTCCATAACTGCCTCGCTGGTAAAATTCTCCGAAGGTATCATTTCAAGGCTGTACTGCTGCCTCCCCCATTCTTGCATAAGCTGTTCGTATATCTCAGGATCCCTGCCTTTAATATGCTCTCCTATTTTCATAGAAACACCATGAGATTCTTTTAACTTATGTGTTTATATCATATAGGTGGCTTTGTGAGGATTGGTATAACAAGTGTCAGCAATGTCTTTGAGGAATGGAACTCTAAGGATGTTGCAGATCTTAGGAAAGCCATATCGCTTTCTGGAAATACTCCAGTGATGATATATGCTGATTCGCTCGATGTTGCTCTTGATAAAAACAGAATAAAGATTACACAATCAAGTGAAAGAGCATCTGGCATGTCTAATGGAAGGGAAGAAATCAATGTAGATGCGGTGTTGTTAAGACACCTTGGTACAATAAGGGATTATGAGCAGTTTACCTTCAGGCTGTTCGGCGTGAGATCTTTTGAAGAGAGAGGAATTTATGTAATGAATCCTGTAATGAACTGGCTTTTTGCTACTGACAAATTCGGAGCCCTGTTGAGATTGTCTGCAAATGGGCTTCCTGTGCCTGAGACAGTTGTCAGCGAACATATGTTTGTTGCCTACTCGGCAGTCAGAAAATTCGGAGAAGCGGTGGTAAAACCGCTGCGGAGCGCAATGGGTTTCGGAGTATTCAGGGTTAATGACCCGGATATTGCAATCCATTCGTTCAGTACAATGACCAGTATGAACAAGCCGCTATATGTGCAGAAGTATTTTGAGAAAAAGGGAGGAGGGGACTATCGTGCCGTTGTTGTGGGAGGAGAGCTCGTAGGCACTGAGTTTAGGAAGGGAAAGACATGGAAGAGTAATGTCGCACAAGGAGCAATACCGTTAAAGGTTAAGGCAGATAGTGAGCTTGAGGAGCTTGCTATACGCTCGTGTGAAGTGCTTGGATTGGATTACGCAGGGATAGACATAGCCGAGACTTCTGAAGGATATCTTATCCTTGAAACAAACCCTACGCTTTCATGGCAGGGATTCAAGAAAGCGACTGGAATAAACCCTGCGAAGCTCATAGTTAGAAAGATAATAGAGAAGGCAAAGAATTGAGATATTTATTCTTCAAATTTCTTCTTGCCTATTTTTCTCAACGTTACAAAGATCACCAAGAGTGAGATAAGAGCAACCATTCCTGTAAGTATCGAAAAAGAAGGATCTCTTGGTTTTGAGATTAGGAATGCCAATGAGAGGAAGGCGCTCATGAACGCGAACAGAGGAGGTATTGCCGGAAGGCCTATCTTATACTTCCTAAGAAGGAAGATGGTGAAGAGAAGCCCGGCTCCAGCCCCGGTGATTATCATCATACTTATGAATAAGTTTCCTGATATCATGTAAGAGCCTACTGCAAGTGTCATAGGCAGCATTATGTCGCCGTTGCCTAGCATTATTGCAGATATCGATGGAGTTCCGGATCTCTCTGCAATATATCTCATTTCGGGATTTGGTATCTTTTCAAGGTCCTCTTTTTTCATCCTCTTTTTTGATTTTGATGGGGAGAGTTCCAGATCTGTGGAGCCTATCATAAATGCAAGGTTTCTCTTTGATGCTTCCTGCGCAAAAGGTATCATGAACTTTAGCACGAAAACGGCTAGATAATCATAGACTGCGAATAACCCTATTAGCAGATATAGTGTCAGGAATCCGAAGCCTATGCCTATGTTTGCGCCTATGAATATTCCTGCGCCTATGCTTGTTATCAATGTTATGAGATTTCTCATTTTGTTGAATTTTATCTTGTATGCCAGTAATGCGAGTGATATAAAAAGAGAAATTGCAGATAGGGGAAATATGGCTATAGCCGGGAGTATATCGTTTATCAGTGTCATGAAGAAAAAGAATGAACCGAATATGATTATGTAGGCTTCAAGAAGCCTGAAGAACATGTTGCCTTTGTAGTATCTCAATACGAGCATTAGCACCAGTATGATTATGATTATGTCTATTATGAACCAGAAAAAGAATGAGACTGAGCCTCCCTGCTGAGGGGTTGTTGTGTTCGCATATGAATAAGATGGCGAGTATGATGGGATGACTAAAAGAAGGCCTATGAATTGTGCTATTAGGAATAATGAAAGTATAAAGATTATCTGCCTAGTTCCTATTTTTCTCTCCAATTAAACACCAAGATGCGGTAATATTTCCAAGGGCCTCATGGCACGGGGCAGCAATGCTTCGTCTGGAGTGATTTGGATTTTAGACATAATTCTTAGATTCTTGTATGTATCAATCGTAATCAGAATCTGCCAGAATCTCTATTATCTGCCCTTGTCCCAGCCCAGATGGAAATTTATCAAGTTTTATTACTATGAATGAGTCCTGTATTCCGGAAACAGTGCCTGGCCATACGTGCTCATTTGAATCTACATATTGTGCCTTTTTACCTATTAGCGTTTTTATGTCTACAGGTTCCATTGGAGTTGCCAGAAGATTATCTTCATCCAAAGAGGTAACTATTGCGTTTATGATAAAATCACTTTACTATTGGTTCTCAGAATAAATATTTAAATTAACTGCGCCAACCGGGATTTGAACCCGGGCCACGAGCTTGGGAAGCTCGGATCCTACCAGGCTAGACAATTGGCGCCTTTTAGTCTGGTTTCTGTTATTGATCCTTTTTCTTTTCGTCAAGCATCTTTTTGCCGAGAGCTTCCCTATTTTTAATGTCTTTCATTACTTTTTCATAATCTTCCTTGCTGAGAACTCTGCCCAGTATGTATTGGGAGTAGTTTATAGATATGCTTGCTATATCAAGTAGGATTGACTGCAGTTCGCTTGGGCTTATTTTTATTTCGCTTAAAGGCTTGAGTATCTCTATCCCTGCAGGAGCGAAATTGAAGGAGATATTCACAAGAGAGCCTATATCTTTTACAAGTGTTGTTACTGCGGCGCTGGTTGTATAGACGTCTTCAAGTTTTATAGGTTCTCTTATTTCACCTACGCAGTATATTACCCCTTGGGATTTGAGAAGGCGGTTGTTTATCATTTCAGTCATTATAGGCTGGAGATCTTCTTGCTTCTCGCTCTGCATGTCGAAATGCAGCCTTGCAAGTATTCCTCCCTTTGCTATTGTTTCTTCTGTAAGTTCATCGACTTCTGATTTTCCCATTGGATCAACTTTTTAGCTTAGATATAGCTTCTTCAATATCAAACATTTCTTCTTCTCCGCTTATCATGTCTCTGATGCGGATTTTTTTTGAGAGCCGCTCCTGGTTTCCTATTATTGCAACATATTTTATGCGCATTGAATTTACATATTCGAGCTGTTTCGCAAGGGATCGTTTTGTGACACCAAGATCTGCATATATGCCTGCCTTTCTAAATGTAGATGCTATCTCTATTGCATACTCTTGATTTTCTTCCTTTATATATGCTATGTGTATCCTTGAATATGTCTTTAGGAGCTCTGCCCTGTTGAGCAATTCGAACACTCTCGATACTCCAATGGCGCTTCCTACTGCAGGCATGCTGTTTTTTGAATACATCTCGATTAGATTGTCGTATCTTCCCCCTGACGCTATAGTTGGGAGTCTTTTGCCGTCTTCATATGTTACGAATTCCCAGACACCCCCAGTATAGTAGTCAAGTCCTCTTGCTAGTGATATGTCGAATTTTATTTTTTCTTCAAGTCCGTTAAGCTTCAACATTCTGAATAGGGATTCGAGACTTTCCAGGGAGTCTTTTGCTTCCGGGAGCTGGGCGTGGAGCCTTGCCAAGGTCTCCTCGTTTTTCTCATTTGAGGTATTTATGAATGAGATGAGGGAAATGGCATCCTCTTTTTCGGTTCCAAGTGATATGAGTTTTTCGATTATTTCGTCTTGGCTTATCTTCTCAAGTTTGTCTATTACCCGTATGGCCTCATTATGCCTCTGGTCAGGAACCCTGAACTTTCCTAGGATTCTGTCTAGAATCGTTCTGCTGTTTATCAATATACGGTAATCAGTTATGCCTAATTCGCCGAGTGCGAATGCTATTGGAGAGATCACTTCAGCGTCGCTTATCGGTTCTGAACTCCCTATTATGTCTATATCGGCTTGTATGAATTCACGATTGCGCATTTTTTGTGGTTCGTCCATACGCCAGACATTTCCGATCTGATATCTTTTGAATGGCAGGGGAAGGTCTTTGTTCATGGCCATAAAGCGCGCTAGAGGTACTGTGAAATCATATCTGAGCCCTTCCTCCGCCCCTTCTATTTTATATATTTCTTTTTTGGCATCTTCTCCGTATGCTTTTGCATTTAAGGTTGAGAGAAGCTCTATTGCAGGAGTTGTTATAGGATGGAATCCGAAGCGCTTGAATGCTTCCTCTATTACCAGCATAATTTGTTTTAAGAGTATTGTTTCTCCAGGACTGTAATCCTTTGTGCCGCGAGGAAGGCTTAATTCCATTTGTCTACCGTTGTATTCCCTAATGGTAAATTAAGAGAGTTCAAAGATTCTTGGTTAGCCAAGATTTGAACATCTCCTTTGGCATTGCGCCCACTGATGTTGCCTTGACTGCACCATCCTTGAATAACAATACGGAAGGTATGCTCATTATGTTGTATTTTGCTGCTATTTCCTGATTTTCGTCAGTATTGAGTTTTGCAAACTTTACTTTTCCAGAATATTCTTTTGAGACTTCTTCTATTACAGGAGAAAATATTCTGCACGGACCGCACCATGGCGCCCAGAAGTCAACTACAACAGGAGTAGTGGATTTCATTACTTCTTTTTCGAAGTCATTTTGATTGAGTTCTATCATTTTCGCACCTTATTATATTCTGCCTCTTTGGATTTATATATCTTTCAGATGATTATTAATAAGTGATGAGCAATACTTCTGATAAAGGATGATGAAGATCTTGAGTGCTGAATTTATGGCAAGCATACCGAAGGCTTCAATAAAGAGATTCGTTAAGAAAAGATTTAAAGCCAATATAACAGACGAAGGAGCCGATGAGATAGTCAAGATACTTGAAGAAAAGGCAGAGAGGATATCAAAGCACGCAGTAGGCAATGCTAGGAAAGAAAAGAGAGGGAAAGTGACCAAAGCCGATGTGATGAAGTACGTCATAGGAGGCTATGATGAGTAATATTATCACTGCATATCTTAGTCCTGATGGAAGATACAGAACAATGCCATATAAAAAAAACGCAGAAGATAGATTCTGCCTCTCTGAAAAAACAAGGAAAGGAACCTTGATTACCGAATTCGGTAAGAATGGGAGGATAATAGACCAGATTTATTTGAATGGAGGCGATCCTGAATCTTCTCTCGAGAAGTATCTAGGGATAAGTTTACATATAGAGAAGAAGGCAAGTTATGATAGAGTCAATGTTTCAGCTTCATGCAGAAAATGTGGATCGCGGGAAAAGATTTACAGAGAGCTTGACCTCACTCTTATCTCATATGTTGAAAGCGTTCCTGTTGTTCCTATATTCAGGTGTATTGGTTGTGGAAGCAGATTTTATGCTATGGAGATAGAGTATCTAAATGCTCTTGTATCTAGAAATACTGCTCTGTTCACTGAAGACGAACGCAGGGGTATTGAAAAGGACAGTGAGAGTGCAATAAAGGAACTTAATGAGTACATAATAAGAATATTTGCGTCAAAAAAGATAATGAGATTGGTATTTGAAGAGTGATATAATGATGATTTCTGAACTTTATGGGAAGAGAATAATATCGAATGAGGGAAAGAGGCTTGGCGAGGTTAAGGGAGTGATGATAAATTTCGAGGAGGGAGAGATATCACATCTGCTCCTTACGGAGCCCGAGAGACTCATCAAAAGCCAAAATCCCAGAACAGATATACAGAAAGGCAGCGTCGCTTACAAAAGAGTCAGGAATATCTCCGAAACGATTATCGTAGGAAAGGAATAGAAGAGTATTTTCTTATTCTGGTAAGTAGAGGCAAGCAGTTATAATCTGGTTTTTCTTACCGGAGATGGAGAAGTGAGGGTCAATCAGTCTTTACTTCCCTTGCCATGGAAGATCTCTTCTTTGAAACTACCCTGTAGCCGCAGTATGGACATCTTATGTTGTTTCGTTCCAGCGACTTTATCTCTTTTCCACAGTGAATGCACATGTAGGCCATATCAATCATCAAGCGTAATTTTATTTGGTCTTTGCCTTTAACCATTTTGCAAGTTCAACATGAAGGTTGGACTTGCTTGTATCTATTATCCTTATATTCATCACGGCTTTGTATTCTTCCTCATTCAGTGTCATTATTGGAGTATACTTAGGCTCTTTTGCGAAATGAATCTCAAGCCAGTGCACCTTTCCTCTTAGGTAATCCCTTATTATTTCCTCAGTCATAGGTATGGAAGAAAAACTGAATAAGATGCCATTGCACCAGTATAGGGGCATATTGCCCTGCGGAGTTATTCTCTCCCTGAGAAGATCGTCTTTAGGTACTTCTACCACTTCATGGACTACAAGTTCTTCTATAGGAGAATATGTTATCCTTACCATCTTATCATCTTTTCAATTATAACCTATTTGATGCCTTCTGTTTATAATACATAGGCCTGAACTGATGCCTTGCTGTCTGGGCTTGTCTCTCATTCGGAATTTCTTCCCAGTATTTTGCTTACAGCTTCTCCTGCCGCAGTATGGAAAGAGTACGCTCCTCCGGCATATGTAGCATTGCAGTATTCACAGTGCCATATCCCTGTTCCTTTTCTCCTTACGGCTTCCTTGCCGCAGGTATTGCAGACATACCTGGCTTTCTGTTGCCTTATTACTGCCTCTTCCCTTTTTCTGAGGCTTACACCATATCGTATGCTTTTTTTTGCCATATTAGTCTCCTCTTGTTTTCTGTATTATTCCTCTGAGCTCTTTTGATTTCTCAAATGTATTGTCTACAAACATGTCTATCTCGTTTGGAAGGAATGATCCGCCGAGACCTTTTTGCATTGCCCTTACAAAATGCTCATCGTTTGCTATTGTCATCCTTGCGTCTGCAAATACCTCCTCGCTTGCGTTTGTATCGAGAAGTATGGAATTTCCGATTTTTGCATATGTACATGATGTGCTTATATTATTTATAGGCAGCCTTTCCAGATTTCCTTCCCTTATGACTTTACCTTCTTCGTACTTAGGCATGCGTGAATTATACAGGGCCGCAACTGCTGCTAGAGCTGAAGAGTCAAAAAGGTTGCCATCATAATTGAGCACGTATAAATCTATGAAAACATTCCATGATTTGCCCTCTTCTATGAAGAGTTTTTTTACATCGATTATATTGCCTGCTCTTATTCCGCGATCTACTACCCTGGCTAGCTCCACTGCATCGGGAGAAGGTGGGCCTGCATCATAGGAATGATGAGCCATTGGAAGGAGCTCCGCACCTGTCATTATGGATCCTTCATCTGGCTTATCCTTCATAGGTTCTCCTACATCCATCTTTATTCCTACCAGAATTTTTGTGTTGCCCAGGCGTATCTCTGCAGAGCCTTCGGCGTGTGGTATTTTTCCTGTTTCCAAAGATATCTTCCTGAATGAAAGAAGATTCCTGCCGTCATCCCTTATTCCTTTGGAAAGCCTTTCCTTTAGATACTGTTCTGTTAAAATAGTCGTGTTCACATTCTCGCCTTATATTCTTTCTTCTATCTTTTGATAATGCTCAAGAAGCGCATCTTTCTGTGTCTTGGTTATTATCTCTCCTGCTTTTATGACCATCTCTATTCCTCTGTGGATCTCTTCTGAGGTGAGTTCACCATCCATTTGAAGAAGATTTATCTCCTTGGTTCTAGGGTTTATTGCTATAGGCATGTCAGCAGTAGAATAGTTGTCTTCTGTCTTATCCATGTCCAATATCAATGTGTTTTCTGCTTTGCCTACTGACACCGCAAACGGCATGTCCCGCATAGGAATGCCTGATGCCGCAAGCGCTACAGATGCACACGTTATTCCTGCCGCACGTGTGCCTCCATCGCTCTGCAATACTTCGATAAATATGTTTATTTCTGTTCCGGGAAAGAGATCAGTAAGCACCACATTCTCAAATACCTCCTTTGTTACTTTGGATATTTCTATTGCTCTCCTGTTCATTCCAGGTCTGCCGTGTTCTTCCAAAGATGAGAAGGGAGCCATGGTATACCTGCATTTTATGACTGCCTTGTTTAAGTCCTGCGTATGTCTAGGTAGAGCCTCTCGTGGGCCATATACTGCAGAAACAATCTTGTTGTTTCCCCATTCTATGTATGCTGATCCTGAAGCATTCTTTATAGGGTTGATAGATATTTTGATTTGGCGCATTGTCCCAGGATCCCTGCCGTCAAGCCGTTTTCCGTTTATTATTAATGTTGGTTTTTCCATTTTATCTTCCGTCTTTATTCTTTACTTGGAGTTTCAAGCATCTGAGCTATTCTTTCAGTTAAGCCAGGTATGTGCGACTCGTCCTGTATGCGCATTATGGCTTTTGTTGCAATGTCAGAATCCCCTCCCTTTATCCAGATTAGGCCATTCATGCCTACCGATATGCTGGCCTTTGTCTTTTCTGTTATCTGCCTTATCATTGTGTCCTGCTTGCCTAGAAGCCTTGGTACCTTTGAAGGCTTTATCGCTATCACCTTTCCTCCGAAAAGCACTCTTGGTCTTGATAGTATAACTGTGCCTGTTTTGTCAAGTTCTTTCACAACAGCTTCAATTATATCGCCATTTACCACGCTTGTCTCTGAGAATTTGGATATAATAAGTCCTTTGTAAGGCGCATTTAAGCCTATTACGTCGGTATTGAGCTTTGCTTCTTCCACTATGCCTACAATTTTCTCTCCTGGGACAGGGTACCATAATCCTTCCATCGGTATGAATGAATTTTTTTCGTCGTCATACATTCCTATCACAGTAGAGCATGTCTTGCCGTTCTCGACTATAGTGTGGTCTAGCCTTAGCGGTTTTTCCGCTATTATGTCTCCTGGGAGAACTATTTTCCTCATTAAAATCACTTAAATTGTGTCTATCTGGGCTTCTCCTTTGGTAAGCCCGTTTATCTTGTCAAAGAACTCCTGCTTTAGACCTGCAGGGAATTCTACAGAAACTTTGAGAGATCCGTCATTTTGCCACTCCTCTGATTTTAACCCGTATTGCTTCAATGTGCCATAGCATCTGTTAGCAAAAGACGCAGGTATGCGGATCTCAAGGTGTGCTGTTGCAAATTTCAGGGGGATTATGGTATTTATTTTCTTTATTATGCTGTCTACCTGTTCATTTGCATTCTTGAATGGGTCTATTACAATATGGGCCTGCTCAAGCGCTCCTTCTATTCTTATAGGAGTATGTGGCGCGTTGGTTCTTGGATCTATCGAGTTTACTGCTATTATGTTTATTATCTGTTTTCTCTTCTCTTCTACTAATTTGTGTCTCTGTTCAGTGGTTATTGGTACGTCCCCTTTTTTCAATATTGTATCTACAATCTTGGCAAGGTCTTCTGTTCCGAATATCTTTTTAATCTTTTCCTGATTCTGGCGCTCTCCCTTATTCGCATTCTTGAATATCTCTTCTGCTTCAAGAACAGATAGGGGATCTTTTCGCTTTCCGGTTATGTACTCATAAGCCATATCCGAATCTATGAATATCTCAAATTCTTCTCCGTTCGTGGAATATTTGGCTATTACTGTTTTTGACATAGAATCTACAGGTATTTCGCAACTTCTTCAGGAGTTACTACTCGGTAGCCTTCGCCTTCTTTTATATAGCCTACTTCCATGCTTTCCTGAGGTACTTTTCCTTCTGATACTTTCTTTATTATCTTTGCTCCGAGAGTTATCATCTCTTCTACTCGCATGTTGTCCTTGTACTCCTTCACAAGGATTTCAGTGGCTATCTTTTTTCCTGAACCTATTGCTTCAGCTTTGTAACCAAGAATTGATGCTCCAGGCTCTATCTCATATAATTTAGGCCCGTTGTCTATTCCACCTACCAAGAGTGAGACGGCATAAGGTCGAAGCCCTCCATACTGTGTGGCCTGCATCATATACGATGCTATCTCTTCGGTGAGAGACTCGACAGATTTGTCATCATCATAAACAAGTCTGTGGTTTAGCGCTGTGATCCTTGCCCTGTCTATAAGATGAAGGCCGTCGGCAACAAGGCCGCTGTAGGTAGCCCCCATGTTTGAATCTATCTTGAATACCTTGTGTACTGTAGATTGTATGGCAAGAGGCTCGGTGACTACCTTGTGTGCAACAAATACCACGCTGTCTTTTCCTGTCATTCCTATGGATGTCGCGCCTTTCCTTACTGCTTCCTTTGCATACTCTACCTGGAATAGTCTGCCGTCTGGATTGAACATTACACCGCGGTCGTATGCTTGTACATTTGGATACATAATATCACTTAATATAATTAGCAGATTTGCTATGTTTTAGGATAATCTAATTTTAATCATTAAAAGCTTATATAACTATCTGGTTCAGAGAAAAAGCCGAAGCTGTACAGTTTGGATGCCTCTCTGCCTTATGGTATGATTTTTCAGGAGTTTATGCTCAAAGCATAAGTGCCATTTGCTGTTATGCCTAGTTTTTTGGCAAGCTCTGACTTTTCCGAATTGAGTATCACTACATATCCGCTCCATTTTACAGTCATGTCAGATGATCCGCATATGGGGCAGACATCTCCCTGGGCTATTATTACCCTGCATTTTTTGCATGCTTTTTCCATTTATATCACTTCTTTCCTTTAGGTTTTGATTGTGCTCCTCCCCTTCGTGGGCCTCTTTCCCTTGGTTTTATAGGTTCCTTTATCCATTCGTATTTTCCAAGTCCTTCAGGCCTCATTGTCAGAGCAATCTTAGTGTCTTTTATGTTGTTCTTAAGGCTTATTGTGGATACCTTTGTATAAACCACATCTCCTTTCTTTAGAGTTCTTCCGCTGTTTCTTAAAACAAATGCGGCTGATTTCCTGTCGTGGGTTATGAAGTCGTTGGTTATCTGCGAGAGGTGTACTAGCCCGTCTATAGGACCAAGCCTTACGAAACACCCGAAATCTACGAGTTCAGATATCTCACCCATAAGGATTTCGCCTACTTCTATGTTAAATGCTAACATGTCGAAAGTAACCTGATGGTGTGTTGAAGGGTCTCCAGGCATTATGAAGCCGTCACTTATATCCCTTACATTGAATACTGCCAGCACGACGCCGAAATCCTTCTCCATGAGGCGCTCATGTCTCTTTCTTAGTATCGTTTCTGCGGCTTTTTGAAGATCTTCTCCGAAGTGTGTTGGGGGTATGTTTATCGTATCTTTTATAGTGTATACATAGAACATAGGATTGCCTCTGAGGTTAATATTCGTTTTAGATATTGGGAGTTATATTTATTAATACTATCGCAGGTTCCTGTTTTCCCCTAATGTCAGTGCAACTATGCCTTGCGCCCGGAGTCTGCGCCGCAGTTCTGTATCGTTTGTGCAGACTTTTGCCTCTTTCGACTTAACAGCATGGCATAATATCCAGTCGTCAACATGGCCTTCGGAGCGGATTATAGATATTTTTTTGCCCTGCATAAGCTGCAATGCTACAGCTGCGTCCTTGGAGTTTTTTTTCTTTGATTTTTTTAGCTTTTCAAGCTCTGCTACTGTACCACTTGCCACTATGATCTCGTGATCTGGAAAGGCTTCGCTTACTATATCGAATGCGTCAGCTTTTATTGAAAGCCCGAAGAGAATCGAGCTTGTGTCTATTATTATCTTTTTTATTCAATCACTCTTTAGAATATGCCCAGAAAGGGCTAAATTAATTAAGAGACTATAGGTATTGCTGTTTATGTCACTTGATATGTATGCCGAAAGCATGATATATGCGTATGAGCATCCTCAGCATAAGCGCCGGATTGAGAATGCGGACGTTAGCTTCAGCGAAGAGAATATTTCATGTGGAGACAAGCTTACAATATACATAAAACTTGACGGCAGGATCATGAGAGAGGTCTCTTTTGACGGGCTTGGATGTGTCGTGTCCATGGGTACTGCAGAGATACTCTCCGATGAGATGCAGGGCAAGCCGATAGAAGAAGCGCTTGCGTTCGGAAAAGACGAACTCCTTAAATTGATAAATATAGATCCCGGACCAGTAAGGATGCACTGTGCGACCCTCTCACTTAGAGCATTAAGAAAGGCACTTTTCCTGCATGAAGGAATTGCACCTGACAGAGAGACAAAGGAGCTTTGAAGTGAGTAAGAAACCTGTCTTCTTTTGATTGCAAATAAAAAAATTAGCCTGATGGCTTTTAGACTACTTCCTGTCTTAGGATTCTATTCCTTGGTTTCAGGAAAGTATCATTTCGATCTGTACCGTGTCAGGAACAGGTATTCTCATTACCTGCCTTAATGCAGTATCACTTCCGTCTATCGAAACCAGCCATTTATGGATTCTCATCTGCCATCTTTCGTAGGTTTTGGATCCGTCGCCGCAAGGAGTCTTTCTTGTAGTTACCTTTATATTCCTTGTAGGAAGCGGTATGGGACCGTTGCATTTTACTCCCAGGGATTTTGCTATCTCAGCTATTTGCTTTGCTATGTCCCTTGCCGCTGTCCTGTTCCTGCTTATAAGTTTTATCCTTGCGACTGGCATTTAATCTAAGCCTTCTTTGTTATATCAAGCACTACTCCTGCAGCTACAGTCTGGCCCATGTCCCTTATTGCAAATCTTCCAAGTTGTGGGAAGTCTCCGAACTTCTCTATTACTATGGCTCTTGTAGGCTTTATCTTTACTATTGCTACATCACCATTTTTTATGAACTCTGGGTTGACCTGAAGAGTCTGTCCTGTTTTAGGGTCCTTCTTTTCAACTATCTCAGTTATTGTAGCTGCTATCTGCGCAGTGTGTATGTGGAATACTGGAGTGTATCCTGCGGCTATTGCCTGCGGATGGTTTATCACTACTATCTGAGCTGTGAACTCCTGTGCTACTGTAGGAGGGTTGCTTGCTGGACCTACTACGTCGCCTCTCTTGATGTCTTTCTTGTCAACTCCCTTTATGTTGAAGCCTATATTGTCTCCTGGGCCTGCTTGTGGCATCTGCTGATGATGCATCTCTATTGATTTTACATCAGTCTTTGCACCGCTTGGCATGATTACTATCTGGTCTCCAGGCTTTATTATGCCTGTTTCAACTCTCCCTACTGGAACGGTTCCGAATCCAGCTATGCTGTATACGTCCTGTATAGGAAGCCTTAATGGTTTGTCTGTTGGCTTCTTTGGCACCTGGAATGAATCTATTGCCTCCAAAAGTGTAGGTCCGGTATACCAAGGCAGTTTATCTGACTTGCTTGATACGTTTACGCCTTCAAGCCCAGAATAAGGTACGAATATTATTTTAGAAACATCGTATCCTACTGATTTGAGAAGTTCGCTTGCCTTTGCTTTTGTCTCTTCGAACTTTGCCTTGTCATAATTTGCAGCGTCTATCTTGTTAAGTCCTACCACTACCTGTTGTATTCCTAGCACTTTTGCAAGGTATGCGTGCTCTCTTGTCTGTGATTGAACTCCGTCTGGAGTTGATACTACAAGGACTGCGGCGTCTGCCTGGCTTGCTCCTGTTATCATGTTCTTTACGAAGTCTCTGTGTCCTGGAGCATCAATTATAGTGAAATAATATTTAGGGGTCTGGAAGTCTCTGTGCATTATGTCTATTGTTATTCCTCTTTCCCTCTCTTCTTTGAGTTGGTCCATTACGAATGCAAATTCGAATGTTGCCCTGTTGTACTTCGTTACTTCTTCCTTAATCTTTTTCATATCCTGTTCTGTTACGGCCTTTGTATCGTATAACAATCGTCCTACAGTAGTTGACTTTCCGTGGTCTATATGTCCTATGAAAATCAGATTCATGTGTGGTTTATCTGCCATTCAATTCACCTAGTATTTTTAGTATATATTTGTATTCTGGCGG
>JAKBPE010000021.1 GCA_021829835.1 bacterium
TCTTTGTAGTATGTCTTCGATTTCTCAAGAAGCAGATTGTAGAGTTCCTTTGAAAGGAACATCTGCCTGTTTAGCGTTTCCTTCTCTTCCTTTGAAGGATATGCACGATATTTATACGCAGTTTTCAGCACAACCACATTTATTACGCCATTAAGAGTTATACGTATTTTGTTTCCGCATTCGCTTTCATCTCCCGTCTTAAGGATGGGAGTTTTCCCGCTATGCATTTATAAGAATCTTGAGTATTTTGCTTTCAGTTCCGGTATATTGCCGCTGTCATGCAATGGGCGCCGCCATATCCTCCGGTAAGGTTGCTCAGGTCGATAGAAATGCCATCTATCCCATATTCTGATAGCTTTTTCCTGTTAGGGAAGGTGGTGCCTCTTTGTGAAAGGGAGGCATAATCCCGGCGTATCTGCATGTTTAATGGACCATAATGCTTAGGCTCAAGGTCTGCAAGCTTTGAGATCCTTGACGCTGTCTTTTTTATTATTGCACTGCTTTCTACGGCTAGTATCTTTTTATCGTTTATGCAGAGAAAATTCGAAGCGTAGGACATCTGCTCAAGAACCGAGAGGTTTATTATCTCGAATCCTTTGGACTTGAGGTAATCCCAGAGGCTTGATTTTCCTTTCTTTTTTTCATATCTTCCACCAGCTTTTTCATATAGCTCTACTTCTGCAAGCTTAAGGAGTGTTTCAGATCCTACTGCCAATTCCTTCCCTGCTACATTGAAATAGGTATCTAGATGCATGTCAAGCATCGGATCCTTATAGCTGCTCGGAATCAACGGATTTGCAGGCTGGCTTACAATCCCTATTTCAGGAGAGGATATCCCGTATTTCATGAATTGCAGGATGCCGTTTTTGTTTGTGCGGTCGCCTGAGCCGATCAGGGCAAAATCACCCATTGGAAAAAAGTCCCCTCCCTCTATTGTAGCAGGAGGCTTGGCCTTATGGGATATTGGGAGCCCCATCATCTCCCACAGCATTGAGGTAAGCCTAGTTTCATTTCTACGCTGTTGTTTTGCCATTCTAGATAT
Source organism: bacterium (assembly GCA_021829835.1). Lineage (GTDB taxonomy): Archaea > Micrarchaeota > Micrarchaeia > Micrarchaeales > CABMGC01 > JAJZIZ01. Next base: position 1,043 of record JAKBPE010000021.1, read on the forward strand.
GAAGAGTCCTTTATCCGCAACCAGTTGCTGGTCTCTCATGAAATAAAGGTTGGAGAGCGGGTCGCGTTCAGTCACGCTTAGATGGATTGAGCCTATTCCCCTGGATTTCTTAAGAAACAGCCTGGGCATCAGAAGAATAATGTTTATAAGATAATCTTCATCATAAGAGGAGAGGTTCTGTATAAACTCCTTTCTTGCTTTTTTTACTTCAGAATCAGTACCTATGAAATCGATGGATGAAAAGGCTGCGCTCTCCAGCATTTTTCTTTTTCTTCCGGATTTGGCGCGCTTTGCTATGCCTTCATATAGCATTTCCACCTTTACTCCGAGGTCATTTGAGAGTATGTCTACAAGCTGCTCATGCTCCTTTAATGCCAGATTCTGGCTGAATGCCCTCTCATATAGAGAGCCTGTAGGATCTAGAAGGCCGAAGAAGAGCTCTATCCCCGGCCTGTGCACTACAACCTTCCTGAGCTTCTCCCATTCTGCGGTTATCTTCCCTTCCATGAATTCAACGCTTCGGAATTTTTATCCGTAAGCTTTTAGGATAAGCTATTTATTACTCTTTTCTCAGGAGAGATTTCTTTGAGGAGATTGAAGAAGCAGCAGGTAACTGCTCTGGAAGACAATAAAAATAATAAAAAATAAAAGAAATAAAAAAGAAATAAAAAACAAAAAATTAATCAATTCATTATTTGGAGATATCGGAGAGAGCCTGCTTTATCTCGGAGTAATTAGGTTCTACTGTTGGATCATCGGATACCCATTTGTATCTTATTATGCCTTTTGAGTCTGTCACGAAGACTGCCCGTTTTGAGGCAGTGTAGCCTTCCATGTTTGCAAAATTCTCCAGAATAACGTCGAATTTCTTTGAGGCCTTGCGCCTGTAGTCGCTTAGTATGGTAAAGTTAAGGCGGTTCTTCTCCTTGAATTCCTTGTTGGGAAAGGGACCGTCGACGCTTATGCCATAGACATCTCCGTTGAGGCTGTTGAACTCAGACATGCTATCCCTGAATTTGCACATTTCAGTAGTGCAGACTCCGGTAAATGCGCCAGGGAAGAAGGCAATTATCGCTGCTTTTCCTTTTGTGGCTTTCCTAAGGTCTATCTGCTTCAGCTCAGTATCCACAAGCTTTACTGAAGGTATTCTTTTTCCTATTTCTACCATGCTAACACCATTAATCTTAAGTATGAACTGTTTAAAGAACTTTTGGCAGGCTTAACAGCAGGAGCATACTTCTGCCAAAACTTGGCATTATGCAGGAATTCAGAGAATGCTGAGGCTAGCTTACTTACCTGAATCTCATTGAATCGAGGTTCATCGGTGACCTTGTCTCAATCTTGAATCTCTGATTTAGTGACCTTGCAAGATCATCGCATTTGCTTTCTTCGCCGTGCATAGTAAAGATCTTCTTTGGCATAGGCTTGAGCTTCTCGACAAATCTCATGAGCTGGCTCCTGTCGCTGTGGCCTGAAAAGCCCTCCATTGTCCTTACCTGCATGTTTATCTTTATAGGCTCAAGCTTGCCCTCTTCGTTTGGAAGCGCAACTTCGGGAAGGCCGTTCTGTACCCTGCGGCCCAGAGAACTTGCAGCGTTGAAGCCTACAAAGAGGATGAGGTTCTTTGGATCTTCAGCCATAGCCTTGAAGTATTCAAGGCTTGCGCCGCCGTTAAGCATGCCCCCGCTTGCAAGGACTACCGCCGGACCCCTTTCGAGGATCTCGCGCCTCTCGCCTTTTGCAATCTCGAATATCTCACTCTCAAATGGGGAGTTGTTGCTGAGAATTCTCTTTCTGAGGCTCATCTTCAGATACTCCGGATATGCCGTATGTATTGCGCTTGCCTCCAGAATCATGCCGTCTAAGAATATAGGCACATCAAGTTTGTAGTTTGGATTGTTGGTTATGTAGTTTTCAAGAACCAGGGATAATTCCTGACTTCTACCTACTGCAAATAGTGGTATTAGGACCTTTCCTCCGTTGGTTACTGTTGATTTTATGGCGTCCATTAATGCGAGTTCCATCTGGCCCCTGTCTTTTGTTATGTCCCTCGGGCCACCGTAGGTGCTCTCCATGAATAAGGCATCTATCCTCGGATATCGGGTATCCGCCTGGTCTAGAAGACGAGTATATCCGTATTTCATATCACCGGTGTGGACAATATTATAGAGGCCTTCACCTATGTGAAGATGTATTATGCCGCTTCCCAATATGTGTCCGGCGTTGTGATATGTAAGCTTTATCTCTTCGGTAACATTTGTAACCTCGCCGTAATCCCTGGTTATCATATGCATAAGCATTGTCTTTATGTCCTTCTCCCCGTACAGAGGCGCGCCTCCGGATTTCTGGACAAGCTTTACGTAATCATAAAGAAGAAGGGCTGCAAAATCTCTTGAAGGAGGAGTACAGTATACAGGACCGCGATATCCAAACTTGAATAGATATGGGATAAAGCCCATGTGGTCCATATGCGCATGTGTGAGTATAACCGCATCTATGTCATTTATTGTTATGTTGGCGCTGTCAAGATATGGGAAGGCCTTGTTCTGATCTCCTGAACCTACATTGGCCTCTAAGCCCTTTATGCCTGGCTCAGGGCTTATTCCACAATCTATCAGTATTTTTGAATGGTTAGTCTCCAGAAGAAGACAGCTCCTGCCTACCTCTCTGAATCCGCCTAGCGCTGTTGCCTTAAGCCACTCGCTTTTGAGCACTACCCTGTTTATTTTTATTCCTGTTGTGTGGAGGAACTTCTTGCGAAACTCCGCTTCTCGGAATATCAGGTTTCTTACTCCGTTTATGACATCGCTGTTTATTGTAGGTGTCCTCAACACCTTTGGCATCCATCCTGTCTCGTTTATTATCTGTATTAGTGTTGTGCCTCCCTTGCCTATGACAAGGCCGGGCTTCATTGCCTCTATATATACCTGTGAAAATTCCTTGTCGAAGCGCATGCGCTCTTCGTTTACTCCTGCATCTTTTGGTATTATCCCCAGTATTTTCTTAAGTGCCTCTTCCTCATTCATCAGGCTTGATTGTGTAGCCCTTACAATTATTCTCTTCTTTATTGTTGATGAGATATTTTTTATTATATTCTCATCATTGTATACCGCTGCGACATTTTTTACATATACAGCTATGTCGGGCCCTTCGAATTCAACTTCTGTTACGCCTGCACTCTCCGGGAGCAGACCTTTTACCTTCTCAAGGAGCTCCTTATTCTCCTTTATTTCCATATTAGTCAAAAAACCACGTTGTCCGGCCAAAATTAGACCGTATAATATTCATATGTAAATGTATAGGCATTCCCTTGCCTTTTGTCCTTACTTGTATCAGCTGTAGACTTGCTTTGCTTTACTTGAGCAGGAGTTTCTCTATCTCTTCCTTCTGGTGCTCTTTGTAGCCTTTTTTTGTTATGGTTACTATCTTCATCCCGTCTCCTGTTGCCGAATCCTTTTTCATCGCTATCTTCAATGCCTTTGCTACATGCTTTACAGCTTCCTGTGTTGTAAGTTCAGAATCATATATGCTTTCAAGATATCCTGAGGCGGCTATTGATCCGCTTCCGGTTGCAGAGTATCTTGACTCTTTTATATATCCGCCCACAGGATCTATATCGTATATTTCAGGGATGTCCTTATTCATTCCTCCCAGTATGAGCTCGACCATGTATGGATACATCTTATTTTCCTGAAGAACCAGTGAGAGAATTGCCGTAGCAGATCTTGGAGTCATGGGTTTTGACTCTGTCATCCTATAAAGATCGTTCTGCATCTTTATCAATTTGACAAGGTATTCCGCATCTCCTACTCCTCCGGCTATGGTCATAGCCAGGTTCTCGTCTATTCTGTGAATCTTTATGGCTTCTCCGCTTGAGATATATGTACCGTATGTTGCCCTTACGTCTGCACCCATTACTACTCCATCTGAACAGACTATTCCGATGGTAGTTGTTCCATGCCTTATATTCTCAGCAATATTTTTGTATTCCATAAAATCAATCCCTAGTTAAACACAATTTATCAGAGCATCAGGCAGGAAGGCAGCCGGACCTGCAAGCCATCAAGCAGAGATATCCCATTTGATGTTGTATGTTGTAATTATTAAAGTATTATATTATATAAGTTCAGATTTCGTTAAAAAATTATAAAAGAAAAATAAACAAACAACAAATATATTGTTAATAGAAACTTATACTATTAAGCTACCATTACCTATAAAATACTTGCTATTATCAGTGAAACCCACCAATTCACCATAGGCAAATGTCCTATGAAGTTTTGTTATTTTTACCTTGTGGATTTTCCCTATGCGTGCCTTGGCATTCTTTACAAAAACGACAACGTCGTTTATTCTTCCTATGCCCTCGCCTTTAGGACTCCTTGCACTCAGTCGCATCTCGTAGGTTTCACCTTCTACAAGATTCTCGGTTACCATTTTTCCCACCCAAATTCTTAAGCCATTAAGGCTTACACTTTTCTTTTCCCCAAAAGTATTAGGAAGGAAAAGGCATATAAAGGTTATGTCCAATTTTTGGATATTATATATATAATTTCAGATAATTTGGTTAATTTCCAATAATTTAACATAATATTGGAAATGATTCTTACTGCATTTACCTCGAAGCGATTGAAAGGTTGCTTACCCCGAAATTCAGGTATGGGTCCTCGTTGGATACGAATGTAGAATTTGGAGAGTAGAGGACTATCTGGCTGAAGCCTCTTGGAAGGGTTATATTTAGGCTCTCCTGTGAGACCTTTGTCGATAGATTCATTGTCGAGTAAGGAGTGGTATTTGAGTCTATGAATAGGTAAAGCTTGCGTGTGCTGTAATAAGAATATGCTTTGAAGCTTACATTTAGACTTGACTCGTTTGGAAGATAGAGAGATACTGCTCTTACATTGCCGCCCCACCATGATGCGCTAAAGTTAGAATTGCATGGGAATGAGTAATCACAGAAGGCATATCCTGGAACCCATGATCCTGTTATATATGACACCATAGATCTTCCTCCGACAAGATTTTCTATCCCAGATGTAGAGTATATGGTTACGTTGGCATTTACATAAACAGGATTGCCGAATAGGGTGTATAGATAGCTCTGGAGGTCTGAAAGCTCTGCCGGAGTGTATGCATTGTTTATCACTGAGACTGCACCTACTCTGTATGAGGCAAGCCAGAAGAGAGTCAGATTTGAATAGTCCTCGGTTATAGGGTATGGATATATGAAGCCTTCACCGTTCTCCAGATATGACGCGGAGACAGCCAGAGGTATGTTTTGCACCAGCTGTTCCTGCGTGGAATTGGTTCTAGTCGTATAACCGCCCACTATAGGCTTCTTGAATGCTGTCTGGTAATACATCGAGATTCCAGGATATAGGAAAGAGCCTGTGGTAAGGTTTGGAAGTGCTGGGAGCTCCAATACGGAGAAATTTCCCACTATGCTGCTTATCTGGCTGTATTGTGATGGAATTGCTGCAGATGTAGTCAAGGATTTCGCAAATGATGCAGATAATGGCATTCCGTTGTATTCTATTAAGATAAGTATTGTGAAGACTGCCGCGAGTGCCAGACTGCTGCCCAGATTATATTTTGATTTTGAGAGGTGGTCAAAACCTATAGCTGCGAGAACTGCCAATGCTATTGTTATCACTGCATCGAACCTGCCTGGTTCTCTTACAAACTTGAATCCCGGAATTATTCTATATACGGAGTATAGGGTGGGTATGCCCGTTGAGAGGCTCCCTATCTGTATGTTAGGGCCTATCGCTAGAAGGAAGAAGACTACGCCTATTGCTATCCAGTAGGAGATATCGCGCAGGCGGTTCTTCCTGTGCTCATGGTATAATGCAAATGCTATGAGAAAGAGGACGCTGTACCCTATATATGAGACCTTCTCGGTTATATCTGGGCTGTATGATACTCCCTGATAACTGGTCCCGTATACTGAATTGAGATATCCCAATGATAGATTGTGGAATATACCATTGTAGTAGCTCGGCAGGAAGAATGAGGCGAGATTGTCGCTGTAAAGCATGTTGTGTGCAATGTTGGAGAGCTGGCTTGCTGAGCTTAGAGAGGAGCCTGCCCCCAGCAGTATTGGCACGAAGAATGGAGATCCTAGCAGAAGCACTGCTGCGGCAAAGATGGAGAGATTTGTGATGAATCGTTTGTTTAGGATATCTTTCTTTTCTATGACAAGGAATATGAGTATTGAGACTATTGCGAATGCGACCATCATTATACCCTGCTCTATGTCGCCTGCAAATGTCAACAAGACGAACGACACTGCTGCGCATATCGAATACAGGACCTTCTTTTCACGCAGCATCATAAGGAAGAATAGTACAAATAAAGGCATGAACTCCATTGTGGTCCACTGCAGATGTGAATAGGATTGTGCTATATGCATAGGGCTGAATGCGAATATGAGCCCGGCTATGAATGCAGCGTAGTCATTCTTTACCAGATACCTTGAGAGCAGGAACATGAATAAGCCTCCGAGAGCAAAACTCAGGAAGAATAGGAAGTTGTATGTAGAAGCGATGCCTGCGAATGCCTGTATTGGTGCCGTAAGTATGCCTGCCAGTGGGCTCATGGTTTCTGAAACAAGATTTGCGCCGATAGGATAGAATAGGTAATTTGTATAATAAGGGGACTGGTGCAGCGTGAATACAGAGTAAGGAACCCACCAGAGGCCCCACATGCTTTGGTATACGTCGCCGCCTCCGTTTGGAACCCTTGTTGAGAAACTCGTAGTGATATTCCAGAACATTACAAGCGATATTGCAAGATATATGATGAATACGATAAGGTGTATCCTGTATTTTTTCAAAGACTCGAAGTCGAACTGCATTGAATTACGTATCCTATTCTACTCTAAGCATTATAAATCTTGAGTTGGAACGTATACTTGGCTGAATCAATGAAGGCGGAAGAGGAGTCACTGGGCATGGCTTCAGCTAGGCTGCTGTCATCCCTTTATGCTGGGCAGTTTGCCGGAGTTATAATAACAATAGTGACGTTCATAACAGTAGCTAGGCTTCTCGGCCCAAGCGGATATGGAGTCTATACATTCGCATTCGGATTCATGATGCTTGTAGACTTTGCTGGAAATTTCGGAATAGGCACGTATTTCGGAAGGAATATCTCGAAATATCTTAATGAAAAGAAAAGACAGAAGGTATTGGACACATTGATCACAGGCTTTTCAATAATAATGCCTGTAGGCGCAGTGCTTACAGTTTTAGGCATAGCGATCAGCCCTTATGTTGCGAATGTGCTCTTTGCAAAACTTGGCATCTCACCTTTGACATTGATGCTTGTCTCATGCATAATCTTCTTCTCGACATCAGAGAGCACTGCCGTGCACGCACTGGTTGGATTTACAAAAGGCAAGCTTGCCTCTATTGCAAATGTGGTAGTAGACATAGTGCAGATGATAGCCGCCATATCACTTCTCCTTGCGGGCTACGGAGTCAATGGTGCGATAGGAGGCATGTTGATAGGATATGCTGCAGGAGCATTGCTTGCATTTGCATTCCTCGTAAAGCTGGTAGGAAATGAAAGGAAGTTCAAGGCGCGCCTTCCTACCAAGAAGAGAATGGTTGAAGCACTTAGATATGTTGTGCCTATGAGCCTTACCAATATTTTCAATATAACCATGGCAAATTTTGCAACTCTGTATATGAGCCTCTTTGTTTTGAAGGCTGTCCTTGGAAATTATGGAGCTTCTCTGAAAGGGCTTAATTTCATAGCTGTCTTTTACAGTACAATGAGCACTGCGCTCCTTCCGCTTTTTTCAAAGGCGATGGCTTCCAGAAGAAAGGATGAGATAAACGCCACCTACAACAGAATATTCTTTTATTCGCTTATGGTGACGCTTCCTTTCATAGCGTTTGTTGCGGTCCTTGCAAAGCCAGGAGTCGAGCTCTTCCTCTCTTCAGGATATTCGCAGGCTGGGGAGTATCTCACACTAATAGCATTGGGCAGCATGATAGAAGCCTTTCAATATTACATCTCAAACCTTCTGATATCCAGGGGAGTCACAATGCCTCTGGTCAAGGTGCTTCTCTTCTCTAACATAGTTCAGCTTACTGTTGTCTTGCTTCTTACTCCGAGATTTGGAGCCATAGGCGCGATAGTTGGACTATTCTTTGTAGGTCCCGCAGTTGAAAGCATACTCTTTGTCAGAATGGCAAGGAGCCTTATAGACTTCAGAATAGATTCCAGAAGGGTAGGAATGGTATTTTTATGCAATATAGTGCTCTTGCTTCCCCTATCGGGATCGCTTCTCCTGAAGAGCGCAGCCGAATCGATGTTTGCTGGTGTAGTGATACTTTTTGTAGCATATCCTGCTCTTGCAGTAGTATTTGGTCTTGTTCATCGCAGTGATCTTGACATGGCTGAAAGGATATACAAGAGAGTACCCATGATAAAAAAACCTGGAGAGATATTGTCTAAATATTTAGTATTCCTGATTAATTTGAGGGAGGCATTCTGATGGCGGTTCTGGGATATGAGCATTTAATTGCATTGTGTGAAGTGGGATCTGCAGCGCGACCACGCGTAGGTGACGAGTACGGCTATTAATAATTTAGATAATGATAAAAATACGGCAGAACTTGCCAGGAAGACAGCAAAGTCGGCATCTTTTCTTGTGTCTGGAAAGATAATATCAATGCTTATCCAGGTATTCATGTTTGTAGTTGTCGCCAGACTTCTCCTCCCTAAAGGATACGGAATATATACGCTTGCTCTGAGCACTGCGGGATTTGCAAGCGCTGTCGGAAGCCTGAATATTGGCACATACCTTAATGAGAGGATACCTTTCCTTATAGCTAAGAAAAAAGCCCATCAGATAAAGAACACCCTTGGAGACGCTGCAGTTGCAATAGTGCTTCCGGGAGTGGTGCTCTCATTAATCGGCATGGCGCTTAGTGTCCCTATAGCACAGTATGTGCTTCACTCTGCCGCACTTTATCCCATAATAATAATAGCCATGGCTACAATAGCATTCAGTTTCATTTACAACTCCTTCAATCTTATCCTTGTAGGATTCCATGATGGAAAGAGCAGCGGAATCGGGATGATAATATATTCGGTCGTGCAGGCAGTATTCAGCATACTTTTTGTATATCTTGCAGGAACCCTGCAGGGAAAGATAGAGGGAGCCGTTGCAGGATATATACTCGCGCTTTTTGTTGCTTCTCTCTTCCAGATATTTGCGTCTTCCAAACCTTACGGCATATCGTTTGAGATAAAAGGCATGAGAAAGAGGATAGGTGAAATGCTGAAATTTTCAATGCCTCTGACATACTCAAACATAATAGGCACTATAGTGACTAATTTTTCAGTTATATTTCTAGGAGTTTTTGTCTTGCCCTCATTTGTAGGATATTATGGAGTGGCATCCAGAATAGGCACCCTTATAGATGTCGTTGCGGGCACCATGGCAACTGTTCTCATACCCATGTTTGCTGAGGCCATAAACAGCAGAGGCATATCAGGGAAGGTAGACCGGTTCTTTTATTACTCGGTATATTTCGGCCTTCTCTTTACGACACCCATGGTTCTTTATGTGACAGTTTTTGCTCACGCGCTTATGAATACATTATTTTCTTCGTATTATAATGGTTCCACATTCTACATGCAACTCGTAGGGATAGGAATGCTTATAGGAATATTGGGGAGCTTTGCTACACAGCTGGTGATAAGCACACGCGAGACAAAGGTTGTCTTCAAATACTCGCTCTATGTAGGGATCATAGAATTCCTTGCGCTTCTGATACTTGTGCCAATATTCCATGTGGTGGGATTGATTGCCGCAATGCTCTATGTAGGAGGCTTGGCTACAGATATACTTTTCATGCGCTACCTTAAGAATAAGGGAATAAGGATAAATCTTGGCAAAGACCTCAGGATACTTCTTGCCAATATAATACTGGGAGTTTTTCTTGCGCTTCTCTTCCTGATAGGAAATCCTGAGATAATGCTTGCTGCGGGAATACTGGTAATATTAGTTGCGTATCCGCCGATACTTGTAAAGATAGGCGCAGTAGCTGAGGAAGAGATGAAACTTCTCAGGAGAATAGGCAACGGCGTCCCGCTTGTAGGAAGAATCCTGAATGCGATAATAGGCTATGCGGAAGTCTTCCTCTGAGAGCGTTTATCTGAAAGTGCGGCATCAATGAAACCTTTGAATAAAGGTGCAGGAGATTCAAGCCTTGACCGCAGCTCAGGGTGTGACTGTGTTGCTATGCCGAAGGAATCCTTCCACTCTATGAACTCTACAAGCTTTCCGTCCAGGGTTGTGCCGGCAATTAGGAGCCCTTTGGCTTCAAGGTTTTTTCGGTATTTGTTGTTGAATTCATACCTGTGCCTATGCCTCTCGCCTGCTATGCTTGAGCCGTATAGAGTTCTGGATCTTGAAGAATTTGAGAGCCTGCACTTCCAGAGTCCTAGCCTCATTGTGCCTCCCTTGCTCTCGACTCCTTTCTGTGAAGGAAGCAGATGAATTATGTCGTATTTTGTCTTCGGATCAAACTCTGTGGAGTTTGCCCCTTTAAGATTCGCCACATTTCTGGCATACTCCACTGCCATGAGCTGCATTCCAAGACAGAGCCCCAGATAAGGAATGTGATTTTTTCTTGCCTGCTCTATTCCTCTTATCATGCCTTCAATGCCACGGTTTCCGAAACCTCCTGGAACAAGTATTCCATTCAGTCCCTCAAATTGATTCTTTGAGCCCTCGCGCTCTAGATCTGAGGATTCTATCCAGCGTATCTTTACTCCCGTATCGAGTGATGCTCCTGCGTGGACCAATGCCTCTTTTACACTTGCATATGAATCCTTTAGATCAGTATATTTGCCCAGCACGCCTATCTCTACTGAATTCTTAGGATTCTTTATCCTGCTTACACTGCTCTTCCATGAATTGTATTTCCTGCGGTTCAACCGTTTGGAAAAACCAAGAGCCTTCAATAATTTCTTGTCGAAATTCTGCTGCATGAAATGCAGAGGCAATTCATAAATGGTGTCTGCATCGGAGTCATCTATTACTTTGTCTTCGCTTATGTTTGCAAACATTGCCAACTTTGATCGTGCCTTGCCGTTAAGAGGGTCTCTGCTCCTGCATATCACAAAATCAGGCCTTATCCCTGCCTGGAGGAGTAACCTGTATCCAACTTGTGCCGGCTTTGTCTTTTGCTCTCCTACAACTTCAAGTGACGGTGCATACGTCAGGTTTATGAATAATGTCGGATGCTTCAACGCAAGCTGCCTTACTGCCTCTATGAAATAGCTGTTCTCTATATCGCCTACTGTGCCGCCTACTTCTATTATTATCACATCAGGCTTTCTCTTCTTCTCGACCTTCTCTATCATGGAGATCGCCTCATTTGTGAGATGTGGAATTATCTGTACATCCTCGCCAAGGTATTCGCCCCTGCGTTCCTTTGATATTACAGATCCGAAGAGTTTCCCTCCAGTTATGGAGAGATCACCGGTAAGATTTAGATTGCTAAAGCGCTCGTAGATTCCGAAGTCCATGTCGACTTCGCTTTTGTCGTCAAGAACAAAGACTTCACCGTGCCTGTATGGATTCATAGTTCCGCAATCGTAATTTAGATATCCGTCGAATTTGATTGGAAGTGCTTTGTAGTCGTAGAAATCGAGCATCTTAAGGAGGGATGAGGTCACGACACCCTTGCCCAGGCCGCTCATCATTGAGCCCAGAACAACAATGTATTTCGTTTGCATGAAGAGTATTTAATAAAAACCATTAAAAAATAATATGCAATAAAAACTATTCAAAGATACAAGCCATGATTTTAGTGCTTGAAGATCTCTGACGAATCGTGCGGAGGCGGATTCATGAATTGTATTCGGATATGGAAAATGGGCCTGTAGGCAGATGCTGCATTATGTAGTCTATATTAGGGTATCCTAATTCCCTGCTTATATATTTGGCTGCATCTGATTTTTTTGTCTTTCCGATTTTTATTAGGATTGCTTTCTTAGGTTTTATTTCAGAGATAGTCTTCATAGGCGCAATCTCTACCTTGTTTATTTCTTCATTTAAAAATGCTCCCATCTCCAGAGGCATGTTCTTGTACCATTCGCGTTCGCCGCTGAGGGTGAAGCTGCCCTTGCTTATGGAACCTTCGTTTTTTGACTTTGAAACCTGCTCCTTTCTCAGTGAATACACGTCCACGGTTGTCTGCAGATTCTCCCAGGCGCTTGAGAAACAGCCTGCGAACTGCGCCGTCTCCTCCCTTGATTTTGAGGTTGCCGAAGTTCCGTTCTTAAGCACAACAGCTGAAGCTCCGAATATATCAGAGTGGAAGAATAGATCATTCTTTTCCAGGTATTTCGAATATATTTCTTCGTTCTGGTCTGCACTTCTGCCGCCTATGGCAAGATCCTTGTCGCTTGTGAAGAACCAGTTGAATTTTTCATACCATTCCTTTTTCTCTATCTCACGGAATTGTTTTTTCTGTGTTGTATTGTAGCCTATCTTTCCAAGGGCTGTTTCAAGGTCTAAAACTGCTTTTTCCGCTCCAGCTGCCTTGCGCTTGGATTTCTTGCTCTGCTCAAAATAATCTTCAGCATTTTGCTGTGCGGATTTGGTGAAGTTTATTTCGATTTCCATGAAGATTCCCAGTTAGGCCTTGGCGCGGCATCTGATTTTTTATTGGATTCGGTTCTTCCCTGATGATTCTGAGTGACATCCGCTCCCAGATGAAAATTGGAAGCTTACAATGCCCATGCATTTCTGACATCCTCTCCTATCTGAAGGATAGGAGGTTCCTCTTGCACTTTGCTTCTGTCTTTGTCCGTCCTCACATGTTGCCATCGGATCGGGTTTCGGAACCATTACCGGGTTCAAGGTCGCAGAACA
>JAKBPE010000022.1 GCA_021829835.1 bacterium
CAGTTCCTTTGGGAGATGAAGAAAGGCAGGAATCCGGAGATATACGGGGACGGAGAGCAGAGAAGGGATTTTGTCTATGCCGGCGATGTCGTGCAGGCTATGAAGAAAGCCTCAACAGTAAAGGGCTTCGAGGTATTCAATGTCGGAACAGGTGTCAATTACTCGCTCAACGAGCTGGTGGAGATACTCAATGCAGAGCTCGGCAGTGACATAAAGCCCAAATACGTCAAGATGCCTGTAAGCAATTATGTCATGGAGACAAAGGCAGACATAACAAAGGCAGAGAAGAAGCTGGGATTCAAGGCAAAGGTCTCTCTCAAGGAAGGCATCCGCATAATAAACAGCAAATGAAATATTCTTTTACTCTTTCCATATAAAAACAAAAAAATCTAAGGCAATTCACATGCAAAAAAACAAGGCAGTATTGACAAAAACGCCTCTACGCATCACATTTACAGGTGGCGGAACCGATATTCCATCTTTTTATAAAAAGCATGGCCCAGGCGCAGTCATTTCAGCAGCAATAAACAAGTATATCTACGTACTCGTAAACAAAAAATTTGCAGGAGACATAAAAGTAAATTATTCAGTCATAGAACGAGCAAACCATGCCGAAGAGATAAAACATCCTACAGTAAGGGAAGCTCTTCGCATGCTTGATATAGATAAGGGAATAGAGATAGTAAGCATATCGGACATACCAAGCGGAGGCACAGGATTAGGTTCAAGCAGCGCATTTCTTGTAGGACTCCTCAACGCCTTGCACGCATGGAAAGGCGAAGAAACAACTCCAAAGCAGCTTGCAGAGGAAGCCGTAAAAATAGAGCGGGAGATACTAAAGGAGCCGGGAGGCAAACAGGATCAATACATGGCCGCATTCGGCGGAATCCAGTATATGGAATTCAAAAAAGACGAATCAGTACTATTAAAGCCAATAACCCTTTCCGAGACTTCGAGAAAGAGATTAAAGGAGAACCTCCTAATGCTTTATACGGGAAGTCAGAGGAAATCAACAGGGATACATCAGCTTCAAGCAAAAGAGGTTCCAAACAAAGTAGAAACCTATCTCAAAATGAAGGATATTACTTCAGAGCTTTACAATTCTTTTTCTAAAGATGCCATAGATAATACCGGCCGCCTTCTACACGAAAATTGGATCCTAAAAAGGCAATTGGCACAAGGCATAACCAACCCTGAGATAGATTCATTATATGATTCTGCATTGAAGGAAGGAGCTCAGGGAGGCAAACTTATAGGAGCAGGGAGCTCCGGCTTTCTTTTATTCTATGCAGAAAAAGAAAAACACAAGCATATAACAGATTCCTTAAAACTAAATGCGGAAGAATTTGATTTCGATAATCAAGGAAGCAGAATAGCATACATTGCTGACTGAGTATGCTAAGTCTCTCAAGACCTTATAATCTCAGATGTAAGTGGGTTTACAAGAGCACCTCCTCTCTTGAGATACCATCTGAGTTTCTCTCTCCCGAATTCTATATAATTCCAGGCTCCTACGATAAGATAATCTGGCATATCAATACCTATCTCAGCCTCATCCTTTATCGGTATCTCCGCCTTTGGTATATACTTGCCTATCTTTCCAGGAGTTGCATCATATGCACATTCTATCTCTCTGACTGTAATTCCAGAAAAATTAAGCAATGTAGCTATCTTTGCAGGAACAGTCCAAATAGCTATACGTTTGCCTTCGCTTTTCAGCTTTCCTACCATCTCTATGAAATTTTTCCTTCTCCTATCAGCATCTTCTTGAAGCTTTTCCATTCTATTCCTATCTAAAATACCTTCTTCTACTTCCTTATCGATTAACCTACTGACTGAATCTCCTTCTGTACCGCCGGCAAGAAATGTTGCCCTTATAGATCCTCCATGCTGTTTTTCAATAACCTCCACATCAGAAAGTACCAATCCACATCTTTCTGCAATCTTTCGCATAGAATTTATGCTCCATACGTAATAGTGTTCTCCATATAATGTTTCTATCTGTGCTTCTTTCAGGAAAGGAAGGAGCCAATGTACCTCTATTGATATTCTTCCTTCACGCCCTGCAACTTCTTTCATGCCCATAAGAAAATCTACCGGGTCTGGTACATGTGCAAAAACATTATTTGCAATCACAAGATCTGCATTTCCATATTTTGTGGCTATCTTCCTTCCAAGATTCCAGCTAAAAAATTCATTTATTGTCTCAAGTCCATTTCCGTTTGCTATACCTGCAAGATTGCCGGCAGGCTCAACCCCTATCACTTTACTAAACTTACCATACTCCTTAAGCGCCGCTATCTCCGTACCATCGTTAGATGCACATACTAAGGCAAAATCCCTTTTGCCAAGTTCATCCTTCATTCTCTCAGCAAACCTTTTGAAATGCTCTACTACAGGTGTATTAATTCCTGTCTGGTATGTGTAAAAACCTGAAAAAAGTTTTTCTTTAGGTATCTGGTCAACTTGCTGAAAGAATGAACACTTGCTGCACCAATAATACCTTAGCGGATATGACCTAACCTCTTTTAAATCTTCTTTTAGAAGAAGGCCATTCGCATTAGGCATATCTCCCATGTCCAAGACTTTAATAATTCTGTCACTGCCGCACACTCTGCATGTTGGAACTTCGCTCATTTTAATTCCCTGTACCAATCTATAGTGGCTTTTATACCTTCTGAGATGCTGTACTTACTACTCCAGCCAAGCTCTTTCCTTATTTTGGATGCATCTAATGCATATCTCACATCATGTCCCGGCCTGTCTTTAATGTATTCTATAAGGTTTTCCGGTTTACCCAATTCCCTAAGTATCAATTTAACTATCTTTATATTAGGCATCTCTCCATCAGCCCCTATCAAATAGGTTTCACCAACAACACCCTTCCTGAGTATTGTCTCAATCGCAGAACAATGGTCATCAACATATATCCAGTCCCTTACCTGCATTCCATTTCCATATAATGGTATCTTCTGCTCTTTCATTGCATTAGAAATTGTCTTAGGTATCAGTTTTTCCAGATGCTGCCTTGGACCGTAATTATTTCCACAGTTAGATATAGTTACATCAATACCATAAGTATTGAAGTAAGATCTAACCAGATGGTCAGCCGACGCCTTTGTGGCTGCATAAGGGTTCATGGGCCTATAACCTGATTCCTCTGTAAATCTAAGTGAAGACTCTAAAGGCAGAGAGCCGTATACCTCGTCAGTAGAAACCTGGTGGAAGCGCTTCCCGTGTCTTCTCACCGCTTCAAGGACCGAATGCACACCGACTATATTCGAATGAACAAACCTTGAAGAATCATTTATTGAATTGTCAACATGGCTCTCAGCTGCAAAATTGACTACAGCATCAACATCCTTGATCGCCTTTCCGACAAGCTCCCTGTCTGCTATGTCCCCTTTTATAAACGAATAATTATATTTCTCCAGACCTACAAGATTCCTAGGATCCGCAGCATACGTCATAAAGTCAAAATTTATAATCTCATCTTTAGGATGCCTTCCGAACCAATAATGCAAGAAGTTGCTTCCTATGAAGCCAGCCCCTCCTGTTACTAAAATCTTCATCATATCACAATCTGCTTTCTGAACATACTAATTCCTTCCTTTATACTTAAAACATTCATTCCGGTAGCTTTTTCCACCTTCCCAATTCCTAAATTAACTGCCTTCGGCCTCTTCGCTACCTGATTCAGTTCCGAACTGCTTACTGGAATTACCATCTCTTTGCCAAATCCAAACGCTTCGGCAATCTGTAAGGAAAATTCATATCTGCTAATACAATCTTTTCCAGAAACGTGAAATATACCTCTCGCATTCTTTTCGCATAACTTCAATATAGATGCCGCAAGGCTGTCAACAAATGTTGGATTGTTCTTCTGGTCAGTTACTGCCTTTACTTTTTCACCGTTCTCCAGCTTTGATATAAGCCATGTTGCAAAGCTCGGCTTTCCAATGCCTCCAATGCCATATAACACAGCAGTCTTTATCACAAGAAAATCAATGCTTGAAGCTTCAAGCATTTCCTCTGCAGCTACCTTTGTCTTTCCGTACTGGTTCAGCGGGTGTGCCTTATCTGTTTCAAAATATGTTTCTTTTGTTCCATCAAAAACATTATCTGTAGACAAAAACACGTATTTGGCACCTGTATTCTCTGAAGCCTCTGCAATATTTTTTGCACCTTCAAAATTCACATTCCATGCTTCTTCAGGGTGTGTCTCACAATAGTCAAGATTTGTAATAGCATGAGTATCAATTACAAAATCCGGATTTACTTCTTTCACAACAGCAAATGTTTGTTTTCTATTCAAGGAATCAAGATGATAATCATTCTCGGCATCTGTTTTATGCTTAGAATACGTTCCAAACATCTCATAACTGTCTCTTCCTACTTCAATAATCCTGCTACCCAAAAGTCCAGAACTGCCTATGACAAGAATTTTTTTCATACTGGAATTATTCTCTACAACATATTTATTATACATGCTACTAACAAAGTATTATATTGGACGATGAAATGAAAGGCATAATATTGGCAGGAGGCAATGGCACAAGACTCAAGCCACTTACTGATGTAACAAACAAGCATCTTCTACCTGTTTACAACAAACCAATGGTCTTTTACTCAATAGATACTTTAAAATCCATGGGAATCCACGATATAATACTTGTAACAGGAAAGGAATTTTCAGGCGATTTCGCTGATCTTCTTGGAGATGGCAAAGACTTCGGGATAGAATTTACATATAAGGTACAGGAAGAAGCATTAGGAATTGCACACGCTTTAGGGACTGTTAAAAACACTATAGGAAAAGACCCCATACTCGTGATTCTTGGCGACAACATATTCATGCTAGATAAAACTGAAACTGAAGAGCTAAAGAAAAGAACATCCGAGTTCTCAAAAAATCCTGACGGCGCCATGATATTCCTAAAAGAAGTAAAAGATCCTGAAAGGTTCGGAGTTCCAGAATTTGACAAGAACAACAACGTTATAAAAATAGAAGAAAAACCAAATAAACCCAAATCAAGATATGCAGTTACTGGATTGTATATGTATGACAATACTATCTTCGATAAGATATCCGAACTCAAGCCTTCAAAGCGTGGCGAGTTTGAACTGACAGATGTAAACAATCTTTATCTGAAGGAGGGCAGGCTCAAAAGCCATATAATAAAAGGAGAGTGGACAGACGCAGGCACTTTCGAATCGCTCTATCGTGCAGGAACTCTAGCAAAAGATCTTGCAGAAAAGAATAAGTGATAAAACATGTTTTCGTTCAAAGACACTGAGATAAAGGATCTCATTCTGATCGAATACGGAAGGTTTCAAGATTCACGCGGTTATTTTATGGAGCGATATAATGCATTAGAGTTCGCAGATGCAGGGATAACAAAAACTTTTGTACAGGATAATTTCTCAGTATCAAAGAAAAATGTAATAAGAGGTTTGCATTTCCAGAAAAAACCATTTGAACAAGGAAAACTTGTCAGTGTTATAAAGGGATGCATCTTTGATGTTGCTGTAGATATCCGTAAAGATTCTGAGACATTCGGCAAGTGGGTAGGCATTGAATTATCAGAAAGCAACAATCGGGCATTATGGATTCCTGAGGGTTTTGCCCATGGATTTGCAACACTGGAAGAAAATACTATCGTATACTATAAAACTACAAACTACTATTCAAAAGAGCATGAATCAGGAATAATCTGGAATGACAAGGATATCATGATAGACTGGCCTATTAAAGATCCAATACTTTCAGAAAAAGACAGGCATCTTCCACCTCTATCTGTATTAGCTATCTTATGAGCTTCATTTCAGAAATATGTTTATTTTCCCCTAAATTTCCTATAACTCCATCCTTAAATGAAATTAGGAAAACATACAAACCCACAAGCAATCCTCTTGTTCTATTAACTCTTAAGAATCTACTATACATGCTTAAAATTCCCAATACATACATTCCTAAAGGAAAACCTTTGTAATGCGTAATTAAATATGTGGAATTTCTAGTGTAATAATAAAGTCTTCGCTCATTATAATAGTCTATCTCCTTATTTCCTACTTTTTCCTTTTTTCCTAAGGAATGATCCAGCGTTTTTTTATCATATTCTATAATCAAAAATCCTTTACTCCTCACAACCATATCAAATTCATGGTCTACCTGATCTATAAAAAAATCATCTCTGAATCTTACACTTTCAAATATTTCTGCCCTTACCAGATTACCGCTTGTTTGGGCGAATAGTTTTCTTACAAAATTATTATTTTCTAGAACTGGATAAGTATACATATCTCTGTCTTTTTCTTTAGGCGACATTGCTAGTATTCCAGTTTTATTCCTTATTGACTTAGGGAGTGTTTCAAATTTTCTAAAAATCTCCGAGATTGCTTCCTTTCTAAGTATCGTATCCTGGTCAAGTGTTAGGATCCATCCAATACTTCTATGTTGTGATAATACTTTCTTAATTCCTGTATTCATACCTTCCGCAATACCTTTATTTTTACCCATCTTAATTATCGTTTTTCCTTCTGCAATCTTTTCTATATTAGCTATATTTCCAGACCCATTATCGACAATTACTATATCCTTTACTTCTACTTTTAATGAATGTACTACTTGCGCAAGCCGCTTCAAATCTGGGTTATAAGTAACAACTACTGCTGCTACTTTATCTATATATCTTAAGTTTACTTCTCTTTCTACAAAATCATCTACAAAGTTACATATGATCTAAGTTATGCAAGATGGATAAAGCCTACGTAATGAATTTACACCTATTTTATCACTTCAATAGGGTTTATAAATATCGGATTTTTATTATTATCATGAGATCTAATAAACAGCCAAGTGTAGCTATAGTCGTAACAAATTATAACGGATTCAGCATAAAGTACAAATCAAAATCCATAATATGGCATACTCTCAATTCATTGGAAAAAACAGAATATAAAAATATGCATGTAATATTTGCGGATGACTCATCTACAGACGAAAGCATAAAATATGTGAAAAACAATTTTCCCTGGGCTAAGATTGTTATAAACAAACCTAATGGTGGCTATACTAAAAATGCAAATAAAGGAATTCGCTATGCAATTAAAGAGCTGAATCCTGATTTTGTAATGACTATGAATAACGATGTGATAATAAAAGATAAAAGATGGCTAGAAAAACTTGTTTCTTCTGCAGAATCATATCCTAATTGTGGCGTTGTCGGGCCCAAACTTCTATATCCTAACGGAAGATTGCAGCAAGCAGGCATAATAGGAATCGGTCCAATGATCAGAAATCGTGGCTGGAATGAGGAAGATGCCTCCTTGTACGCCGAAACTGAAGAAGTATCTGCAGTAGGTGGAGTTGCATTGCTTATAAAAACTCCTGTGTTTAAAAAAATAGGCTTTTTAGACGAAAATTTCTTTATGGGCAGTGACGATGTTGAATTCTGCGTAAGAGCATCGAAATCAGGTTTTAAAATCCTGTATGTAGGCACAGCTGAAATAATACATCTGGAAGGGTTTACCTCTAAAAAAGTATCCAATACAAAAGGAAAAGATTACTGGTTTCCTATCTTTATAACAAATAACATTTATTTTGCCTTTAAGCACCTGCCAAGAACACAAATTCTGGAAGCGATATTCCTCGCTATCTTAAGCTCATTTGTAGGAATAGGGAATAGAAGCGTATCATTCTCAAACATAAAATTCAAGGACAGGATACCTTGGAGATTTTCAGTTTCGATACGCGCCATATATAATGGATATCTCCTCTGCAAAGGAAAAATATCAAGAAAGGAAGCGTACGGGTTATAATCTATGCGAATAAAACTATTGGGATCTGTAGGTGTAATACGCTATTCAAATGAAATATACCTTAACGTAAAAAGGCTTGCAGGCTCAAAAGCATCAGTCAGCCAGAGTATGTATCCCTCAATGCCTTTCCTTGGCGCAGGCCTCGCCTTCCCCATAAAGGCTTCTTTCAAGAATTTTAAAAATTACGATATTGTACATAATCTTCCAGGGTACCCTCTATTCTTTATCAAAAATAAAAATACCTCAGTAGTAACTACCGTACATGAATTTCAATCTGTTTTATATCCAGAACTAAATAAAATCCAAGAGATAAACTTTAAGGACAAGATATGGACAAATCTAGTCTCGAAACTTGGCATAAGAACAGCAATCGCATCAGATCTTATAATTACAAATTCTATGCAGACTCAAAAAGAAGCAATTTCTATAGGCATTCCGAAAGAAAAAGTATATCTTACCGAGTTGGGAGTAGATTCCAGATTTATAAACAATCCAATCCATTCAAAAAAAAGCAGAAAAACTTTCAAAATAGGTTTCATAGGCACCCTAAGTCCTAGAAAAAATGTCCTTTTTCTTATAAACGCATTCAAAAAGATTCCAGATAAAGACATCCAGTTAGAGCTATGGGGAAAAAGCATCTACCCTTCAAAAGTAATATATGATGCTATAGGATATGACAGAAGAATAACCTGGAAAGGTTTCGCTCCCGAATCAAAATTCATAGACATATATGACTCTTTTGATGTTTTCGCATATCCGAGCCTTTATGAAGGCTTTGGCCTTCCCATACTCGAAGCAAAAGCCCGAGGCCTCCCGGTAATATTATACAAAAACGGCAAGATATCTCCAGAAGTGGGGCAGGATTGTTTTAGAGTTAAAGACCAAGGGGAATTTATCGATAAAATCATCGAATTAAAGCTAAAAGGCTACAGCGAAAAGATGCAATCAAGAGCTGTAAGAAACGCAAGAAAGTTTACATGGGAGAGGACAGCCATGAAGACCCTTGAAGCTTACAACTCTATTGTATAATCTATCCTTTTATCATTTCTTCAAACTTATTCACAAAAGCAGATTCGTCATATCTCTTGTTTATCGTTGACCATATTTCAATCCTGATTCTTCTGTATCCTTCTCTGTCTGTAAATTTACCCTTGAAACTGATTATTCTATCTGCAAATTTGTCTGTATCAAATGGTTTTATCAGCTCCCCCTGGACATTTTTTGTCATTATGTCTCTGGGACCCATAACATCAAACGCTATCGCAGGCATTCCATAACTCTGAGCCTCAAGAAGGGAGAGTCCCGGTGTCTCATATCTTGAAGTGAGTATGAAAAGGCTTGATTTCATATAGCGTTTTTTCAATTCATAATCTGAGACAAACCCCAAATAACTTACATTTGCCTTATGTTTTTTTTCAAGCAATTTTAAAATCCCACCGCCTTCGCCTGAGCCTATTATTGTGAAATGAACCTTCTTATCCTTAGAAAGTGTCTCCTCTACAATCTTCTCAAGAAGGTCTATACCTTTCTGATATACTGACAATCTTCCAGTAAGAAGGACATCGAAATCTTTACCATATGAATTGGCATCTTTTTCACTTATCCTGAAATAAAGATAATGGGGAATGTAATATTTTTTGCCTGAATAACCTGCCTTCAATAGCAGACTCATCTGACTTTTAGTCTGCACATGCATCTCTTTTACGCATTTAAGCAGTATTCTCTGCATTATTCTTCCGAAAATCCCTGATTTCTTTCCTGATTCTCCTACAAGAAAATCAGGATTATGCAAGCCCAGTATAAAGCGTTTGCCATGGAGCCCGGCAAAAAACATGCTCCAGAAGAGAATAAACGGATTGAAGCTAAGTTCATATACCACATCTGAATTAGCTACTGCGTCGTTGAGAGCAGCAAGGCCATGCAACGTGGGAAGAAGCACTGTAAGATCTATATTCCCATGGAATCTATGCCTGATCCCAAGACATTTCAGCCTGGTTACCTTGATGTCTTTTATATTGAACAATCTACTAAGTCTTTCTTCATCCATCCTTACGACATCCTTGTCTGAAATAGGATTGATTATACTTAGCTCAAGTTTTTCCTTAAGCCTGGCAGCCATTTCACATACCCACCTTTCCCCTCCTCCGAAGCTACCCAGCCTGTTTGAGACTACGACGACCTTAGGCCTGCTATTTGCCATATTTTTCCTCTATTTTCTGCATTATCCATTCCTTACAGGATATAAATCTGTATCTACCTATGGCTTCCATAAGTTTTCTTGTATCTGCCCTGGTTAGATATTGGTAACTAGAAAGAGGGTTCTTTACATATTCTACATTTCTGCCTCCTATCATTCCAGCAATCTCCCTATAAGGAATGCTCTCTCCTGTGCCTATGTTATAAATCTCCTCGTCTCCTTTATCAATAAGCTTCATTGCTATTTCAGCAACATCATCAACATTAATCAGGTCGCGCGATTGTCTTCCGTCCCCATAGACTGTTATAGGCTTCCCAGAATCCCTCTGGTTGAAAAACAGATTTATTATGCTTGCATAATTTCCCTTATCATTTTCGCCTTCCCCGTAAACATTAAAGAATCTCATGCCTACTGCACTTAAGCCGTATAAATCCGAATAAGACTGTGCCATAATTTCATTCATTATCTTAGTTTTTGCATAATGGTTCCTCTGTTTCCTTATATCTATTACAGAATCTTCAGAAAAAGAATCTATATAAACCGCAGAACTCGACGCATAAAGAAATCTCTTACATTTATTCTTTATTGCAGCTTCTATAACATTTGCAAATCCCTGCACATTTACTTCATAACTTCGCTTCAGATTTTTTTCAAATTCTAAATTTGATGTTACCGCTGCAAGATGTATTATCGAGTCTGTACCTTCTGCAGCTCTGATGACACCTTCTGAATCTGTTATGTTTATCTTTTCGAATTCAACGCCTGGGATATCACATTCCTTTATGTCTATCCCAGATACCTGATATCCTTTCTCGATGGCTGTCATTGCCACTTTTCTTCCTATAAACCCTGAGCACCCTGTAACGAGTATCTTTTTTATTGGCATCTATTTCCTACCTTCTTGAATGAGCATACTGTAAACCATATCTATGCTGCGCCTTACTGCATCAAATGAGTTATACTTCGGTTTCCATCCCAATTCTTTCATCTTGCTGCCACTTAAGAGTACATTGGTAACATCACCAGGCCATCCTTGTTCTGTTCCAGTATACCTTATCTGGCAATCAGGATTGAACCTTTCAACTATCATCTCAGCTATCTTATTTACCGATACCTGATCCTCAGTTGTAAGATTATAGAGGTTATTCTGCTCTCTTGAATTATTGTAGACATAAAGCATGCCATCTATGCAATCTTCTACATCAACATAAGATTTTGCCTGCTTTCCGTTACCCAAAACTTCAAGTTCGGTTTTGTTGTGCAATATCTTTCTTGCAAGATCCGGTATTATCCCATGCGTGGCGTTTTTTCCTATGATATTCGGAAACCTATATGTGTAATAATGTATTCCGAACAGATGAGAAAATGCGGTTATAAGCCCTTCAGATGCAAGCTTAGAAGCACCATACAGCGAGATTGGTGCAAGAGGCCCATAATCTTCCGGAGTAGGCTTTCTTCCAGCATTTCCATATACTACTCCAGAAGATGCAAACATTATCTCTCCAACATCCGCCTTTCTTGCACTTTCAAGCACATTGTATGTAGCCATAGTGCCCTGTTTCATATCAAGGTCTGTCTCTTTTATTCCTTTAATTACAAACGGATTCGCCGCAAAATGTATAACTGCATCAAAATGTCTGGATTTCATAGTTTCGTAAAGGAATTCCTTATCAAGAAGGTCTCCTTTAATGAACTTGAATTCCTTTAAGTTTTCAAATTTCTTCAGAAAACTGATGTCTCCAGAGCTTAGATTATCATATACCAGAACCTCGGCTCCCTCTTTGATGAGCCTTTCTACCATATTGCTCCCTATGAAGCCTGCCCCTCCTGTCACAAAAAAACGTTTTTCTCCGATTTTGTTCATAAAAATCATCCCAAGAGCATCTCATTTATATGCTCCTATATGCTTCCAAAATGAATCGCCTTATTCTTTTATCCGGCAGCCTATTCATTTCAGGACTCTTTCATGTATGAGTTCCTCCCTCCATTTCCATATAAAATACTCAAGACCAAAAACTCCAACTGTAAACGCGAGCAGTCCAATCCAGTCTCCTACGCTTACTGAGAATATCAGAAGCAGAATGTATACTACGCCTATAGCTGCCATTCCATATGTTACCTTCTCAAGTTTTCCCATAATATACAACCTATAATGCAGCTCAGATGCATTATGAACAAAACCTCAATATATATTTTTCTATACATTAGGGTTTTTACTTTGTTGCAAAACTAATCTGGACTAGTGATAAATGATTCGCCCCGCAAACCCATCATTTTCAATGGTGGGTTAGGGGCGTGAAAAGGTATATAAGAATGGAAAACAAAACAGGAAAGATGGAAACAATGCGTGCCTACAAGTTCAGGATATATCCTGACACTAAGAGGCAGAAAGCAATAGACGACGCTATTTCCATGTCTCAAAGGCTCTACAACAAACTCCTTGAGAAGACCATAAATGCGCACAAGTCTAATTCCAA
This sequence comes from bacterium, assembly GCA_021829835.1. Classification (GTDB taxonomy): domain Archaea; phylum Micrarchaeota; class Micrarchaeia; order Micrarchaeales; family CABMGC01; genus JAJZIZ01. Next base: position 12,496 of record JAKBPE010000022.1, read on the forward strand.
TTCAAAAATATCGCAGAGAACAATAAACCAATTCCTCAATGAAATAATAGAGGAGGACAAGGAGTATCTGCAACTCTATGCCCACGTCAGAGTGGATATCCGCAACAGACTCCTTAAAACATACCAGAACTTCTTCAGGAGATGCCAGCAGAAGAAATCAGGTGCAAACATGAAGGCAGGATTTCCACGCTTCAAATCAAAAGACAAATTCAATTCTATAA
>JAKBPE010000008.1 GCA_021829835.1 bacterium
TTTTGGGTGATTTTCCTCTAAGATATGGGGATAAAAACCTCAATTTACGCTGGTAAAAGTCGATTTGGCGAATTGATTTAGAGCAAAGGACTAGAGACTTCGCTACTCAAAGTGGCGAGGTTAAGATATTAAGATATAATTATTTACGTTGATTGTCTAATTTTTGCTTGAAAAATCGAATATCTTTAAGAACCTTGGTTTCCTATTCTTTCTGTGATTTAAATGGCAGCAGCAAAGAAAAGTTCGCCGAATTTGGCAGGAGGGATCCTAGCATTTCTGGGATCGCTGGTATACCTTTATGTAGTTTTTACATGGTATGCTGGAGGAGCAGCACTTGGCCCATGGGTAAGCGCATCGCAGTTCTTCGGGCCGTTCGTAGTGGCTTTTGCGATAGTTAGCGCAATAACTCTATTCTTCCTGAGCATAGGAATGATGGCAGGGAAGATGGATGGCGAGATGGCAAAACATGCAATCTGGAAGTTTGTCATGATAGCTGGAATAACCGAGATAATAGTTACTGGAGGAGGAGCTATGTTCTGGGCAGCGATACTCGGTTTCATACTGACATTCGTTGGAGCCATGACACTCCAGATGTAAAGTAGGCTCTGATCTCTTTTTTTATTTTTTTCTTTTATTTTTTATTTTTATTTTTCTATTTCTTTTGCTCTTGTCCTTATAGGTTTTGTATCTCTTCTCTTTGAAATAGTTATATTCCGGTTCTTTTTACCTGTTCCTCCTATGGCTGGAGGGTTTTTTGGAGTGTGAATGCCTTCTTTGATTCTTCTTGTGATGCTCTTTTCTGTATAGGATTATTGCAAGGACTACGAATACAGTGACCACTATTCCGATAGCGCTGACATCTCCGACTCCGAGCTCGAAGAGGCCTATTGATGCGATAGTTGCTGATTCGTTTGGCGCCCAGTTATAGCTTATGGCATTGAAGGCAACTGGTACGGCAGGAAGCGCACCTATTATGCTGTTAACTGAGCCTACCAATGGTTCCTGGATTGCTGTGAGAGGTTGAACTGAATCGCCGTAGTATACGGCTTGTATATTGACCTGGCCTATACCGCAGGCGTTTGTGCTGTAGGTGAAGAAACCATTAGATGCTGTTGATGTTACACCAACTAAGCCATATTCGCTGTTGCATATGCCATTTCCAGTAACAGCATTTGGAATGCAGAAGGCCTGACCTGACGATTGTGATGGACATGTCGCAGGAAGCCCGAATGCGCCGTATATGTTGCAGGTATCTTGCGTTGTGTAAAGAAGTGATTGTGGAGGTGGACCGCATGATGATGGCGCAGAATATGTAACTGTGCTGGCTCCAGCCTGAAGCCCTCTCCACATCGGATTTGCAAGATTGCAGGAGCTTGGATATGGTGTTCCTACAGGCATGTATGGTGAAGTGGGAGAACCGAAGGCACATAACTGTGCCTGTTGCGGGTTCATTATGTTTCCGTTTGCAGTGACATAATTCATGTCCTGTCCCATGTATATGTATATGCTTCCTCCTGATAGGGGATTGAAGCTCTGATTTATATTTCCAAAACCGTTATACGAGTTCTCTCCAGCTATACCTGAGATTGTGAGTGTGGTCTGGTTAGAATTCTGGAAGTCTACACTGGCACTTACGTTTAGATTTATAGTAGTTATATTTGCCACATCTGCATCTATAGGTGCAAATATTGTATTGTTGAATCTATCCAAGAATGCCAATATTATACGCTGGTAGCCTGAGAGCTGCGGGGCATAAAGCATGGTAGGATCCGAGAATATCTCTTCTTTGTACCAGTCGAAGAGGTTGACTGTGCCAGAGTATGGTGGCTGTGAATATTCAGGTATGAATATGTAATTAGAGGTATACGGAGATACCGATATGGTTATAGGAGCGTATGCAGGTCCGGAGTTAGGAAATGTTCCACTGTTGACAGGAGCTGAAGTTATCGTCTGATAAGACTGTGATGCCCTTGTGAATGTCTGTACAAGAAACTGAAGCTGCTGCATGGCATTAAGCAGATAAATTACTCCCCCAGGGCTTTCAGTTGCTACATATGAGCTAGAAAACAATCTGTCGCCGGTAGTATTGAGAAGTATATGATGGCTTAAGAATAAGCCGTAATCTGAGAGGTTCTGTATATAGTATGGACCTCCGTTTCCATATTGGAGATAGGTATCTCCGCCTTCTACATTGGCTGTGAGATATGCAGATGAGACTTCAGGAGTCGGAGCGTATGAGTATACAGTCTGGCTCTGTATGCTTGGAGGCATATGTGAAAGTATACTTCCCGCAGCAAAACACGAGGAACAGCCTAATAAAGTAGCGTAGCATCCTGATGCAGGTGATAGGACAAAATTATAGAATGTTTGAGTAAGCTCATACGTATATTTGTAGCCTATCAGCGCTTCGCCGCTCACTCTGCTGGAAAGTGCCACTGATGAGGGAATATTATTTCCTGGAAGCTGAGTGAATGATGGAACAGATGTCTGGTACGGCTGGCCAAGATTTTGAGCCTGGGTTCCTGCTGTGAGTGCCGATCCACCTAGAATGCCTGATTGGCTGGTAGCACAGAGAGTAGGGCTCTGGAACTGCTGAAGCTGGCCACTACACTGTTCCTGAGTAGTAGTTGTTGCTGAGGTTGCTGCACCTGCGGCAGTGGTTCCTCCGTTTGTCAGGAATAGGTTTTGTGGTGTTCCACCGCCTCCTGTGAATTGGGAGTAGTACTGGTTTGCATATGCAAGAATCTGCTGTGAACCCTGATTCTCTTCATAGAAGAAGGGATCTCCGGTAGTATATATTGGAGGCTGTATATTAGCCATATTTGGATATGCGTTGCAGGTGCCTCCTCCTATTGTAGTATAACAGATAAATGGAGGCGTTCCTTCCCTGACTTTTGTATAATTTTCAAGATTGAACTTTGAGATTAGAAGTTCAGGGTACTGAAATTCAGAAGGCTCATTCTGGTTTACATTGTTTCCGGTGTTTTGCGGCATTAGTATTGATACGGTTCCATTTGCATCTACAGACATGCTTACGCTTGTACCGCATCCGGTAAAGAACTGTGATATCCAACTTATAACTGAACCTAAAGTGCTCTGTGCTGCTGAAACAGGCGTGCATCCAGTTGAAGATAGTTCAGGACCTACAGCATAGGTTGAACTTGGCAGTATAGTGGATTCTGTCTGTACACATGTTGGAGCGCCGCAGAAATTGAGACTTCCTACAGTTGCAGAGATTATCCAGCCATACGGAGGATAGGTTTCTTTCGGAGAGAGCGTTGTTGCCAGAGAGTAGTAATTGGTACTTAGTGAGTAGGCATCGCTTACGCATTTGTAGTTGTATCCGGAGGGTATTGGAGTTACATATCCTTCTCCGACAGAAACAGAGGAAGCGGATCCGCAAGGTGAGTTGATGTCTGGCTCTGGAACGCAGCCTGCACTACAGGAGCTGGGGGGAGGCGCATTTGTGCCTCCGGTATAACATGCATTGGTATCCAGATTTGCATTTGAACAGGTATTCTGTGCAAAGATATCATTGAATTTTGAAGGGTCTATAGGTACGCTTGCACCTGTGGAGTTTATAGCCCTGAGCATTAGTATGTTAAAATTGGTGCCACTTGCGAGTTGGCCTTTCCAATTGTCTAATACATATAGGTAACCGTTTATGTTTGCGATAGCAAGAGGATGATGATTTCCGGGTTGATCCAAATCTGCACTCTGTATGGTAGAGCCTGACTGAACATTTGATATTGGAATTGGGTAATTGAAGAGACCACCATTATTCAACCAGTATGCTATGTCAAGCACAGCGGTGTATCCTGGAGTTGTTGTAAGTGAAGAAAGCTGTGATGAAGTTGAAGCTTGTTGCTGCGATGCGCTTCCTGAAACTCCAGGATTTGCTCCAGGATATACCTGTCCGAATGTCAGCGGTATTGTATATAGATATCCGAGATTGGTTCCGCTGAAGACCAGAATACCTCCATAATTGGGGCTTGCGAGATATACATTCTCGCCACTTGGCGACGATGCTATTTCTGTGAATGTCGGCAGGGATATCCCTGATGTTGTAGTAGGCACATGGCCTACTGAAAATTGATCGCAGATTGCACTCGCTGTTGGAGGGCATATCTTTCCGTTTATTAGTACATTTGCAACCTTTACTACTAGAGGATTGTTTCCGTTTGTTGTTGTAATTCCCGTAAGGAAGATATCTCCGTTGGCGTCAGTGGAAATATTGTATGGAACAAAATTGCAAGATGGATTTAGATAGTTTTGAGTTGATCCGAGAGGTATGGCATATGGGTCTGTTGGTTGTGTTAGTGAAGGTTCTAGTCCAGACGGTGAACATAAGCCATAGACCTGGGGCTCCACAGTCAATGAGGTAGTACTTGTCTGTCCAGTGGCAGCGTCTTTTACGTAGTAAACATATGAGCCCACAGGAAGGCCTGATGGAGTGGAGTAGGTTGCTTCCCCTGTACCTGAGGCTATTGTTGTGCCAAGAGGGGATTGAATAAAACAGGGATCAGTTGATGGTGTGCAATATGCATTTATAGTCGTACCTTGGGGATAGTTTACTGTACTGGTCTGAGCGGTTATTAGAACCTGTCCGGTTGAGGCAGAAGACTGTGCTGCTTGGAAGGTAAGATTGTAGCTTTCATTTCTTCCATTAAAAGGAGCACCGGAAATGAGTCCTGAAGAGGTCTGCTGTGGATTTGTAGGCAGTGTAGTTGTTGTTCCTGGGCCAGTAGTGGTAGTGCCTGGAGTTGTTAGAGTAGTACCCGAAGTTGCTGCACCAAAAAGACTTGTTATAGGTATTATATCTACGATATATGATTGGTATGCCTGCACATTCATGACATTATACCAGTAGTTGCTCCATGTCTGACTCCATGTAGACTGGCATGTGCTCTCGCTTGAACATATAGCATCAGAAGTTCCTAAAGGAGGAAGAGGCACGTTTGTTGCATTGTAATACCCTCTTGGAAAATTTTTTATTATAGCTATCTCGTATGCGCTATTTTGATTTGGATTCTGGAACAATACGTATACATATCCGTTTCCCGGGGATGTCATTGATATAGGACTTGTAATCCCGTATGCTGACATCTGCGAGAGGTATGGTGGTGTAGAGATTATACCTGTTGTTGCTATAAGGCCTGCGCCTGTTCCTCCGTTTTCACATGGATCTCCTGCTGGCATGTACTGACAGTAGGCACTGTTTCCATATCCACCGCAGGCGCTGGGGCCATATGTGCACCATGGGTTGAAGTTTGTGCCTCCGTCGCTTAGAACGTATGCGTCCTGAAATGATCCTACTACAGTAGTAGCGCTTCCGGTACATGAGCTGAATGTAGTTCCAGTACAACTTACCATATTAGGATGTGCACAGTTGTTTATCTGCATTATGCCTACGTCAAGACTTTCCTGACCTGCGTTTGCACCTTTTGTGCATACTTTGCCGTTATTATGCATGTTTTGAGAGTTGAGTGAGCTTTCAGCCTCGCTTATTGCAACTACAGTATCAAGGCCCAGGGTAGTCACGGTATCTCCGGTATTCTCAAATCCTGCCTGCTGGGCACATGCGTCAGCCTGCTGTCTAGATAGGACAATTGAGCTGGTAGGACAAGAGCCCAGAATTCCTGGATTTGGATTTGATAGTAGGGAAGTAGGAGTAACTGGAGTAGTACCGGTTGAAGAAGGATTCGTAGCTGAAGGGGTAAGAGTCTGTGATGGAAGATTCGTTGGAGTGCCTGTTGTTGGTGAAATTGTGCCTGACAGCGAAGGTGTTGATACCCCTCCGCTTGAGGTAAACGTATAATACATCACTGGATTTGGATTTGCAGTCAGATTTATGCCTGAGCCGCTCTGCGGCAGATATGATAGTACATTATTCTGGTTTTGAAATATGAATATTCCGGGAAGATTTATAGGAAACTGGTCTATAGAATAATTAGGAGTATAATATGTCCACGGATTAAATATACTCTCGGATTCACGGGTTAGTCCCTGAATCTGCCCAGGAACTCCTGGTGTAAGCGCTATGCTGTAATTGAAGTATAGAAGAGGCAGGACATTGGTATCGATTGTTGCTTCTCCGAACGTACCTAGAGTTGGAGCAAGATAGTAGAGTCCTGTAGAAGAAGGGGAACCGGGAACTGAAGAAGGCGAAGGAGCGCCTGAGATTGGCTGGTATAATGTACGCTTCTGGTTAGTATTGTTTGGTAGGGTATCCTTTCCAGTGTAGGGAAGGTCACTTGCGCTTCCTGCACCTGTAGGAACGCATTGCCCATTTATGACTGCACCTCCGATGCACTTTATAGTTCCGATTACTGCTGATGTTGGACTTGTGGCTGAACCTGCTATCTGGGAGCCTATAGCACCTGAAATCGAAGGCTGTATTGCTCCTGGAACCTGAGTATTAAGCATGCTTGCTGCCGGCTGGCCGTTCAGGCTTATCAATTCATTAAAAGGAATATAGTTGTTGGACATGCTTGTGAGGCTTGTAGATTCTCGATAATTATATGACCAGGTACAGAAACCTGTGGTAAGCAGAAGGCCTCTTGCAGCATCACTGTTCTGAGCTGATGGGTTGTTAAAATTTGCATACTCTACATTCCAGGTCCAGATGGCATTCTGTGCCATGGAAGGCACCTGTTGGAATATGTATGAATCGGTACTATATCCGTTTGAGAGCATACCGTCAACTTCTGGAGAGTATGTGAGGACATTTAGAGATAAAATTCCGGGATTTTCAACGCTGAGAGGTTGTACTATGGAGTATGCACATGTTGATAGGAGCACTGCCTCTGCCTGAAGAGGGTTTGAGATTGCTGAGGGGCTTGGCAGAGGAATACACGGACTGTTCGTATGCACTGTTGTGCTTATGCTGATTATTGTATCTAGTGTGCTTCCTACAGCAATGCATGCGTCTCCTGCGACATTCATGCCCTGATTTGCCTCGAAATACATATCATTTGTAGGATCCGGGGAGGGAGCTGTTGGACATGTAAGAAACCATGGTGCATTCTGCTGATTGTATACCGCCACCTGGGTTGCAGGAGAAAATTGGTAAGGAGCACTTACAGATATCGTCTGCTTCTGCGGTATCAGATTTATGTTTGTGGATATCGATTGTCCAGGGGATATTCCCTGCGCTGCAGGTTGGGCTGGCTGCGATCCTGACTGAGATGAAGAAGCGGTTCCAGACTGCTGATATACCTGATTGTTAAGAGTTGCATTCGATGTTATAGTGATGGCATGTATTCCGAGAGCTTGATCGCCTATTGTGCTAGAAGAAGAGGAGGAAGATGGAGATGAGCTTTGTGATGAACCTGACGTGCCGGGATTTATAACTATGGATGAACCTATTGATTGGTTGGTGTTGAATGGCGTGCTGACTGAACCTATTCCTGTGACTGTAACCACTGAAGATCCGAAGTTTGAGAGAACGAAGTATGCGTTCAGGGCTGCGCTGGCATATCCTACTGTGCTTCCTATTGCACCTATCATGCCTGAAGGTACGCCTGAAGCTGCCATTGCTTTTCCAAGATCTATATTTAATCCAGAAGTCAATGTTGCTCCTCCTATACCTACATTCGCGCCTAGTGTTCCTGAAACTATTCCCCCGGCGCCGTATGTTGTACTTGTACCGAAACCGGAGAGTATGTTCCCGAGACCTAGGCCTGGTATGCTACCTAAGTTGAGCCCGGGTATATTGAAATTTGATAAATCCAGTCCGGGTATTCCTGGGAGAATGCCGTTTGGAAGCCCGGGAAGAATGCCCTGAAGGTTTGGCAGAGGCCCAAATAGATTTTGTATGCCTTCACATGCGACAGCTACCAGGCAGCCTCCGCCTCCTAAGGAGCCTATCCCGGGTATTCCGAAGCCGTTTCCGAAGCCTAATCCGCTTATATACTGATTTATATCGGGAAGCGGTTCATTTAGAAGGCCTGAAAGGCCAGGTATTCCTGGGAGAAGGCCTGAAAGGCCTCCAAGACCACCTACAGTGCTCTGAGGAAGTATGAAATTTACGCTTGAGAGTGCTGAAACTGGAAGTATGCCTCCCAGAAGAGTGCCGTAGCCCGTAGTAAGGCCTACAGCTGCGGATGTTCCACCATTTAGACCTGATACTGCAGTTATTCCCACAGGAAGATTGCCTAGATTCAATGCAAAAGCTGCTGTGGTTGGCTGGTTTAGAACGCCAGATTGCATTGCTGAAAGAGCCTCCAGCGCTGTACCATAGCCGCCGTTTGCCATAAGGCCTGCAGCATAAGGATCTCCGGACATAAGACCCATTGCCCCATATGCCATAGGGCCACCATAATATCCGCCCAATGCGCCGAGACTTGTTCCTACAGTGCCTCCTGAACCATACATATTCATCAGTTCTCCAGATCCCATGAGTCCTGTAGACCCTGAATATGCTCCCGCATAGGTAAGCCCGTTGCCTAGGGTAGTGCCTCCCTGCAGAAGTGCGAGAGCGCCTCCTGCAGCTTCAAGGGATGTAGATCCAGTAAGTGCACCTACAGCAAAGAGAGGATTTGATCCTGACTGGAGCAGAGACAAGGCGTAGCCCGCCTGCATGAGGTGAGATGAGCCTGAAAGCATTGCCATTGCCATTGTTAAAGAGCCTATGTTTCCTCCACCCTGCATGGCTGCGAGTGCATAGCTTGCAGGAAGTGCGTAGTTGCTATAGCCAAGCATTGAAGCTGCTGATAAAGCAAAATATCCTGCGTTTACATTTTGATAATACTCTCCGCCAAGCATTGCTGCGTCCATCAGAGCAGCAGAGCCTGTAGATGCGCCGACTCCTGCAACCAGGCCGGGCACGCCTCCCATAGAATAGCCTCCCATAAGGGAGCCTGCTGCAATAAGCCCCATGTTGCCGGTTGCTGCTCCTGCAGATTCCAATAAATATCCATAGTTTGTGCCTGGGAGCCCTGCCTGTACTTGGTAAAGTGCACCGGTGCCTAGCGCCGCTGCGGTTGGAGAGCCCGAGTATGCAGAAAGTGCTGTACCTATTCCTAGAAGCTGGCCTGAATTTAGGCCTGCGCCGAGTTCAGAACCTACGACGTATGATACTGAAGAGGATATCGCACCGGGCACTGCGACAGGAAGGGCCATCTGCAACGCAGTCATTGCGCTGTATGGAGTAAGGCCTTGCGTTGCCGCGCCTATTGCGAGACCGAGGCCTGCAGAGGATCTTCCTGCAATAGATGGCATCTGATCAAGAAGTATGTAACTCAGCTGGCCGGCATTCATGTACTCGGGATTTGTGGCTGTTACCATGTAAGATCCGTTTGATATCTGTGTGTATGGCACACCTGTTGGAGGTGCTCCGAGTACAGAACCGAATTGATAAGGATTTACAGCATACCCGCCAGGATAACTTCCGCCTAGATATGAAGGTATTGATGTCTCAAGGGAAGATCCCATGTTCGATGCAAAATCTTCCGAGGCATAAGCGGCTATGCCGCTTCCGAGGTTTTGTGAAACCTGTGAGGATAAGCTGCTGCTGAGCTGGGCTGAAAGCTGTGATGAAAGATCAGAGGCAAGCTGGGTTGAGAGTGAGTATGATATATTCTGGATGAGGTTTTTGCTGAGCTTCGTTGTAGTATTGCTTGAAATTGCTGATGCGCTTGCCAAATAAATGGACTGGTTGAGCTGGTTCTTCAGGCTCTGGTTTATTAGGACAGATATATTGTTCTGAAGTCCGGCCGTGGCAAGCGCCGTGGGGATGCTGTTCTTCAGGGATGTTGCTAAATCTGCATCTACTGCTGTGGACAAGGTCTTTGATAGCATTGGCTGCATTGTCTTGGTGAGATTGCTGTTCAGGCTTGAAGCTATATATGAGGATATCTGGCTTGGAGTTGGCCCTGATGTTCCTGAAGGGGTGTTGTCTCTTGTGTAATTTATGGCTCCTGAAGCCACTATAGGTATTACTTCAGATAATGATTGGGAGAGGCTCTGGGAGAGCGCTGGAGGCAGATTGTTGTATAGCGATGAGCTTAATGATGCTCCCAAAGAAACGGCTATTGCCTTTGGAAGGACAGTGGCCATGCTTGCAGGGAGCGTGTAAGAGAGGCTCTGGGAGAGCGTGGATGATAATGGGTTTACATATGATTTTGCTATGTTTATGGCAGTCTGGTTTGTGCTCTGATTTACAGCAGCGGGCAGGGCAGAATTAAGCGAGTTTGAAAATACATTGTAAAGTACAGTCTGGTTGAGCGACTGATTTAAGGCGTTATATACAGCATAGGATACTGATGCAGGAAGCGTCACGTTGAAACTTATTGCATTTATCGGTATTTCCATGTTTGTAGAATATTTTGTCAGTGTGCCGTTAACAGGATTCGTAGCCGGTACTGTGACATTCACATTTAGGACAGTAGGAGGTATGTTTATGGTTATATTCTGCGCTGAGAAAGAGGGAGTTGCAGCATTTAGTAGGGAGATGAGTGAGAGAAGAGTAATTATAGAGATCAGAAAAGGAATCCTGTTTTTCCGGTAAATATTATGACGCATGCGCTCCAATCCACAACGAGATTACGATATCAAGCTATTTATTATTATCCATAATAAACTAACGACTGTATATTTACAGGAGGAGTTTACAGAGGAAACGGAAAGGGGCTTAATCACAAAATTATATAAATTACATCTTCCTTTTAGATTTGGTGTACTTGTGCATATAGAAAGACGGCATCTGCTTTTTGCTATAATTATAATCTCGGCTTTGCAGCTTGTAAACGCATACAGTCCTTCGTTTATTCAGCTTCCTGTAGGCAGTCTTCCTCGCGGCATAGTGATAAATCCCTCAACAAATGTCGGATACGTGGCAGATTATGGAAATGGGAATGTCACGTTCGTAAATTTGGGCAGCAGGAGCATAATAAATGAAGTTAATGCTGGAAGTGGAATCGAAGGCATAGCATTAAGCCCTGACAATGCATATGTTTATGTCACTAATTATAACGGATCTTCTATAAGCGCAATAAATACCAACACCTATGCGGTTACAAAGATACCAATAACAAATAGTACGCCTTACGGGATTGCAATAACTCCGAATGGAGAATATGCATATGTTACTTCTCCGGGAATACCGGTTAATGGGATACAGCCTAACAGCACAGTGTATGTAGTAAGCCTTCAGACTGACAAGCCTGTAGCAGAGATTAAAGTAGGCAGGGGTGCTCAGGGAATCGCAATTTCGCCTAATGGCAGATTTGCGTATGTAGCCAATTATGACGACTCATCCGTCAGCATAATAAACACCACTACAAACAAGGTAATATCAGTAATTGCTGTGGGATACGGAGTAGACAATATAGCCATATCACCTAATGGAGATTATGTTTATACAAGCAATTACAACCTGCCTCTTGAACTCTATCTAGGGAGGCAATTCAACGGGAGTTCAAGCATAATAGATGGCAGGACAAATAAGTTTGTCAAGACAGTCATAGCTGGAGAGGGACCTGATGCGGTAGCTGTTTCGCCGACAGGAGCATATGCGTATGTAACAAATGCCGGAGATGGAACAATCAGCATAATAAACACCACCACTAACAATGTAACAGGAACGATTGTTGCAGGAGGTTTTGCAAAGAGCTTCTTTGACGGAATAGCCATATCATCAAATGGGAACTACGCATATCTTGCAGATCCTTATAACAATACTTTGGAGATAATTGACCTCAGGCTTGTGGCAGTGGAGCCGCCGAAGTTTTCAGTCATCCCTGTAGTTTCAACGCCTCAGTCACTAAATTCTACGCCTAGTGCACCTTCGCAGAGCTCTGGCAGTGGCAAGAGCAGTTCAGGCACAGCGCCTACCACACCGACAGTAAGCCAGCAGGCCGGCAGCTCCCCTAATTACACAATAATTTATGCAATGATGGGCGTAATAATAATACTGCTAGTTCTGGTCATCGCACTGCTTATGAGAAGGTCTGGAAAGTGAGCAATTTTTCAGATTAGAATCCGAGGTTTTTGTTTTATATTACAGCCCTTTTGCTCTTTTTTATGAGAGAGAAGGCTGGGACTTTCCGTGGCAAGCAATATTCCGTATTAGCATAATATAGAAACGGCTTGTGCTGCTGCATTTGATTGCCTGTTAGCATTAGTTCTGAACTTGGAATAATTTTGTCATTTCTTCGAGATTTGTTATTCTGTAGTTCATACCATATAGGTGGTGGACCTCCCTGCCTACCACACGGATTATGCTTAGATCAAAAGAGTTGAATACGGTTTGGAGATGTGCAAGCTGATTGTTAAGTACGTCCATTGCTTCCTTCTGGCTCACTCCTACAGCAGTGGATTCTATATACATTATACTGTATGTTGGAAGCTCTCCGTCTGAAATTCGGTCTATTCTTGTCTGGATGATATTTATCTGGCGTTCTATCTCCTTTATTGTAAGTGCATTTGGCGTTGTGTTCTGTTCTTCCCTTGAAAGCTGGAACTCCAGATATCCTCTTTTGCCTTCCAGAGCCTCCCTATATTTCTGTACATCCTCAGGCACTGATACCAGATTGAACTTAAAGGTAAAATTTGTATTCATTAATATGCGCTCCCATTTTTCAGGGCCTGATGAGAGGTTCTCCTCTTCTCCTGGAGTGATGTTCTCAGCTGAGAAAACATATTTGTAGATATTGCCAGTTAGATAGCCTGTTGCATAATAAAGCCCGTTTGCATTTTTAATAACACAGTTTTGGGTTTCAGGAACCATATGGTCCTTGGAGAGCTGTATCTGTACATTCATGCGCTTGGTTATGAATGGAAATACCAAAAAATCGGCGAAATTCATCGCCATTACAAAAAATAGCACTATTATGCCAATTACAAATACTATAGGGGAGAGAATACCATAGTTTGATGCGTTTGAGAGAACAAGCACTATTACTGCAATCGATGTTCCCATGTACAATATAGTTTCCATCTCAACCATTAAGAACCACCAATTGTCTTCTGCCTCATCCGCTCGCTTATAGTTTCAGTAGGTATCATGAAATCGGGCTCTACGAATGAAAGTATCTCCTTCCCTGTTACTACTGATGCTGTTACTCCGAGAGTCGCGCTTATGCCTCCTGCAAGATCCTCGGCCTGCGAATAGGCAATATTTGCTGCTTCTTCTTCTGTACCGCCTATAGCGCTTACCATCGCATAAAGTACAAGCGACTGCGACCTTGAACTGCTGACATTGTCAAGGAGATTTCTCCACATTGTTATCTCTCCTCTTATACGCTCCTGCTCTCCGGATTTTAAAGATCCCGGATCTTTTGAAGCCTGCATATTCCTGTATCTCTCTTCTGATTTGTTGAGTATGTCCCTAAGTTTGTTTATGTAGTCGTCCTTGTTTATCATATACATCTGTGCGGAGAGCTTTATGGGATTCTTGCTTAGAGTAAGTATCCTTCCGAACATTTTAGATATCTCAGTCTTCTCTTCTTCGTTCATTTCAGTGGAAGATCGGTACATGGGTATTTTTACAAATGCACTCCCGTATATCTTTCCGTTTTCCCTTCTGACCATCGCGTTTTCAGATGGGGCGAGTGTCGATGCCTCACCGTCACCGAGGATTAGTGTTCTGTCTTTTCTATTCTTTACAGCATCTAGCAGATATAGATAATCTTTGGTAAGGAATGCTGCAAGAGAAACAAATATGGCTATTATGGCAAGCAGCGTGTCCAGTACAAATATATGAATTGCCTGCGAGATTACTGCGAATACTATGGCCATTGCAGTAAGCATGCCGAAAAGCATGAAGCGGGTGTTAGGCATTGGGCTCAACCTCGTAATACAGCTCTGTTACTGGTGTTTCTCCTAAAGTTTTGATTTTATAAAAGAGTATTGGCTTGTTGGTTAGTTCAAAGTGCATGTTACCACTATAGTAATTCATCTTTATATGCCTTTTTTGCCTGAATGTTATTCCGATAGTTGGTTCTGCATGGCTAGAAGTGCGATCTGAATTTACAGCTTCAACGTTCAATGCGAAGTTGTGATTGTTCATATCTTCAGCCTTGAGGATAGCTGTGACATTCCGCCTATGAATTCTGCTATCTGCAGGATTATAGCATAGGTAAGCGCCATGATCAATGCCGGGTAGAATAGTACTGAAAGCCAATATGCATCCATTGAGACCTGGATGTTGTTCAGCGTCTGAACCAGTTGTGAATTGGGATTGAGCGCATTTGTTATGGCACCTGTTCCCGAGCCATACTGCTGCAACTGAGCCGTATTATAATTTGCCTGGGAGAGGGTGGTGCCTCCTGTGAAGTAGTATGCAACTGAGAAGAGTAAGGGCAATGCCACATAGAAGCCTATTGCTATTGCTATCATCATGCCTCCCATTGATCTGGTAGGTATAAGAGACCTTAGCACTACCCCGGGAATCAGGAATACAGGTATTGCTATGTACATGAATGCCATTATAGCCCAGAATTCAGTATATAGAAGAGCAAGCACATCAAGCTGAATGTCTATCATGGTAAAGGCAGGAATGAAGAAAAGATACTGCAGGGCATATTTGAAAGGCTCTGGAATGTATGTGCATCCGAGAGGCCTGCATACCTGAAGATTGATTCCTATGTAGAAGCTTTCCACTGCAACTATGTCAAAAAGCCTGTAAAGCTCCGTCTGAAGCGCCGTTATTGTATTCATTATGTAGTTTAGAGATGTAACATAGGGATTTGTAGAGACTATGAGGCCTGGAACAAGACCGAATAAGACTCCGGTGACGGTGAGGAATAGAACTACTATCAGCGCGCTTGCGAGGGCTTCATAATACTCGCCTATTCCGAAATTTTTTATTCTCTCGTTCTTTAGCAGGATGCCTGCGCCGAAAAGCATGCTTGCAATGGAGAATGAAACGAAGACTGCAAGGAGTGCTATAGGCATCCATTTCATCCAGTAGCTTGATAGTGCCGAGCTTATCTGCAGGCAGTACCAAGGAGCAACTTGCTGTATTGTGCTACTGCTGAGAAAGCCGCTGCATCCTGTCCCTGCATATCCTTGTGAGGCTGCCTGTGCAGTTATAAAGTGTGGAAGTATGAATAATGCCAGGAGAAAAATAAATATTTTTATTCTGGATTTCATAATACCACTATAAGATTCTCACTAGCAATGAGAGGAGATCCATGCGCTCCCCTATCGCCTGAGAGAAATCAATTATGAATACATCTACTATTATAAGATTTATTAAAGGTATCAAGGTTAATCCGACCCAGACAATCCCAACATATGCAAAAAGATAAGTTGGCAGTATTGTTGCCAGGTTGTTACCTAACAGGTAGCTGAAATATACTCCTGCAGCATAAAGGACGCTTGATGCGCCTCCTGTAGCTACCCCAGATATAAGCAAACCACTCATAAAAGAGATGCTTGCCGGGTAGACATTATCGACTGCGACGTTTATGAATCCGTAATTTATTATGGTAAGTATTGGATATAGTATACCAATTCCAAGTGCAAAGGCAATCATTGCCCCGCCAAAAGTACGGGATATCCCGAATATTCTTGCTATAAGACCTAGTGACATCAATATGGCAAATATTACTGCTGCTGATGATAAGATTATCAACTGAAGGTCGTTCCCTAAGACGAATACATATATTGCATCTACAAATGTGCCCAGATATTTGAAAGATATATCTGCATTTATGAAAGTTATCTCCGCTGAGAGCTTTCCGGAGAATACACTTCCAAGAAAGGAAGGATAGCTTATGCTGACTCCCAGAGTAGGCTGAACGGTACCCATGATGACCATCATATAGTACTGTTCAAGATTGAGCCTTGCTGAAAAATAGTTGAATGTCGACATATCACATACAGATAGGGAATATATGTTATACATGGAGCCGAGGCATTCTGTAGGAACTATCCCCATATTAGTATTAAGATATCCGAGCGGTAAATTATAGATGATGTTAGCCGCATATGCGAAGGCTATTATGAGAACTATCGAGAGCAATACATCATATATCTTTACCCTTGTCCATACAGTTATGTCACTTCTTCCTGTAAATCTGAATAACGCATATATCAGGATAAGTAATCCCAGAATTGCAACTGCCGAGATTCCGGCAACAGAGAACCAGGCAGTATACATAGGTTGGAAGCATGAGTATAAATTGGTAGCAATGCAGTTTCCGCCTGGTGTCACTATCTGCAGAATGAACAATTGTATAATATTTTGTATAAACATCATATCAGCCTCTCCAACAGCCTTCCGCTTGTGAGCGAAGGAGAACCCAGAAAGTCGCCTAAGGCTTCAAGCAGGTCAAATGATATCAGTAATGCTATGGAAAAACCTATCAGGTTTAATACGGCGGTAGCTATGTAACTTATGTATGCGTCTATAAGCTGTATGAATACCTGTCCGGGATTTAAGAATGGAAGGCTCACTATGAATGTAAGTATTGATATGGCATGGGTTAGAAACCAGCTATATATACCAGATGAAGACTGGCAATTTCCAAATCCTGAATTTGGAGAGTTTATTATACATGCGGAGTTAGTCGCAGTGTAGATTTGGGAGGAAGCCAGGGCAGTTACAGGATAGTATAATGCAGGAAAGATTATGTAAAAAGATATGAACAATGCTAAAAGCGCTCCTCCTGCAGCCCTTGTCCATGGAAATGATCTTAAAAGCACTCCCAAGTATAGGAAGGCAGGAAATAGGAAGTATATTGTAAGCAGTAGGAAATTTGTAGTGACCCCCAGAAAGAGCGTGATTGATAAGGGAAGCAGAAGAAATACCACAAGTTGATAATACAGCTGAACTCCGTCAAGAGGTTTAAATGTTATTGTTGGCACGAAATTTGAGAGGCCCGGAGTTGCCGGAGATGTTGTAAGGGAGAGTGAGCCTATAAGAGAGTAAAGAGGCAGGTTAGCAAGAGTTAGTATGAATGTTGAAATAGAGGGGCCTATTTGTGTGTTTATTATATTTTGGCATATGCCAGTGTACAGCGCAGTGCCGAATTGGGGAGAAGGCTGACTGCTATATGAGCTTGCAAGGGATCCGAAGAATCCTGCATAGCTTGACGTTGCTGCAAGCGAACCGGCAATAACCCCTATAAGTAT
Source organism: bacterium (assembly GCA_021829835.1). Lineage (GTDB taxonomy): Archaea > Micrarchaeota > Micrarchaeia > Micrarchaeales > CABMGC01 > JAJZIZ01. The sequence continues at coordinate 17,083 of JAKBPE010000008.1, forward strand.
TATATTTAGTACGCTTTCCAAAGCTTCAGTCCTTGCGAACTGTACAAGCTTGCTTATTCCGAATCCGTATCCTATACCATATGCAAGGGCAAGTATACAGAATACTGCAAGTACCACAAGAAGGGCAAGCTCTGCTATATTAAGGCCGAGATTCCCATTTACAAATACGCTTGGAAAGATTTGTGCGGTGCCTCCTCCAGTAGGCGCTACGTCGCTCCCACCAGTAGGAGGTAATGTTACCTGGTTGCTATAAAGGGCACTGCAGGTCTGGGTTGCGAATGTTCCTAGAAAACCTGCAGGAGCTGAAGGAGAAGACGTGGCAGATTGTGCACTGACACTGCCTATAAGAAGAATGCATAAAAAGATCAAAACTAGAATTTTCCTCATTATACCACTATAGAAGCCTTCCCAGTCCTAATAAGCTGGTATCTCCTCCGAGAAGCGAGGAGATCCCTTTTATTGAAGAGAGAAGTATCAGCAGGTTCATTATATTCAGAAGAACGCTTGATACGAATATAATCCCATACATGTTTGATATGTTGAAGATGGAGGTAAGTATATTTTCAGGAGTGCATGAGAATCCACCTAGGAATGTGAGTCCAGGTGAAGGTATTCCTCCGAAGGTAGGCAGCGTTGTAAGAAAATCCTTTGCTGCAAGGATTAGCCCTACTCCTGGAATGAGATATGAGCCTGCTACTTCTGCCTCCCCATAGGTTACGCTCCCATAAGGAGGCCAGCAGCCATTGTTGTTTAGTATGTAATCAAGTCTTGGATATACATAAAAATTGATGAATTGAGAATCATAATCTATCGGTGCTTGGCCCACTACAGTGACTTCCCCGGTTGGGGATATAGTCGAAGATGAAGACGTTTGGATTGGAAGTCCTGTAAGAAGCATAGAATTGTAAGGATTCGCTCCCTGGATTACTGGAGGTATGCCTATAGGACTGAGTGGATTGTTCGCATTTGCAAGTGCTGCGTATTCGAAAAGAGTAAGCATTGGATATAGAAACAGGCCTACAATAACTACAGATAGAATAAGCCCTCCTGCTCTTCTTGTCATAAATGATGATCGCAATATTATTCCTGCTGCTAACAAATATGGCCATCCGAATAGCATTATGATTATTGCAATAAGCTCTATGACACCTAGATAGGTTACAAGCTGGGCCTCACTTCCTATAAGTAGAGTACCTCCTCTTATCTTTCCGTACAGGTTAAAAGGCGAGTATGAATAGGTAGCATTGAAAACTGCTGGTCCTGCCGGAGCTATTGCAGGGTTGGCTGCACAGGTTGCCGGATAACAGATGTTTTCAGTTACTACAAGAGCTGAAAGGGTTCCATACCAGTTTTCAAATATATTTAGGGCATTGATGTTTATTGCTGATTGTGAAGTGATGTTTGCTGCTATTGCATAGGTAGCTGCCAGCCCATAGTTTATATTTGTAGTTATATCACTGCTTCCTGAACTTGCAGGATTTATTATTCCGGAACAGATGGTGGCTGTTGGGCCTGGATTTGATGCACCAGCAATCTGCAGCTGAGAATTGGTAAGATACAGGGGAGAAGTGCCAAGCTGGGCCGAGCTGCATATGTTAGATACTGATTGTGCAAGCTGTGTGTCAGATTGATAGATTGCACTCCCATAAAAATTAAGTGCGGATATTATTATCACAATTATTACAGCTGTGCCTACTACCTGGGCGAATTCGCCTATAGCCATCTGTTTTAACCTGCCGTTGTTTATCAGCGTTGCAAGAGCGTACATGACTATTGGTATCATTGCGGATACAAAGATACCTATCATGATGATTGGTATCCAATTGTAAAATACATTTATGCTTGAAGTTATGGGATATATTGATTGTGCATGTCCTATTGGTAAATACCAAATAAAGACAAGAAGGATTGAGAGGGTTATAGGTAAGATTTTTCTCATTGAATCAGCTCCAGAAAGGCCCGCTTCCAATCATGCTACCTATTGTGCTTATTCCCTTATTAAGGCCTACAGCAAAGCCTATGGTTATACCCACATCAAGCCCTATAAGGAATATCGATTGGAATAAGAATTGGGCAGTATATTCAGTGAAATTGTTTATTACTCCGGGCAGATTGTAAAGTCCGGTTAATACCTCTTTCCCCGCGGATGCGAGGCCACCATTTGAACTTGCTATAGCTGCCCAAAAGTTCAGAGGTATGCCTATTAAAGGTGTTGTTTGCGACGGACATACGCCTATCCCATCAAGATTGCAATCTACGGTAGGATTGTTTAGAAGCTGGTTGAGAGGCAGGGAATTAAGCTGATATGGGAGAAGCTGTGTGGCGTAAGGATTGCATCCGCTCAGGCTGCCTAGGCAGTATGTCCAGCTTACTACATAATAATTCATGGCTATGGTGAGTGGAAAAACAAAATAGAAAGCAATGGATATTGCTATCAAAGCGTTTGAAGCTTCACGGAGCCTTGGCCCGGTAAATGATAGAGATCGCATTATTATAGCTACAGGAATCACAAGGGTAAGCGAGAGAGATTCTATCGCATAGAGAGCTAGGAATATTACAAACAAAAGGCCGAATGTTACTACGACCAATGGTTCCAGAATCAGGTATAGTATCGAATTGTAGTCATATATAATGGTAGCTGCCTGGTCATTCCCTCCCACTGCAATGGCTGGAAGTATCTTTAACCCAAGCACTCTTCCGGAGGTTATGGTTATTGGAGGTATGAAACTTGCTGCTAAAGATAAGACGTAGTTTACTATGAACGCGTCTATTATGAATAATACACCGGCAGACCACATCTGAGTGGTAAGCTGTATCCCTTTGTTGAAAAGAAGGTTGCTTATATAGTAGTTTGCAAACTGGAATGGATCACTGTAAGTATATGACGCTCCTTGTGTAAGTGCGCCTCCCACTTCGCATGCTGCAAGCGATGCGGTAAACAGGACCGCTATGAGTATAATGCTGAATATGCCTTGGATGTATTCGTATTTTACTGCGCCCCTGAGCTTCTCTCTTGTGTTGGATGGAAGAAGGCCGCTTATTGCATATACTGCAGAGGTAACCATCAGCACCCCTATAACCAGGAGTACAGTCGCATTGATCCAGCCATCATAATTAAGGAACTTTAAATTGTATTGGCATTGGCCTATGAATGCTGTAGTTAAAAGTAAAAATGGTTGCATAATTACACAAGTTTGAGTTTTCTGCCTAGACTGAGCCTTATGCTTCCGCCTAGCATTTTTGCTATGTTGTCAGTAAGCGAATAAAGAATCATTAAATCTATCACTCCTAGCACGTAGAACTGTAATATCAAGTATAAGTTGTATTCGACAAGCATGTTAAATAGTGGGAAGATGTTGCTTCCGCTGCTGAATGCCATTGGAAGATAACCCATTATGCTGGCAACTCCCTGTACGTTGGTAGCTATGTTATTTCCTACCGGATTATTGAAAATACTTGTTGTTGTGGTGACTATCGAGGAACATGCCGTACTTAAAAATCCTTGCGGCAGATTTGTAAGATTTTGACAGAATGAAAGCGCTGAGTTTGATGCCTGGACTAGAGGTGAAAAGCTGACTGGACCTAAAGGCGTACAGAAATTGGTTCCAACTACATTGCAGAACCAGTTTGATATTGGAGCGTTGAGTAGTATCAATATTGAAGGCCATATTATAGCTATGCCTATTGCAAACGCGATGAGAGTTCCTCCTATTCCTCTAAAAAGAGGTAGAGACCTCATTACTATGCCTATGGGAAAAAGCACCGCAAGGCCTAAAAAGATGAGGAATGGGAGTATCACTATCTGGGAAGAGTAGAATACCATAGCAGGAACTACAAGATACATTATGAAGTCGATAAGCAGGGAGGAAAACTGCCCAAGATATATAATATTTACTCCCAAGAGGAAACTTTGATATAGATATACACCACTTACTCCAGAGCGGAACACGGGGAAAGCGGCTAATGCAGGCAATAGTGTATCCAATGCGGGATTCGGAATAGGAATACCTGAAAAGGAGAGACTTATTGACTTTACAAATGATACATCAAATACGTAAGGTGCAAAATTGTCTATAGAAAGGTTAGCATGGTTGTTTACAGTGCAGAGGTAGTTTTCCGAGTAGAGTGCAAGGCTCTGAACGCTTGTAGGATACCCCTGTATTGCAGATGAACTCCCGTTTAGTATAAGGCCGATGCTGCTTACGAATGATATCGAGAGGAATATGATAGCTATAAGGACTGCTGTTTTTATTACTTCCCAATATTCTTTCTGTAGCCAGTTGTTTATGTTAGAGGAGGGAATAAGTTTACCAAGAGCGTACGCTATTGCAATTACAAGGAATGATATCATTAATGCAAGAATTGAGAGGGCTATTGCGCCACCAGGTATGTTATAAGTGAGACCGTAAGTATTCATCAGGTTCTGAAAATCCGAAGCGGAAGAAGCTGTTACAGCTGCATTGCCTGTAGGGATAGTGGTTCCCGTCTGTATCCCGAATAATGAATTGCATTCATAGCTTGGGCTGAATGCAGGTATACCTATTATTGTTGCATGTACAGAGGATACCATGAAGAGGGCCAGAATCAGGGATATGATTCCGGTTTTTGCTGCCCTATGACTATCCATGACTGTTTATAATATAACAAGCTATAAAGTATTGACGTAAAGATCGAAATATAGGAATCAAATTCAGAATCCCATATTTATGTGATTTTTTGTGAGTTGGTGATATCCTCCCTCACGTAAACGATTTGGGATTTCTCCCTCACGTTGTTAAATGAAGAGGATTTTTGTGGAGAGGTATTTTTAGAAGTTAGTATTTTCATGCAAATCAGAATTCTATTGGATTATTCTTAATGCTTTATATGGATGATGTGGATCTCTTCTTGTGTCTTTTTGAGTATGTCCTCTGTGTTCTTTACAAAAGAGGAGATATTTTCAGCATAGGTAGTTGCAGAGCTTGTTTTAGTCAGTCCGAGGAGATAGTTGCTGTAGTATGGATTGGAAAGATGATGTGTTATTGATTTGTCAATAGGACCATACAGTTTGTTGTATATCCTTACATATGCATGATCGAATTGGCTTCCGTTTATCTCTCCTTTTTCATATTTTTCCTTTAGTTCTGAGAGTACTCCAGGAGTAGTTGATTCGTGTTGGGTAGTTTCTTGGGATAATGAAGTTGCAGAAACAGTTTGAGACTCTGTCTGCGAAGAAGAGCTTCCAGTATATTTTTCTACCTTCTCAAGTCGTTTTTTTACATTTTCATGCATTATTGGTGCTATATCCTTGAGGTTCTTTCCTTCTTTTATATTTGAGTCTATATCTTTGATAATGCTTTCAAGTTTTTGATAGGTATTTGGTTTTAGTGACTTGTCCATATTTTTTAGTTCTTTTTCAATTGAAGATTTTGCCAATTCCAGATCAGATAACGCAGCTTCTACATGCCCAGTATATAGAGTACCTTCTGGTTCTTTATCAGACTCAACTTCCTCTACACGTATCTGCCTTCTTAATTTTTGGATTTCTGTCAGTTCCTTCCAGGCATTTCTTGAGTTTAGCCTTTGGCCTGAAGAAACCTGCAATGGATCAATGGTCTTGCTGAGCAGTGGAGTAAATGCCAGAAGAATATCTGAAGTGTTGTATTTTTTGTTGTAATTATCCTCTAGGGATTTGAGTTTCTCTTTCTTCTCATCTATTGATTCCTGCCTACTTTTTATCTCCTTGCCGGCTTCCCCATATAAAAGCGTTCTGAGGGCAGCCTGTTCCGCATAAGGTCTTGGAGTTGGTATTTTTTCGTCTTTTGTAGCTGATTCGGGCAGTTTTGGTTTATAAGTTCTGTATGTATCCTGTATAGATTTAGAGACACCCCATAAAATTGGTGTTGTCCAACGTAAAATAGTACCGAATTCTAGTTTTTTTTCCTTTTTTTGTGTATTTTTGGATTCCAGAGCTTCTTTTGAACCTCTTGGACCTTTCATAAGATTTAGCCTGGTTGCTGTTCCTTTTATTGCTGATGCGGCTGAACCTGCCAGAGTCTGCTGCTTGAGGATATTTGCGCCAGGAGCCTTTGCAGCTGAACCGCTAGCCTGATTCCCTTGTAGTTTGGAAGAAGAACTTCCTGGCTTTATGCCTCCTTCGGAAGCTGATCCCTTCTTGCCTCGCATGCCTCTTGCTTGGGCTAGAATACCTTCCAGCGTTCCGCGCCTTTTCTTTTCGTAATCGTTTTTACCACCCTTGTTTCTGGGTTTTGCCTTGTATTTAATGAAAGGATCCAGGTATGCCCTCATTCCATAACCGGATTTGGCCATTGATCCCCTGCTTGCACCTCCGTAAGATCCCATTCCGCTTAGGAGCTGGCTTATTCCAAAAACATTAAAGAAACTGAACCCTCTTGTTGAACCTGCCGCAGCGGCGATGAGTATTATTATTATCACTATCGGTATAAGCGCATTTATGGCACCTACAGAGAGTATAATCCATGGGATTGCTAAGATAGAGAGAAAAATTGCCGCGTAAGTTGCCTTAGGCGTGGCTTTTGATAGATGGCTTTTGGGTTCTGTCTCTTGGTTGTACATCATATTTCCTTGATGCGCTGATCAGAATTAGAATAAATCGCCATATATAATATACTTATACATATGGATTCAGAATGCATATCCAGTGTTCCCTGTTTGGCCTGGCATTATTGCTCTCATTTATAGTGACATTCTCCAGCACGTAAACTGTGTGGGATTTCCAGCTTACGTTGTTAAGAAAAACTTATGTAGACAGAAATTGGGAAACAGATTCAAGGAGAAGGCTGGATAGGATTCTGAGCATTTATGCCTGGCCTTCTCCTTTCTGAAAAACGTCTTAATCCCAGGAGAGCTCTCCTCGGTTCTTATATTCTGTTACTCTTGTTTCAAAGAAGTTCTTTTCTTTCCTTAAATCCATGATCTCACTCATCCAAGGGAATGGATTTTCAGTATTGAATCTCTTTTTCAAGCCTATGCGCTCGAGTCTTCTGTCTGCAATGTACTGCATGTAGTCTTTTATCATCTCGGTATTCAAACCTAGGATACCATTTGGAAGGGCGTCTTTCGCATATTGGATCTCCAAGTCTACACCTTTGAGTATGATATCAGTTATCTCTTTCTTGAAGTCTTCAGTCCATATCTCAGGGTTTTCTTCGACTATCTGGTTTATAAGATCTGCGCCGAATGCCAGATGGACTGTCTCATCCCTTAATACATATTGGAATTGTTCACCTACGCCTACCATTCTGTTGCTTCTTAGAAGGTGAAGCATCATTGCAAAGCCCGCGTAGAAGAATACGCCTTCCATTACTATGTAATAACCTACCAGGTCGTAGACGAATTTTTGTATGTTTTCATTTCCTACAGTGTTGAAGTTTGGATCCAGAACCGATTTTGTCAGGTTTACTACATACTCGTCTTTGGCCTTTATTGTAGGGATTGTATTATACATATTGTATATCTCGTCAGGATCCAGACCTAATGAATCACAGCAGTAAAGGAACATCTCAGTGTGTACTGCCTCTTCATAAGCCTGCCTTAGCAGATACTGTCTTGATTCGGGATTTGTTATATGTCGGTATATTGAGAGAATTATATTATTTGCAGTGAGGCTCTCTGCTGTAGAGAAAAATCCTAAATTCCATAATATCATTCTTCTTTCATCTTCTGAAAGGCCTCCTTTCTTTTTCCATAGCTCTATGTCCTGCTGCATGGGTATCTCTTCAGGTACCCAGTTGTTTGCTACCCCGGCCTTATAATGGGTTCTGGCCCATTCATATTTTATTGGCAGTATTTTGTTAGGATCCACTTCTGATGCGTTGAGAATTTTTTTCATTTGATTCACCTTATTATTGGCAGGCTTCACACTCTTCGTCTTCGCCCATCACTCTTCCGTCTATTCTGCATACCTTTGACTGAAGATCGAAGTCTTGTTGCTGTATGGGTTCAACAGCCTCTGCTATGCGGTTAGAACTTGGTTCTTCTTCCGCTTGAACTGAGATTGGAGGCACTTGGATTGGATTATTATCGGTAGTTGTTTTCTCTTTGCTTGCAGGGTTTTCTGAAGGGAGGTAGGTATATGAACTTGGCTGCCGCTTTGGCTCAGTTTCCCCGATAGTTTTAGTCTCCGTCTCTATTACTATAGGAGCTGTTCTGTTGGTTATCTCCAGTGTGCTTTTCTCTATTGTAGATGCGGCAATCGTCCTTAGATAGTATGTTGATTTGAGGCCCATCTTCCAGGCATACAGGTATATGTCGGAAAGTCTCTTCCCGGAACTTGTTGCTGAAAATATGTTTAGAGACTGGCTCTGGTCTATCCATTTTGCCCTTCTTGCCGCTGACTCTATCATCCACTCTGGATCTATGTCAAACGCTTCTTTGTATTTGTCCTTCAATGCTTTTGGTATTGATTCTATCTGCTGGAGATTTCCATCTTTCTCCTTTATTTTTTCAAGCATTGTCTTATTCCAGAGTTCGTTTGCTTTGAGATCCTCGACTAAGAAAGTATTTACCACAGTGAATTCGCCGCTCATATTTGATTTTACATATATGTTTTTGTATATCGGCTCTATTGATGGATAACATCCGGCTATATTGGATATTGTTGCGGTAGGGGCCAGAGCCAGAGTGTTTGAATTTCTCATACCGTGCTTTCTTATTGATTCCCGGATGACTTCCCAGTCCATTTTCGACGTTCTTGGTACACCTATCTTCATGCCTCTCTCCTGTTCTAAGAGATCTAACGTATCTATAGGAAGAATGCCCCTGTCCCACTTGGAACCTTTGAAGGTCTCGTATACTCCTCGTTCCTTTGCGAGCTCTGAAGATGCTAGTATCGCATAATAAGAGATAAATTCCATGATCTCGTCTGAGAAGTCAAGGGCCTCTTTGGAATCGAAATTCTTTGAGATGGAGTAAAGTGCATCCTGGTAGCCCATTATGCCAAGACCCACAGGCCTGTGCTTCATGTTTGAATTTTTGGATTCTACAGTAGGATAATAGTTTAGGTCTATCACATTGTCAAGCATGCGCATGGCGGTAATGACAGTATCCTTTAAGATATCCTTATTTACTTCTCCGTTTGAGATATGCTTTGCCAGGTTTATTGAACCCAGATTGCATACGGCTGTTTCGTCCTTAGAAGTATTTAATGTTATTTCGGTGCAGAGATTGGAGCTGTGCACTACTCCGACATGATCTTGTGGGGATCTTACATTTGCAGGATCTTTGAAGACTATCCATGGATGGCCTGTTTCAAAGAGTGAAGTTATCATTTTACGCCAAAGAGTTTGTGCCTTTACCGTTTTGAAGAGCCTTATCTCCCCTTTGGCTGCCTTATGCTCATACTCAGTGTACTTTTCCTCAAATTTTTTCCCATATGTATGGTGAAGTTCTGGAACTTCATCAGGCGAGAATAGAGTCCAATCGGAATTTTCCATCACTCTTTTCATGAATAGATCAGGTATCCAGTTGGCAGTATCCATGTCATGTGTCCTTCTTCTTTCATCTCCTGTGCTTTTTCTCAGGTCCAGAAAGTCCTCTATGTCAAGATGCCATGTTTCAAGATATGCGCATGTTGCGCCTCTCCTCTTTCCACTCCTGTTTATTGCCACTGTCGTGTCGTTCGCTATTTTTAGGAACGGAATGACCCCTTGGCTTTCGACATTGGTGCTTTTTATGAGAGAACCGGTTGCCCGTATATTAGTCCAGTCGTTGCCTAGTCCGCCTGACCATTTTGAGAGCTGGGCATTATCGCCTATGCTCTTGAATATGTGAGTTAGGTCATCTTCTACAGTTGTAAGATAACAGGAACTTAACTGAGGCTTTACAGTCCCCGAATGAAATAATGTAGGTGTCGAAGGTACGAATCTCAGCGAAGAGATCATCTCATAAAACTTCATTGCTTTTGAATCCCTGTCCTTCTCATTTATGGAAAGACCCATTGCCACACGCATCCAGAAGAATTGTGGAGTCTCTATAGGCAGGCTTGTCTTTTTGTCTTTTATAAAATACCTATCGTATAAGGTTTGAATGCCTCGGGAGTTCATCAGCATATCCCTTTCGAGAATAAGTATTCTTGAGAGTTTTTCAAGATCGAACTGAAGCAGTTCCTTTGCAAGAAGGCCTTGTTCTACTCCTTTTTTTATGGAATTGGGAAAGGACTTTGAATAAGACTCATTTATGTCTTTTGAAAATCCCGGATTTAGTGCTTCTTTGTATAGCGATGCGAGGAAGAGCCGGGTAGTTATGGTTTCGTATGAAGTAGGGTCTTTTTCTATCATTGCCTTGGCTGACATAATTGCAAGCTTGGCTAGATCTGATGTTTTTATGCCTTCGTATATTCCCGCTTCTATGCTTCTTACAAGATAGTCTATGTCTACAACTCCTTCAAAGCCTGCACATGCCCTTGCAACATGAGCCCTGAGTTTTGCGTTGCTGAATACTTCTTTGCTACCATCTCTTTTTGTAACTGAAATCTTTCCGGATTCTATCTCTTTTATTATCTCTTTCTGTCGCTGCTCCCTTATTTCTCTGTGGCGTTCCCTGTAAAGGATATATGCCTTTGCAACATCGAAAAGGCCGAACTCCATTAATGTCCTTTCCACAAGATTCTGGATTCCTTCGACATCAGGCGTCTTGTATCCTTTGTATTGTACTTCTATTCCTTTAAGGACATGTTCGGTAAGTGCGTTGACATCTATATTTGAAGTGTTTCCGCGGGTGGAAAGAATTGCCTTGCGTATAGCGCTCCCTATTTTTTCAGGCTTAAACTCAACTGTCTCCCCATTTCTCTTTTTCACGTTAGAAAATTTGTCCCATGCCATATAACCAACACACAACACATTGTATATAAGAGCTCAAAAACCACCATATGTTGTGGTTAAGAAGCCCCTACCATATTGGAAGGCATCTATATAAACGATTTCCATTTGGTAGATTTCGTAGAGTATTTGGATTTTGATGTGAAGTATATAAAGATATACCATTTTTACTGCTTGAAGAGCTTCCGAGGGGAATTATCTGCCTTTCACCTTTGGTTTCTTTGCTTGCAGCCTGTCGAGTTTTCCTAGCGAATAATAAGATAGTACCAAATTTACCAGTATTGCTATTCCTACCAGCCATTCCTGGTTTGATGCTACAAAAGAGATTGCTCCGCTTACGCCAATAATATTTACGCCGATGCCGTATAGAATTGTTGAGAGTATTGGGGAGCTGCAACCGCAGCTTGTAATCAAGCCTCCTGCTATGGTAGTGATTGCGCTCGTGGCCCCTTCTCCTGCCGCAAGGATGCGGTTTTTGAAGGAAATATGAATCTGGTATATGCTTATTGTCATAAGAAGCGAAGAGGTGAGTGCAAGCACGTATATGAAATAAGAAGGCAGTGTTATCAGGAAGAGTCCATGACTGCTTGCAGTTATAAGAAAATGAATCAGGAAGTAGTAGAGTATTGAAATTAGAGCAAACGCCAGAATCATTATAGGAGAGGAAAATATGCGCTTGAGAAATATGTATCTCATTTTATTTTGGATGTGTTTGGGCATGTTCAATACCCGTTTGCACGCTCAATGGCTTTTATTGAAGAGAGAGAACATACTGGCGCAGTATTGTTTATAGAGGCACATACCATTGCCACGTAGAGGTCTGCGGCTGCATATTCGACTAAGCCGAAGGAGGAATTGTTTGGATTAGACAGCTGTGCGAGAACCTCAGCGTGGGTCATGTTTGTAAGCTGGTATTCGTTGTTTCCTATGGCGTTTCCTACATCTACGGCATCTGCACCGCCGAGCTGATAATCTCCCCATATAGTATATGGAGTTCCCTGGAATGCAGTTGCCTGAACTCTGCTGAGATTTAGTATGTAGTCGAAGGAGTCTATATATGCGTTATTTCCTGTTGCATTCACATTTTCTTGTATTATAGGTATTGGATTAAGGGCAAAACCTTCGCGTATAGGGTGCGTGTCCTCTATTGCTATGAAGTTCAGGTATTTGCTGTTGTAGAATGAACCGAAATCATCTGAAGATTGGTTGTATTTTCCAGGTGCCCAATATAGGGTAGGAAAATTGGAATCTCCGAAGGAACTGTAGCCTTTGAACAGCGTAGAGAAGTTACCGAATCTTGAAAGAGCCAGAGCCATTGCCCATCTGTTCTCTCCGCAGAAGAAGCAGGTTATTGAACCCAGATAGATTACTGAAGGCTTTCCGTTTACTATAAATGCAGGTACTTTGTTTGCCGTGACTCCACCAACAAGGTTGCCGAATGTTCCATTCAGATACATGGCTCCTGCTTTTTCGAAATATGAGTCAGGAGCATTGTTTATTATTGAAAGTTCTGAAGAATTAAGCTGTGTGTTTATTCCGGTAAGTCTCTGCCCGAAGGACATGTTTGTAGTTATTGGTGGGTCGGTAGGCAGATAATAGAGTGGAGTTATAAGACTGCTAGTTATGTTGTATTTTGCATAGGATGCCTTGGATGGGACTGAAGATCCGGTACTGTTTATATACACGGTTTTATAGACAATCTCAGCTTTCTGCATGAAGGAATATGAGGATAGAACTATGGCAACCAAGCTTATCACTATTGCCAGATAGCATAATCGCATGAGTCGCTTTGTTGTTACTGTTTGTCCTTTTTGTATCCTTCTGTTTTTCGGCATTTAGGCTATCCTTTTATTTCAAATTATTGATATTATATTTTATATATGAGCATATATAAATTATTAGTTAGGAATTAGGTTGTTCTTTGGAGAATTTATCTCAGATAACCACTAGGAGAGTTAGTCTTGAAGAAGAAATACCTTTTACAGATGCACACTGCCATCTTGACCTCTTTTCTGAGCCAGAAAAGATATTTATGGAGGCACGGAAGGCAGGAGTAGGGATAGTTATAACCGCAGGGGGAAATTCGGAAGGTAACATCAAGACATTAGACATCGTACATGGTGGAATCTATGGAGTGGTAGGAATAAGCCCAGAATTTATGCTTCTGGAAGCGTGGAAAATAGAGGAATTGAAGGATATTTTAAAGAGGAATAAGAATATCATAGGAATAGGAGAAATAGGGCTCGATGCTGTGATGGCAGAAAAATCTCCTCTTGAAATTCAGGAAAAAGGTTTCATAAAGCAACTTGAAATAGCTTCATCAATGGAGATTCCTGTAGTGATCCATTCGAGAAAATCGCTGAGCAGGACATTTGAAATACTGAAGGAATCTGCGATTAAGAATGTTGTTTTCCATTATTTTGAAGGCAATGAGAATGATGCCAAAGCTGCGGAGAAAGAAGGCTGGCTGGTTTCAATACCGCCTATAGAATCATCAAGGCTTAAAAGAGTGATAAAAGTTCTTGATATAGAAAGCATTGTTGCTGAGACAGATTCGCCTGCAGTGGGAAGAAACCCTGCTGATGTCTTGTCGGTAATTGAAAAAATAGCTGAACTTAAAGGTATATCAACAGTAGAGACAGGCGAAAGAATGACCAAAACCATTAAAGAATACTTCTACGTATAATGTATGAGGGCCCGTAGCTCAGCTTGGACAGAGCGGCAGACTTCTAATCTGATGGTCGCGGGTTCAAAGAAGTTCTCAGGAATTTTGAAAATCCCGCCGGGCCCGAATTCAGGTGTTTTATATGACAGATGAAGACAAAAAGCATGAGGAGACAATATCCCAGATAAAGCAGCAGATAGATGTATTGCTGAATGACAACAGCGTGCCTAGGAACGTAAAGAGTGCACTTGACGAGGCAAAAGGCGCCTTGGAAAAGGATGATGGCTACGCAGTAAAAGCATCAAATGCAACCTACAAGATAGATGAGGTAAGCAATGATATCAACCTTCCACCATATGCAAGAACAGTTATATGGAATATACTAAGTCTGCTTGAATCAGTAAAGGATTGAGATGAAAGTTAAAGATAAGCAGGTTCGGAAACTGCTTAGTCGTTATCATCTCACTGAGTTTGAAACTGAGGTTCTGATAGCAACTGCATTAATTGAAGAAGGCAAAACAATCACATATAAAGAACTTGCAGCAAGAATAGGCAGACCTTATTCATATAGGGCAGTAGGCAATGCCCTTGGAAAGAATCCTCTTGCACCTGTAATACCCTGCCATAGAGTGATAAAAAGCAACGGTGAGTTGGGAGGTTATTCCGGAAAGGGAGGAATACGAAGGAAGGAAAACCTGCTCAGGTCCGAAAAGGCGATATGAATTTTACAGATGTTGTAAGACTCATTTAGACCACTTTTCCTTGCCTTTATAAACGTTATGTTTTTGAGTAGGGCATTAATGAAGCTTATTATATCAAGAAAAATAAGAATATTATTGGTAATGCCATGCAATTAGAGAGGGTTAAAATGGAGGGAAGAAAGGAGATATTCCAGACCCCTCTAGGTATGGTTTCAGTAATGAATCTGAATTTACCAGTAAGTAGCATGGAAGATTTGTCATCTTTTCTTTACAAAGAAAGGATCAGAAAGCTTACAGTTTTTGAAGTTATTAAGATCCTGGGAGGCAATGAAAACCTATGGGAGGTTCTTAAAGGAAGAGAGTTTCCACTCGCAGGAAAGAGTGTTCAGGAAAACAGAAACAGTCCACTAGATGCGGCAATTGATATCCAAAAAGGGAAAGGAATGCCTTTATTGAAGGTTTTTACAGATTTTGAAGAGACACTTTATGGATTCGGATTTAAGCTTAGGGCATGTGCAGGCTTTGAGCCAATATATACTATTGTAGGAACTGAGAGGTTAATTGCACTTAGAGATCCTGATATTTCAGGAATAAAAAGATGAAGTGAGATATATGGAAACCACTATAAAAAAACCAGGTATAGAAGAAATAAAGTTTGTAGGAATGAAGGGCGTACATGTTGCAGCAATAGGAAGTACGTCGATAAATAAGCCTAACTTTTCGCCTGAAAGAATACTGACAGGCGAGGGATTGGTTATGCCTCTATTTCCAGGAATACTGCGGGAAGTTTTGGAGAATAGAGATCTGTTGAATATACTTAGAGGAAGGACCTTCATGGTTCAGCCAGAGCCTTATCTTAGTATAAATGACCATGACTATAGGGGCAGATACAGATTAAAAGAGGGAGTAATTGAGAGAGGAGGTATTATATCCGAGAATACAGTAATTATATTTGGGGGAGAGGGGAGATGGTTCCTTAAGGTAATGGGGGATGTGATGACAAGACTTTATGAAGCCCGTTTTGCAGTAGAAAGAGAGTTTGTTATCAATAAAGAAGAAACTACACGGAGTAGAATAAATACAATAGTAGGAATTAGGCGCGAGTGAGATGTGTCTAAGACAATAAACAGTTCATAGTTGGTAATGGGACAATAGTAATCTGCTAAAAGGAATTTTTAGCAGTTTTATTATACCCACATGTTGAAAAAGAAATTGGTGGGATTGTGCTGAATTTTGAGAGGAAGCTGGAAGGATTTAGTAATGAAAGACATATATTTTTTGATAGGATAGACGCGGGGGCACAGCGTGGTTTCTTTGTGGCTAACAGAAGTATGGACTTTGATAGATCATTAAAGATATTAGAAGCATCTGGCCTGAAGATGCCTAGAGTTCTTGATATAATTAGGCATGGAAGCGAAGATGAAGCATTATTTAGAAAGATAGTGGGAAGATTCTGGGTAGGGGATTCTCATGAAATTGGAGAAATAAATACAGAATATGTTTTCAATAGAGATAAACTAGTTGAGCGTGGGGCAGATATAGATATAAATAGGGGAATTTTTATACACGCGGGAAAGGGCCCACGTATACTAGAAGTGCATGGAGATAGATATGCTAATTATTACAGAAGGAGATTTGATTTATATGGAAATGACGGTTCAGACATGATCCCAAATATGGTAGTCGGGATTAGAGATGGAGGTATAATTCCCATGAAGATCCTGGGTTTTGACTCATTCGCTGGAGTCTTAAGGCGGGCGTGAAACATAGTCAGGATTGCGTATTGCTTAAATTTTCTTAATATCCATCATTTGAAGCAGAATTGCAGATAGCCTTTTATATGAGTACAGATGCAAAATAGGTAGAGACGTTATGGAAGTTAGTTTGAAGACCTTTAGACCGCAGGAAGTTTCAGGCTTATTCGCTGGAAGGCGGGATGGATTTCACATTATGCGGAAGGAGGATAATGTAGATTATAGAAATTGGAAAGAAACGCTTGACAAAGCTATGCTTAAGCCAGTTAGTTTGGAATATGTTTTGGAAAAGCTTATGCGTGAAGACTTCAGATTTGTTAGATATAGAATGCAAGGGCTCGCATTTTATGTCGTAGGGGGAGATGGGAATTCATCAATAATAAATTACAACGACACCAAGACTAGAGGAATCTTTAGGATGTTGACTGATCGAAGAGGATCTATCGTTAAAATCAGGAAGGTGGATGACAGGAAGGTAGAGAACCCAGAACATATGATTTTTATAAATGGCAATGATACTAGGCCTATTGTGCTGAGGATAATCGAGGATAGCCCGAGATACAGATTTGCACTTACCGATGATTCAGTAATGCCAAGTATAGTGAATTGTTTAGTCGGTGTTCCTAAAATAGAGGAGAGTAGAGCTAAGATAATAGACCTTCTCAGAAAACAATAGAAGCTTATTCTTAAGTTATTTTTTAGTATATAAACAACAGAAGGCAGTTTTCTCACTTTTGTTTACTAAGTGTGGTATAAAATTTGGCTTGTGTATATATTATTCAACGAAAGAGTTGAAGCTATTTGTTATTTGGAGTTATCTGCCACCATGACCTCCGCCACCGAAGCCTCCGTGCATTCCTCCGCCGAAGCCTCCTCTTCCGAATCCACCGTAGCCGCCAAAACCTCCGCGGCCATAGCCACCGTAGCCGAAGCCTCCTCTTCCGAATCCTCCTCTGTCAAAGCCTCCATAGCCGAAGCCTCCCCAGCCGTAGCCGCCCCAGCCGAATCCACCGAAGAATGGGAAGCCAAAACCTCCGAAGAATGGGAATCCAAGGAAAGGATAACCGAAGCCATAGCCGTAGCCCATTCCGTAACCCATGCCGTAGCCGCCCATGCCTAGGCCATAAGCTCCACCATATGGATAATAGCCGTTGCCACCATAGGCGTAAGGCGAACCGTAGTTATATGGAATTGTGTAATTAGGATTCTGAGTAGCATTTGGAGGAATCTGCTGCTGAGGCATCTGCTGTGGTTCCTGCTGAGGCATTTGTTGAGATTGCCCTAGTGTCTGCTGATTGTATTGTTGGATCATCTGATTTGTTGGATTATTATTGCTTCCGTTTCCCTGTTGCTGAGGATATTGTGTTGTAGGGTAGTTATTAGGTGTGTCGTATCTGTAAGTATAGTAACCTGGACCTGGAGAACATGCATTCAGGCTTAATATCGCAGCCATTCCAGCTACAGCAAGGCGTTGTATTGGCCCGGTTCTTGCTATAGGACTTCTGGCTTCCAGATTAGGGTTGTTGCTTCTTAGAACTGATCGCATGTCAATTATGTTATATCTGTTTCCAAATGAGGTATTTTCCCGGTGTTGTCTGGTTTGTAGGGTTGTTTCCATTTTTTATTACCTTTATCTGCGCCAGCCGTAGCCGCCCCAGCCTCCACGCCAGCCCCCCCAGCCCCAGCCTCCCCACCATCCGCCATAAACAGGCATGAGCATTGGAGCAACAGGATAATAACCATAACCAGGATAGACCCCTACAGGATATGGATATGTTACACATCCTTGAAGTAAAAGTGCACCGGCAAGAATTGCTGCACTTATAATGCTTGATCTTCTTACAGAAGGTCTTCTTTCAGTGCTTATGGGTGGTTGTTCTCCCCTTTGTAGAACTTTGATTTCTAATGCGTTTATAGGTTGTCTGGTTCGCATTGTTGTTTCATTTGCCATTTGTTTCACCTTTTTAATCAGTTTCTCTGTATGCATTGTAGGGCTTGGGAGCCAGTATTGTATACGTTCCCATAATTTACATTGTAGTTTATATCATAATAAGTACCGCATTGGTTATAGCCTATGCCATTATTGGTGCCGTTATTGTTTTCTTGGGATATTGGTGGCAATGAAGGCTGTTGGTATTTAGGCGTAGACTGTTGACCTGGAGAATAACTGTTGTTTTGGTATAGTGGCGCCTGTGGCTGTGGATTTACAGGAGAATACCCAGGAGGATAGTATCCCGGATAGTAGCTGTTGCCCGGAGAAGTCTGTGGCTGTTGATAATTAGGTGTTGTGGGAGTTGGGCGATAGCCTTGAGGATATTGTTGGTATGTTCCAGGGTAAGTGCCATAATAGCCAGGATATGCTGATCCCGGATATGGTGTACATCCTTGCTGTAGAAGAAGAGCACCGGAAAGAATTGCAGTTGGTAGGAGCCATGCTGGATTCCTTCTGGTTTTCTGGGCTGACATAATATCAGCCTTTTCTACCGTAAGGTCAGAGATGGTCCTTTCCTTGATTTGGATTGTAGTGTTTGTTTTTGTTATCATGTTTGCACCTGTTTATCAATTTCGCTGGATATTCTGAAGGTCTGTGTTGTTGATATCATAATAATATCCACGGTAGTTATATCCTATGCCATTGTTCTGGTATGCAGGCGCCTGGGGCTGCTGATATGAATATGGCTGTGAAGACTGTTGCTGGTTTTGGTTGCTATATGGCATATTATGCATTGTTTGGCTCTGTGTTGCTTCCTGCTGTGAAGTGGTGTTTTTGCTTATCTGCACTATTTTGCCTTCAGATCTTGCCTGGAATAGAGGACCAAGATTATAGCCTAGCTGCTTTATAAGCGTGCTTACTTCAGATACCGCAATGCTGTAGTTTGGCGTTCCGTAAACATCAGTAAGGATGACAAGTGGCCCTGCATTTGTCCATATTACATCACCAAGGCGGCCGTCTGGTGACATCCTTATGTCATAATTTCCGAAGGAAGTTACTGGAGTTGTTACAGGAGCATCTATCACTCCTGCTGGAGGGAGAATTCTCTGAGATCGTAGCGCATATGTGAGTGTATCGCCAGGTACAAAGGCTGACCTAGGGTAATTAGGCGTAACTTTTGCTTGAGGTTTCTGGTACTGTGGCTTAGGTGCATGATAAGTATGCTGTGGGGCCTTCTGCTTTTCATGTATTTCTGTATGCTTCTTTGTCTGTGTCTGGTTGCAGTTTATTGTTACATGGCTGTTAGACCCTGCTATTATTACATTATTGGTGCCACATACCTGAGACTGGCTCTTCCCGTCTACTGTTATTGATGTCTTAGGTGCTTTTGAATCAGAATTTTCGGTAGACGTTCCGTTTAGAAAACCGTGCTTTGAATTTTCTACAGATACCTGTGATGACTGTGTCTGCTGAACATCCTGATTTGCATAAGACCTATATGCAGGCATAAGTGCCGATGCTAGTGCCAGACCTGAAACTGACACAACGGTTATAAGTGGTTTTGATTTGTTGGTCATTTTATCATCTTTTATTCTAATATAATATCTTGTATTTTTTGATATATATATCTTTACAGAGTATTTATTGGTTACTATATACTCACTCGGCAAAAGACGTATTTTCCGCAGTAGTTTTATGGTTTTGTTTTACAGGCTTTTTGGGCTTGGATGCCTCCTGAGGTTCTTAACACTTAATATATTTTGAGGGGTAAAAGATATTTTGCAAGGTATAAGATTATGGAGAATGGAAATATTGCAGAAAGGCTCAAAAAAGTATTTGAAAATACCAGGAGCATTGACAAGATAGTACTTGTAAATACAGGTACACAAGACCCTAATTTTCTTTATATCACAGGATTTACAAGCGGCCTTTTTGAGTATAGTTATCTTGTTCTAGAAGCAACAAGTGCAGTTTTATTTACTTCTGTTCTTGAATATGAAACAGCCAAAGAACAGAAGAGAGACGGGCTTGAGGTAGTTAAGATAGAGAGTTCCGAAGATTTAAGAAAAAATATGGAAGAGAAGCTCAGAGGATTTAGGCTAGGGATAAACGGGGCCTTTCTCCCATATAATATTTACGAGGCCATTATGAAGCGCTACAATCCTGCATCAGTAGACGATGTTTCAGATGCATTTGCAAAAGCCAGGCTGGTGAAGGATGAGGAGGAAATAGGCAGTATAAAAAAGGCAGTGAGCATAACAAAATGGGCGCAGATGCTCATACAGAAAGAATTCAGGGAAGGAATCACAGAGATGGAACTCGCTTCCAAATTCGATAGTCTGAGCCTCTCTATGGGAGCGCAGGGAGCCTCTTTCAGAACTATTGTATGTTTTGGCAAAAATGCAGCATTGCCACACCATTATCCTGACAGCACTAAACTTAAAGATGGAGATCTCATACTGATTGACGCTGGCTGCGTATTCAATAATTACGCGTCTGATATCACAAGGACATTCATATTCAATAAGGAAAAGATCGATCCTGAGATTCTTGCAAAGATGGAAGAAATAATAAAAGTAGTTAAAGATGCACAGGTAATGGCAATCAGAGCCGTCAAGCCGGGAATGAAAGGCAGAGATATAGATAAGGTAGCTAGGGATTATATAGAAAATTTCGGAGGCGGAAAGTATAAGGGAATGTTTATACATTCGCTTGGGCATTCGGTAGGGCTGGAGGTGCATGATGGGGCGGGATTTTCTCCAGGAGAAGAGACAGTATTGAAGGAAGGCATGGTAATAACAGTAGAGCCAGGAATATACATCAATGGATTTGCCGGAGCAAGAATAGAGGATGACATACTTATAACGAAAGATGGCGCTTCGGTAATTTGAGAGATGGGGAGCTCTGCTAGCTTGGTAGGCTTCAGCCTTCGGGAGGCTGCGACCCGAGTTCAAATCTCGGGCTCCCCGTTTTTATTTTGGGGTTATATATAAAGCATAGATTTTGTGCTTTTATCTTTTAATCTAGTAATATTTTAAGGGGGAATTGTGTGGATACAAGCCTTCTGCTTTTATAAAGCTAATTGTAAAGCCATTTATATTTCAAATGAGAAATTTAGATAGATATAATGGCAGAAGCAGTTAAAACTCCAACTATTGAGAGAGTAGCCAAGCTAGAAGCATTGGGAGAAGGATTAGAGAAAGCCGTGTCATCCTTAAATAGAGAACCTCCAGTAATCATATTTCATCCTTCAAGATTGCCACCAAGGCTGGAATTTAATGAATTATTCGCTATCTCAAGAGGGAATGCAGTAGAGCATGATGTAAGAAAAGGAAGTGATGGGTATTCGATACAGCAGGGCATGTATACAGATAGGTTAAATGTATGGAATGCTGTGGGCACTATAAAAAGATTCGTAGAGATATTTGGTATGGAGAGAGCTTCAGAGATTATGGAGCTTGTGAAAAGGAGAACTGGAAGTGAGAATCCTACTATTGAAGAAGTTAAAAGAAATCTTCTTGTAAAAGACCTAGGTATAGAGGAACTTCAAAGATTTGCAAGGCTTGGAGGGGAGCAGATACTAAGCTTAGGCCAATTTTTAGATATTTATCAAGGGGCCAGACGCAGCGGTGCTAACCCGGGCAGATTATCAGTAGATTTCAAAGATGGAGATGTAACTATATCTGGTGGGGATCCTTCGCTTGCTGTAAGTGCAACAGAGGAATTTGTAAAGCAAACGGAGAGGAGAGGAATTGGCGGAGATGCCGTATTTATGGCAATTCAATATAATGTCCCTGCTCTGCTTGCGTCTAAAAAGATATTCGGCCAAAAAACTAGAGTAGTCGGAGCCATATCAAGTGATATAATAAGGATTCATGGAAAAGATCCCTTTGCAGAGTTTGCAAGAACATTAGTAGAAAATGCAGGTGCTGAATGGCTTGCCGTCAAGAGAGTAGAATTAGATCTGATACAAAAGATTGTTGATCCTGATATTGTAACATATCGAGGAACTTCCGGAATTCCTCAAATGATGATTTATTTCCCTCCGGCTGAAAGCAGTGATATAAAACTTGTTTTAGAAACGCTAGTTAGATATCCTAACATAGGGGCAGTTCAGATAGATGCATAAATGATAACACAACAACTGCAAGAATTAAAAATGTTAGATTGTGACATCCTCCCACCCGTAAACGGCGTGGGCTTCCCCTGCGTTCATGCAATCACTGCATCCTGCAAAGGATGTGTTTTATCGGTTCTCAGTTCTTCGAGGACTGCCTCCCTTTGAGGTCTTACATCCTCTCCCTGAGCGTGACTTCCCCTCTGTCCGAGGGTAGCTGCTCTATGCAATATATTTATTGCGGCGTTTATGTCCCTGTCCTTCTGCATACCGCATCTATTGCAGATGTATGTTCTTTTCGAGAGCGGCATTTCCTGAATATTGCCACAATTACTGCATTCCTTTGAGGTATTTCTTGCATCCACTTTGACTACACTTATACCAGCACTTTCAGCCTTGTATGAGAGAAGTTGGATGAACCTCTTCCATGAAGCATCTTGAATTGAACCTGCCAATCTGTGGTTCTTTAACATGTTTTGTATATGAAGGTCTTCCACTGCAAATGAAGTGTATCCTGAATTTACAAGAGTGTCTGAAAGTTTATGCAGGTAGTCATCTGACTGGTTTGTAGAATATTCGTATGCTTTTTGAGCATTGTTTTTGCTCTTTCTCTTCTCTTTGAGCCTTTGTTCCTTCTTGCGACTATCTTCTGCCACTTTGCAATCTTCTTTCTTTTTTTGTTGCGTGAATTTCGGTTTTTCTATCTTTGTTCCGTCTGACATCGCAACAAATGAATCCAATCCCAAGTCTATTCCGACTGGATTGGTATTCTTGACTTCTGGGACTTTGATGTCGTTTATGGCAGTGAAGACTGCATAATAATTTCTTCCTTCCCTCTTTATTGTGAGCGTCTTTATTGTGCCTTCTATTTTCCTATGTAAATCTATTGGCATTGTTCCTATTCTTGAAACTCGTAGTCTGCTCTTTTTTACTGAGAAAGAACCATTGCCCTGGGGATATGTTATTGACTTATATCTCTCTCTTGACCTGAATCTTGGGAATCCTGCCTTCTTGTTTCCCTCCTTGATTCTTCTGAAGAAGTTCTGGTATGCCTTGAGAAGCCTGTATTCAATTTCGCATCTTGTCTGCGAATAGAGTTTTAGGTATCTCTTGTCTTCTTGGATTATCTCTTTTACGAACCTGTTGAATCGAGCCATCGAAATCTTTGCCTTTCCGTTTTTATAGGATTCGATTGACTTCTCAAGGATCTTGTTGTAGAATTGCTGTGCAAGGATTAGACGTTCATCTATCTCCTCCTGCCTTGTGACATCAGGGTAGATTCTGAATTTGTATGCCCTTGTCAGCTCCATGCGTTTTATATCGTTATTTATATTTATACACTTTTCTGCGGTTCGCTTTCATCCCACCCATAAATGGTGTGAGATTTCTCGCTCACATCGTTAAAGAAATCCGCATTGCGGAGGAGACATGCTTGATTTCCACTATTTGATTTTCTACTGAAAATCATAAAATAGGGAGATAGAATAAATATGCGACTTTAAGTGGATATTACAGATAAAAAAAATACAATAAACTCATAAAAACAATTGAAATTTAAAAAGGCAGAGTTAGTTTAAAAATTAGGAAATGAACTCAGAAGATACAAGACTAGATGCTCCTTCCTTAGTAGCTTCCCTTTTCCATAAAGATCTCGGGAAGAGAGATATTATAACTACAGGCTCACTGAGTTTTTAGTTTGTGTGCTCTGAATTCATCCTTATTGAAGCTTCGGGAAAGTCCAATGTTGCAAAATAGTCAGATGTTGTTTCTGCCCTTCTTATCAATTCTACAGTGCCGTCTTCATGCATTAGGATCTCTGCACTTCTTAATTTACCATTATAGTTGAAACCCATAGCATATCCGTGTGCGCCTGTGTTATGTATTGCAAGTATATCGCCAGTATTTATCTTGGGCAGTTTCCTGTCTATGGCAAATTTATCATTATTCTCGCAAAGTGATCCGACTATGTCATAAGTATGATCATTTGGAGACTCTTCCTTTCCCATTACAGTTATATGATGGTAGGCGCCGTACATCCCTGGGCGCATGAGATTGGCCATTGATGCGTCTACGCCTATATATTCCTTGTAGGTACTTTTTGTGTGTATGGCTTTTGTTATCAGGTAACCGTGTGGGCCTGTAACCATTCTGCCATTCTCCATGAGTATTTTGAGTGGAGAAAGATTGTTTGTAACTATATTGTCGTTATATAGATTTCTAATCTCTTTTGATACATAATTCAGATCTACTTCTTTCTGTTCTGGTTTGTAAGGAATCCCTATTCCTCCTCCGAGGTTTACAAACTCAAAACGTATGTTTAATGTGTCTGATATCTCTTTAACCAGGTTGAAGAGCATTCTTGCTGTCTCTACGAATGCTTCTGGGTTCAATTCATTTGATGCAACCATGGTATGGAGGCCAAATCTTTTCACGCCTTTATCTTTCATTATCCTGTATGCTTCCAGCAGTTGGTTCTTTGTCAGTCCGTATTTCGCCTCTTCGGGCTTGCCTATTACGTTGCCTTCTGATGTTTTGCGGAGATGCCCTGGATTGTAACGGAAACATATCAATTCTGGTATTCCTGCACTTTGTTCTAGAAATGGGATATGTGTTATATCATCTAGATTTATTATTGCGCCTAATTCGAAGGCCTTCCTGAATTCTTCCGGTGGAGTATCGTTGGATGTGAACATTATCTCTTCCCCTCTAAAACCGAGTTTTTCTGCAAGAAGAAGCTCGGGAAGGGAACTGCAATCTACTCCTTGGCCTTCTTCCTTGAGTATTTTTATTATATATGGATTAGGGCACGCTTTGACTGCAAAATGGTTTTTGAATCCTGTAACCCATGAGAAGGCTTTGTTCAACTTTCTCGCGTTCTCTCTGATCCCTTTTTCTTCGTATAAATGGAATGGAGTAGGATACTTTTCTATTATTCTGTCGAGTTGAGACTTTGTAAAAAAGAGATCATCATTGTTATTCATAAGCATCGCTTCTTCACATGTTCAGATTTTCCTTTATAAGCCTGGAAGCGAGTTCTGTATCTTCCAGTGAAGGAACTAATGCCAGCCTGAAATAGTTGTCCGCATTAGGTGCGTTTCCCAGGGCAAGCATGCCTCCTGGTGTTATGTTTATGCCTATTTTTGCTGAATTATCAAGCATTAGCATGGATTTGGCAAATGATATGGAACTTGATGGAGATCTTGCCCAGATGTAGAAAGTAGAATCTGCCCAGTATTTTATCCCTACCTCATCAAGTGCGGATGTAATTAACTTTCTCTTTTTGTCATACGCATCACGCATTTTCCGTACATGCTCCTCGTCGTTTAATGCAGAAATGGCAGCTTCCTGTATTGCATTTGGAATTCCCGAATCGATTTGTGTTCTGAACTTTCTATAGTAGTTTATTAGCTCTTTTCCGCCTACGACAAAACCTACTCTGATTCCTGTTGCGTTGCTTCTCTTTGAGAGAGATTGGAAGGCTATTATATTGTTCCAATCGTCAGTATATTCAAGTATGGAACGGGGTATTTTGTTTGTATACATCTCAGTATATGCTTCGTCTGATGCTATTATGGCGTCATATTTCTCTGATAGATAGATGAGCTCGCTGAAGAAACTGTCGCCTGCTATTGCAGTAGTTGGATTGTTAGGATAATTTATCCAGATTAATTTTGTTCTGCCCTCTCTAAGTATAGATTCTATCTCATTTAAATCTGGAAGAAACCCGTTTTCTTCCTTTAATTGATAGAATCTTGGGATCCCTCCAGCGAAAACTGTTCCGGCTTTGTATGGAGGGTAGCCTATGGAAGGCATCAGGACATTATCTCCTTGGTTCACAAATGTGAATGGCAGATGAAAAACAGCTTCTTTTGAGCCTGCAGTGGAAGTTATCTGAGAGTTAGGATCTGGACTCACATTGAACCTTCTGTGCATCCATTCGGATGCCGCATTTCTGAATTCTTTCATGCCTATGTAGCTGGGATAGCCTGAACTTTTGTGCCTTTCGGCACCTGATTGCAATCCTTTTATAGCATTCTCATAGAGAGGCTCGGTAGGATCTCCTACTCCGAAATCCAATACTCTGAAGCCGTTCAGTTTTGCTTCTTCTTTGGCCTTATCTACCTCTGCAAATGCATAAGTCATAAATCCGTTGAGTCTTTCGCTTGGTTTTACTTGCATAAAAACACCATATATTTGTATTTTCCCACACGCACCAGTTATCTAAACATATTTACGTAAACTATTATTTCCGTATTAATGGGCCGATTACCATGGTACTGCAGGATACCGCTGGTCCATCTTGTTCAAGATATACAGCAGTCCTGACCCAAGGTGCCCAAAATTCAGGATCAATAATATTGCGTACTGAACGGATTATCTCTGCCATTACTATTTTAATTTCAATTCCAGAATCTCCGAGATTCATGGCTTTTTTTGCGTCTGCATATGCCTGCTCAAAATAGCCGCTCTTGAGATTGGCGGATGAGCGGAGGAGGTAAGCTTTCGGATCTTCTGAATTGAGGTCTATCGCTTTTGTATAGTGTTCCAGTGCTTTCTTGTAATTCCCTTTCCGAAATTCATCGTTGCCGGCTTGGATTGCTCTTCTATATACGAATGGCTGTGACCTTGAAGCGAAGTCTATAATCTCTGCATTCATATTCCCACGTTCCGGATCTATTTGCCTTTATTTAGTATATATACTGTATGTTATTGTACTAACAGAAATTTATTGGATGTTTCTCTCTATTTAAACATTCCTGAATTTTAGAGGGTACTGTGATGAAGTTGCGCATTGGCAGGATTTAGGTCTGAAGATAAAAATTAGATTCAAATCAAGAATTAGAAAGGGCTATAAATAATAGCCCGACTAATATTAGTATGGAATCCATAGTACTGTCAGGTCTACCAGCTGCTGGAAAGACTACAGTAGGAGGCATACTCTGCGATATTCTCGGATTTAAACTCCTTGGAGGAGGAGACATATTAAAGGAAATGGCAGCCGAGCGTGGTTTTAAGGTAACAGGGAAGGAGTGGTGGGATACCCCAGAAGGAGCTAAATTCCTTAAGGAGAGGGAGAGTAATCCGAATTTTGACAAGGAAGTTGACAGGAAGCTTGGCGAGAAGATAAAAAGAGGAAATATTGTAGTAACTAGCTATACGGCCCCTTGGATAATAGACGCAGGATTCAAAGTATGGCTGAATGGAAGCACTTCGAAGAGAACTGAGAGAATGGCTAAAAGGGACGGCACTGACATTGAAGACATGGCGAAAGTGGTAAAGTTAAGGGATAGTGAAAACAAGAAGCTTTATAAGAATCTTTACAATATAGATTATGGTAAGGATCTTTCCCCTTTTCATCTCATAATAGACACTAATGAGATAACTCCGGAGAAGGTTGCTGAGATAATAGTAAATAAGTATAAAGAGAGAAATCCAAGGTGAAAAAATGGCATTGATAGAAATAGGAAGAGTATGTATAAAAAAATCAGGACGAGATGCTGGAGACAAGGCCGTACTTACAAAGGTCTTTGATAAGAATTTTGTAGAGGTTATGACACATTCGAGGCCGAAACCTAGGAAGATAAATGTGAAGCATTTGGAATTCCTGAACGAGAAGGTAGACGTGAAGAATACAGGGGAACTTAATTCAGTCTTGGAGATATCTGAAAAAAGAGTTCCTGAAGCTGCAAAGAAGAAGTAATAATAGCAGAGAAGGCTGAGAGTACTACTGCCCTTCTTCTTTTTATTTTAGTATTTTGTAGTCCTTTTAGAGAGAGCTTCTCTTTTGTCTTTCTAATTTTATTCTGGTAGGCTTTCAGTTTGCCTGATTAATCAGCAGGAATAAATGGCTTTACGTTTTTTATTATGTGATGTTTGCATGGCCATCAATATAGGAAAAAATTCTAAAAGGATAATAGAAAGGGACAAAAAGATCATGATAACGACCACCAGGGGTTCGTATAGGTTTGTTGCAGCAAGAGGAGAAGGGGATTTTGCATTTGATGCGGACGGCAACAGATTCATAGACTTTTCCAGCTTTGTATCAGTTTATAATCTCGGAGTTAATGCAAATAAGGAGGTAAGAAACGCAATAAAAAAACAGGTGGATGTGCTTATGCATGCGGCATTCACTGATTATTACTCTGAATTGCCTGTAGTCTTTGCCGAGAATCTTATGAAGATGATGCCTGGCGGTTTTGGCAGGGTATTTTATTCAAATTCTGGAACAGAGGCTATAGAGACAGCCATGAAACTTGCAAGGCTCTTTACAAAAAGAGAGTATAATCTTGCATTTTATGGAGGCTTCCACGGAAGGACAATGGGATCTCTCTCGCTTACAGCTTCAAAGACCAGGCAGAGAGAAGGGTTCGGTCCTTTTAATTCAGCACTGCATGCGCCTTATGCCTATTGCTATAGATGTCCTTTTGGGAAGGAGTATCCGGGTTGCGGAATGGAATGCGTGGATTACATAAAGAAATATACACTTGAGAAAGAGGCTTCCAAGAAGGAGGTCTCGGCAATATTCATGGAACCTATACAGGGGGAAGGAGG
Organism: bacterium; assembly: GCA_021829835.1. GTDB lineage: Archaea > Micrarchaeota > Micrarchaeia > Micrarchaeales > CABMGC01 > JAJZIZ01. Next base: position 45,643 of record JAKBPE010000008.1, read on the forward strand.
ATATGTAGTTCCTCCCAAAGAATTTGTTAAGGGAATCAGGGAGATTGCAGATGATAGCGGAGCTATTATGGTTTCAGATGAAATACAGGCAGGATACATGCGCACAGGAAAATTCCTGGCCCTTGACAACTTCGGAGTTAAAGCTGATATATATACCATGGCCAAGTCAATAGGAGGAGGCATACCGATGGGGGTTACAGTAACAAAGAAATCGCTTGGGGACATAGAGCCTGGAGCTCATGCAAATACCTTTGGTGGAAATCTAGTAGCTGTAGCTGCGGCTGAGGCCTCGCTTTCATATCTCAGGAGGAACATGAGGAGCATACAGTCAGGAGTAGTGAAAAAAGGAAGGCTGATTATGAAAAGGCTTGAAGAGTTGAAGGAGAGATACGAGATTGTTGGAGATGTCAGAGGCATAGGACTCATGATAGGAGTTGAGTTTGTAAAGGACAAGAAATCAAAGAGATATGGAGTTGAAGAGCGGGAAAAAATAATCTCAAAGTGTTTCGATAGCGGTCTATTGCTCCTGCCTGCAGGAAGTTCCACTATAAGGATAATACCGCCTCTTACGATTTCCATTCAGAACCTTGAGAGAGGCATGGACATTTTTGAAGATGCGGTTGAGTCGGTAGCTGAAGGCAAGGCATGAAACTGAAATCTAGGCTGTGGTCTGCAGTTCTTACATATATCTTCCAAGATTGAACTGGCCTGTAGTATTATTCTTCATTGCTTCTTCAGGAACTGCGAATATGCTGCTTATCTCCTCTCTTACAAGCACTAGACGCTGTTTTATATATGGGTCAAGATCATATCTCTCGGCTAGGCTTATAGCCATCCCAAGATATTTCTCTATTCCTGCCTTGGAGATAGTAAGTATCAATTTTCCTCCGTCTTTTGAGCATTTGCCGCTTAATGGAACTCGCCTGTATTTGGAGTTGCATGAAGAGCATCTGAAGTTCTGCCTTGAGAAAGAGTGTAGATTTCCTATAAGGTCAGGGATGAAGTGGCTTACTATGAGCTTTCTTGCTGCATCTGGCTTGTCTATTGCATATATGCGGTCCATGAGGGCGAACTCTCCGTCTACCTTTTCCTGCATTGTCTTGAATTGTGTGTATTGAGATTTCTTGGGTGAATTCTCCAATGCTTTTGCTGAAGATCCGTGGGTAAACCATATGTTGCTGTATACTGCTTCTGTTCCTAGGCGCTTCTCTACTATTTCAACATTAACATCTGAAGGATAGGCATACGCGAAAGTTTTTTCATAGAATTCCAGTCCATAGGATTCTGTTGCCTCCATGGCGTGGGCTTCATCGTCAATTTCCTCCGGAAGAAGATTTAGGGTAAGCACAAGCGGTGCGTCCATGCTCCCGCCTACACTTGTAGGCAGGAATTCCCTTGAGAAGTTTAAGAGTGCATCAAGAAGAAGCATTGTAGTGTCTTCGTCTCCGTCGCAATTCCTTCTTCTTGCTGAGATGGTGTATGGATGGGAGAGTCCGACATTTACTTCTGCAAAGCCTATCACTCGGTTTAGAACTCCGCATGAGGTGTGAGGAGATAGCGTAATTACAAGATGCCCTATCAGATCCCTATAGTCGGAGATGTTGTAGAATTTTTCAAGGCCATATAGATCCGAAAGAAGCTGGTCTACAAATCTCGATACTTTTGTGAAGTATATGCCTGCCTTCTTGCTTAGTATGCAGTCCTGATGCTTAAGCTCGACTAATTGAGAGGGATCGGTAAGCTCATTTCCTTTGTAGTCCTTTGTATAATTGAGCTCTCTGAGTTTATCTATTGAGACACCTATTTCAGAAGGATAGAAATGGGTTATGGGAACGTCTGTGGCGTCAAACCGTGATGTTCCGTCTTTGAATATGAAGACTCCGTTCTTGGAGCGGAGAATACCTTTTTCGAGAGGCTCTGCAACTTTGTCTCTGTTCGGGAGGCTTTTCAGGCATTTTATTACATCGGGGAGTTTGTTTATGCCTAGGTTCTTTATAGCTATAGATATGTCTTTCGAGAGATCTACTGTTCTTTCATTGTATGCTGATGTTCTTGAGCCGCATTTTTCGCAGCTGTCTCCTTCTGCAATGCTTCCGCAATTCTGGCATCTTTTTAGTATTATTGCCCTGTCGTCACAATCATGGCAGTAGGCCGAGTCTATTGTCCTTTTGCATTTTGGGCAGTAGTAATTAGCCATCATCACTTTCAATCCTGATTTGAGCTTTTTTGAGTCTACCAGGTATGCCTTTGTCAGATTATGATCGTTGCCTCCGTATGTTCCTATAGGAAATATCAGATTCAATGCAGGTTTCATCAGGCGTTCTTTGGCTTTTTCAGGCCTGCCGATTCTCGCACCTATGAATGTGGATCTCTTCGGTATCTGAAACGGAGCCACTGAATTCACGAATGCAAGTGCATCTGCAGCTTCACCGGCATTTTGATATCTTTTTTCTGCATTTACGCTGTCTATTATTCCTGAAGAGGATGTGAATCCTAGGGAAGCGACGAGGCTCTGCGCATTTTCTTCATATATGACTATTTTTCCGGAGATCAGGCGATGGGGAACCTGGAGCAGTTCAAGAGTTCTTTTGGTATCCTTATCAAAATCCAGTTCCAATGACACGATATCAAACAGGCTTGCATGTCTTGCCACTGTAGAAGACATTCTTGCGGCTAGATTGCTCAATGCTTTTAAGTCTATAGTCTGGAATTCGTAAAGGAATTTCGGATGTATAGGTATGCCATGCTTTACAGCTATGGTAAATGCATCCTTGAATGATGGATCTGCTGCATTCGCACTGGATCCCGATTTGCTCTTGAGCTGAAGCTCCCAGAGCTCTTCCACGTAACTGCTGGGCTGGAGCTGCGTATTTGATTTTTTGAAATCTCCGAATGTTGCAAGCATATCCCCTATCGATATTATTTCGGATACATCCTGCTTTATCTTCAATGCGGTCTCTACATCATTGACTCTGAAGGCATCTCCTGATTTAAGCACTACGAAGGGGCCTTCTATGCTGTCTACAGGCACAGCTACGCATCCCTTTCCGGGATATTCTATCCTGAGCTGAGTCCCTATTGCTATAAAGCTATCAAGTATAACCATTGTTGCCGGATTGAACCCTTTTGAGGCTATTCCGGTCAACCTGCTTCTCCCGTATCTAAGCCTGAAGCCGCCAGACTTTCCAGGATATGCGAGTATGGGCCTTCCGGCTACAAGTTCTTCGAGGAATACTGCCGCGTCTTCTTTCGAGGCAGATTTCTTCGACACTGATTTTATTACTCCATTAAGCCATTCCCATTCGAGGCCGACACTCTTTGTCTCTTTGAGCATTTTTTTGGCTTTCTGCGCTATTCCTTCACATATTACAAGCGAGATTCCTCCCCTTACCCTGTTTGTTATTGGGATCTCCTTTCCTGTTGAATCTATCCTGCGCAGATTGCCATTTACGCTTACCTCTATCGATTCGGTTGGTACTCCGTCTACGCATACAGGACAGTTTTCTACTATAGTACGTATGTCTTCTGGAGGAGGCCTGTATTGAAGCCTTGCCGCGCGTGTGTGGTATAGCTCTGCTTCCTCGACATATCTCTCTATTTCCGCTTTGGTTGGCTTGTATCTGTCTATACCGAATATCTTTCTTACATAATCCGTAAGTGCCACCGATAATGCTGCTGCAGTGCCTCCTGCTCCCCTTATAGGCCCTGCGTATGATATTGCAAGATATGAAGTTCCGTCTGGATTTTTGTAGCTGTCTATGCCTTTTATGCCTTCAGTAGGCGCGACCAGTACTCCCTCAGTGAGTATTGCGGTGCCTACTCTGACAGCCAACTCTATTCTTTTTGTCTGCTCGTAACTTGAGAACTCATCACTTCTGCATATCTCATCTGCAACTTCAAATGCGAGGCCGCTTCTACTCTGCTTGTCTAGTTTCTTCCTTATGATCTTGCTAATGCCTTTTACGCCTATAAGACCCTCTACCCTGCTTGCAAGGTCTGGAGCTGGAAGTATCTCCACCTCTGTTTTTGGATCAAGGCCCTTCGCTCGGGCTTTTCCAGCCAATTCATAGGCTTTGTAGAAGTCTTTTGATAAAATTTCAAAATATTCCTTGTTATCCAAAAAATCACGCCAGTGAGTTAAAATCCATGCTCCACAATGCACCGTCCTTTGTATTGTATATTGGAAGTATTGCAGGAGTAGGCATATGGCCTAGTTTTACCTGATATGAGGTTCTTGCCTGCCATGTTCCGCTGTTTATTATCTGTGTTCCATGATAATCTGCATATCCGTTTTTGTGCAGATGCCCCATATGGAGGATGTCAGGCACTTCGTCCATTACCAGAGAGTCTTTTCTGCTTGGCATTATAGGGTTGTCGCCGTATATCGGAGAGAGGTGCCTTTTCTTCAACACCTCCCTCATTGCAGTCTCAGGCTTCGAGTAGCTGCAGCCTGGGATTGCCTGTATTATAGAATCCAATGATGCTCCATGATATGCAAGTATGTTTATTCCATGCACTTTGACATAGCCGGGATTCGATACAAGATGTATATTGTCTTTTTTGAAGTCTTTTATCAGTTCATCTCCAAGAGGAGGCTGCGGTTCTGCAAGCTGCAGCGCATCGTGGTTTCCCGCCAATACGAATACCTCCACATGCTCTGGTATCCTCTCCAGATATGAAAATAACGAGGCATATTGTTTGTATATGTCATTTATGCTAAGTTCCCTGTCTTGGTTTGGATAGACGCCTATTCCATCGACAAGGTCTCCGCTTATGACCAGATATTTTATCTTCTCTGCTATATCCTTTCTTGCATCAACCCCGCCATTAAGCCATTCTATGAATCTCTCAAAATGCTTTTCCAGAAATAGCTTGCTGCCCACGTGTATGTCTGAAGTAAAGGCTATTGCTATATCTTCTTCTGTCTGTTTTATCTTTCTTATAGGTATGTCCGGCCATATAACTCCTGTTGCTATCAGGAACGGAGTTGATACCTTTCCTTTTATGGCTATAACTTCATCATTTACTATCTTAGAGGCGAAATCGAAAAGCTCATGCATCTCCTTTCTTGAGGTTCTCTCAGGCTTTATAAAAAGAACTTTTGCGGTGCCTGATTCGTCTTCAAGAGTTAGCATTATATGGCCTTTCTTGGTTATGCTCTTCTCATAGACCATCCCTATTACGGCTATCTCCCTTCCATTTGCGTATATTTTTAGGTTTTCTATCTTGTTTGTTATTCCTACGCCGCTCATCCTATTTCTCTCTATTATAGATCTTAGCTTCTCGAACCTGTTCCTGAAATATGCTGAAAAGTCTTCAACCATTGCAGGAGTCTTTTCTATTGCGGCATTCCTTATGCTGAATTCTGAACTTACATCTTTTGCAGTCTCGTGTTTATTTATAGTGCCTTTTATTTCATATGTGATTTTGGCTTCAGCACTCGGCTCTTTTTTTATCTCCTCGATTATCTGCTCCAGGATCTTCTTGTCGATTATCTTGGGTCCATGGTATACTTCAAAGAATGAGATTAGCTTATTTGAAAGCCTTTCAATCCCTATTGATGAGATCTCCTTGTCGGTTATCTCTGAGCTTATGACAGCCTTGCCGTTCAGCCTTTGGGCAAGTTCAGTAACAAGGATCCCATCTTCTTTCATAAATGTGACACCCTCCAACGACTAAAAGTCGTTGGCTTCCCCTGCATTTGCAGGGTATGTTCTCAGTTCTTCGAGGACTGCCTCCCTTTGAGGTCTTACATTCTCTCCCTGAGCGTGACTTCCCCTCTGTCCGAGGGTAGCTGCTCTATGCAATATATTTATTGCAGCGTTTATGTCCCTGTCCAACCTCATGCCGCATCTGCCGCAGTTGTATTCTCTCACAGATAGTGGCATGTCCGTTATGTTGCCACAATTACTGCATTCCCTTGAGGTATTTCTTGCATCTATTTTTATTACCTTCATACCAGCACTTTCAGCCTTGTATGAGAGGAGTTGGATGAATCTGTTCCATGAAGCATTTTGTATTGACTGGGCGAGGCGATGGTTCTTCAGCATGCTTTCTATATGCAATGATTCTACTGCAAATGAGGTGAATCCTCCATGCACCAGTTTGTCAGATAGTTTATGCATAAAGTCGTTGGACTGGTTGGTTATTCCTTTCCATTCCTCCTGAAGCCTGAACTTCGCATCTTC
>JAKBPE010000023.1 GCA_021829835.1 bacterium
CTGGCCGCTTATTATAAGCTTAAGATATCCTATCAGAGGCACATCGGCTATAGTATAACCGACGACGCTGCTCTGGTTTATCGGATAGTTGCCGAACTCTATGTCCAGGCCAGGGTTGTTGTCCCCTTTTGTCAATATATAATAGGAACTTCCGACCTTCATGGCAGCGACCATCCTGTGTATTATGTCTCCGGTGAAGTAGTCGTTTGGAGTTGTCGCATAGATTATTATCGGATTAGAGTAATTCTCAATTATCGTATGGTTCGCTATCGTTATTGCAGAGGTATAGACCTCCTGCTCCACCGTGCCGTTAATGTCTACTTTTCCTATGGAGTAGCTGTACCTTATGAGGTTGCCATTCTGGGAGCTTAGCGGAACCCTGCATTTATAGTAATCGAGAGGCTCAGAGAGATATGAATAGTAGTCTATGCAATGGGTATTGTAAAGGCCTATTGCAAAAGAGGAGTTGCTGAAGTTGCCCGTAGCCGTTATGTACGAGGGATCAGACTTGAGATATGCGAAGTATGCGAGGAATTCATTGTTCATGTTCGAGTACATGCTGTCAAAGGCGCTCTGGCTGACGTTTACGACAGGTATGCGGTTATCCTGCAGGAAGGTGCTCATATTGCTTATCCCGTGGAGAAATACAAGATCTCCCCTGTGGAGGACAGGCAGCATGCTGCAGCTTGCAACAACATTAACCGGCTGTGTCGTCCCGAGAACGACTATCAGTATCAGCCAGACGACCGCAACAGCCGCAAGCGCCTTGGCTATATCAATCACAGTGCCCTTTGTCCCTTCGTCCTTGATGCTCTGCCTGAATTCGTAAAGCAGTATGACGATGACCAGTGCAAATGCCCCTATCCCTATGAATAAGCTGCTGGTAAACGCATATGCGACCACAGACGCTGCGAGCAAGGCGTAAAGGAGCCAGCCTATGTAATCATGCTGCTTCTTCAAAGGTGCATTCTGTTTCTTCAAAAAGATCATCTATTCTTAGCCAGTTCAGCTATCTCTACCCCTACCACATTGGATTCTGCGGATTCCTTTATAACGCCTATGGCGGCATCCGCATCCACAACAAGCGAGTCATTATGGCTTACTACCACGAACTGTGCCTCCTTGGACATGTCCTTTATCAGCTTGGAGAGCAGCCTGCTGTTGTCCTTGTCAAGAGCAGAGTCGACCTCGTCAAAGATGTATATCCTTGAAGGCCTGTAAGTGTATATCGAGAAGAGGAGCACGAGTACTGCTATGGATTTCTCTCCGCCGGAAAGCTGCATTACGGACCTTGATGATCCCTCTTCCTTTATTGATATGTCAAGCCCGCTCTCCAACGGATCGGATGGATCGCTGAGCTTCAATGAGGCATCCTTTCCTGCAAAGACGTACCTGTGCAGCTTGGTGAAGTTCTTGCTTATCTCGTTGAAGGTATCCATGAATACCTGCAGCTTCTTCGACTCTATCTCATTTATCATATTCAGGACAGCCTCCTTCTCCGCTTCAAGCGTCAATACCTTGGCATCCGCTTCATCCACCTCCGCCTTCTTTATCCCGTATATCTCAGGCGCCTTCAGGTTGACATTACCAAGCTCCTTTATCCTAAGGTTCAGGAGATTCGCCTCGGCTTCCATATCCTCTATCTTGCCTTTTACTACCTCTGCCTTATCCTCGTATGAGGAGAGCTCCGCCTTTATGTCGCTCAGCCTTGTCTCAGTCTGGCTCCTAACTATGTTCAATTCATTAAGCTCCCTTTCGGCTCCCGAGAGCTCTGCCGAGGTCTTCCCATTATCGATTCCCATGCTCTGGAGCTCCTCCTCCATCTTCTTTATCCTCTCATAAGCCTTCGATGTGACACTGCTGCTGTTCTTTATCTCCTCTTCAATCTTCTTCCTTGATTCCTCAAGCTCCTCTCTCTTCGAGAGAAGCTCCTTCATCTCCTTCTTGCTTCTCTCAGTGCCAAGCCTGATCTTCTTCACCGAAGAGTCAATGTCGGAAGCGCGCTTTCCTGCCATCTCGCTCTCCTTCGAGAGCTCGGCCGTCTTTATCCTTGCCTTGTCCATGTTGGCTCTCGCCTCATTGAGCTTCCTGCGCTCCTCAACCATCGCACCCTTCCCCTTCTTGCCCTTCTCCGCATCCTCGAGCTTCGCCTTCAGCCTGTCTATCTCCATCGCAGTGTCCAGCTTTGCCCTGTCCATCTCTGCAAGCTGCTTGTCCATCTCTGCAGCCTTTGCATCTATCTCCTTGTTGCCGGATACCGCTTCGTTTAGCCTCTTCTCGTCTATCGCTATCTCTGATGAGAGCCTTGCGGACCTCTCCTTTATGGACTTAAGCTCCCCTTCAAGCAGCATCTTCTCCTTCCTAAGCTCGAAAGCTGCGTTTGAGACAGAATCAAGCAATTCTCTTGAAATTTTCTTCTCAGAATCGAACTTCTCTATGGTCATATCTATTGTCCTTACAGATATCTTGCCATATCCTGAGCCTCCGCTTATTATTCCTGAACGCTCTACAAGCTCCCCCTCTACCGTGACGTACCTGTGCTTCCCTATTCCCTTCTTCTTTATCTGCGAGATGTCTTGGGCAAGGAAGGTGTCCTCGAATATGAATTCAAAAGCCCTGCCGAACCGCTTATCGAATTTGACAAGCCCGACAAGCATCTCCATCCCATCCTCTTCCCTCTGCGGCACCGTCTTTATCTCCTTCAGCGGTATGAAGGTCGCCCTGCCCAGGCCGTTCCTCTTGATGTACTCTATTATCCTGTTGGCAGAATCTATGTCCTCAACTACGAAGTACTCCATCCTTGCCCCTGCTGCAGCCTCTATCGCGGCAGAGTGCTCAAGCTCATAAGTGCATAATGAGGCAGCTTTGCCGTAAAAGCCGTCCTTTTCCTTGAATGCGGATGCAAGCCTGGACTCAAGCTGGCTGTTCTTCTGCCTTGCATAGGAGCGCTGCTCCCTCAACTCTATAAGCTTTTCATCTGCGTTTTCTATCTTTGAAGAGAGGCTCTTCGTCTCTGCGCCAAGCCTTTCAAGCTCCTCTGCTATCTTCTTCAATCTTGCATCTATCTCCGGCTCCCTCTTGCCCAGAGTATTCATTTCCGATACCAGGGCAACGGTGCTCTTCGAGAGTTCTTCAGCCTGCTTCTTGTAGAAGTCCTTCCTGTCGAGTATTGCCGATCTGTCAGCACCCACCCTGGATATATGCTCCTGTTCCTCAATAAGCCTTGAGCTCAGCTCAAGTATCCTCTGGTTAATCAGCCTTATCTCATCCGCTTTTTCATCAGCAACCCCAAGATAATCGAGATCAGATACTATCCTGGAATATATCTTCTCCTCATCCTTAAGGTGCGATATCTCATCCGCATTTGCCGAGATCCTCTCCTCTATGCTCTTCCTCTCAGCTTCAAGTGAGGCTATGTCCATGCCTGACTGGTTTATCTGCGCCTCCCTGTTAGAGAGCTCTGCCTTAACCTTTGCAAGTTCGGCAGCCGATATCTCCAGCCTCTTGCTCCTCTCCCCGGAAGAGGAGGTCCTCTCATTCATCTCCGATATCAGCGTCTGCCTCTCCGAGTTCAGCTTCTCTATCTTTAAGCTCATCCCGTCATACTTCTGCCTGAGCACTGCCCTCTTCTGTTCAGCTACGGCCATCTTCCTTCCTGCATCATCATATGCCATCTGCAAAGCATCGTTCTTCATAACCAGAAGGCTGTACCTCAGGACCTTTAGCCTCTTGCTGAAGTTCAGGTACGACTCCGCAACCTCCTTCTCCTTGCCGAGCTCCTTGAGGAATCCGGACCTCTCATTGAGCGAGACCCTCGCCTCGGATATCTTCTGGTCAACCTTGTCCAGCTCCTTCAGGCTCTCATCCTTCTTAATATCAAATTCCTTTATCCCGGAAGCTATGTCTATGAGCTCCCTGCGCTCCTTCGGATTCATGTCGATAGCGCGGTTTATCTCTCCCTGCAGCATGGTGTTGGTGTAATCGGACTTTATCCCGTGCTTTGCAAGGAGCTCCATAACGTCCCCTTTCTTCATGCGCCTGCCATTGACCCTGTAGGCGTGCTTTCCATCTGAGCGTATGTACCTGGTAACCTCTATGCTTTCATCACCAGTGAATGCAAGCTTCACATATGCCGTATGCAGTCCCTTCTTGCTCTTCAGGGAGTCGGAAAGCAGGTCCTTCATGCTGTTGACCCTCAGCCTCTTCCTAGAGGTTACCCCAAGCCCGAACGTAAGCGCATCGAATATTGTGGATTTGCCGGAGCCGTTGCGCCCCACTATGCATGTGAATCCGTCATTTAAAAGAAGCTCTGCATGCCTGAACGACTTGAACCTGTGTATCGTGAGTGACTTTAGATGCAGCATCCCTGATCGCCAAAAATTACTTTGATTTAAGGAATAAAAAGCTTGCCTTCCTGTTCCGCCCGATAACTTAGACCTGAAATATCTGCAAAGATGGACAAATTGACAGCCGATACACTCCTCATGATTAATTACAGATAAATTTTATCCCAAATTATTTTTTCCAAAAGGCATTTATATTTTCTTAAAAAGAATTAATGTGTTTATATGGGAGAGATTAAAAAAACAAAGCAACCTTTAGCTAAAAAAGAGGAAATGCGGATTGATGCAAATTTAAGAACGGATCGTCGAGTTTTAATTGGAGAACCTTTGGTCATTGCAAATAAGTTTGCATCTGGAAAGGTAATTAAAAATCTTAAAGTCGAACATCCAGAACCTCCGTTTATTATAGTTTTAGAAAACGGATCTGTGACAGAAGCAGATTCTCTTTTGTTTAAAGCATCTGGTATTATAACCAGAACTGGTAATAGGCTATCACACTTAGCAGTGGTGGCTAGAGAATTAGATATACCCTACGTTAATAAGATCGATATAAATATGATTAAGGAAAATTGTAAGGCAATCATTTTAATAACTGAGGAAGATGCAAAAGTCATCTTAGAAGATTAAAATTGGTATTGTTAATGAGACAATGGGAATTTTATCATCATATCAGTAGCTTTTCTCTGAAAAAAGAAGTATTATCAAAAAGCTTAAAATCAGTAAAACAAAAAAAAGTAATCCCTTTACCTATCCTACCAAATAAAAATATGCACGATTTGTATCATTTGTTATGGAATCGTAGAAGTACTAGGAAATATTCTAAAAATGAAGTATCTATTAAAGAATTATCCATATTGCTAAACTATTCGTTCATGGATACTTATACTGAGAAATATGTAGGCAGAACATATCCTTCTGCAGGAGCATTGCAATCTTTAAATTACTATATTATAGTATTAAATAGTAAAAGACTTCAGAAAGGAATATACATATATGAAAGCTCTAACAGAGAAATAAAACTATTAAAAAAAGGAGATGCGAGTAATGATTTAGTTAAAATAAGTGGGAAGCAAAAATGGGCAAAAAATACGCCTATTTACATTGTTATAACTGGAGATTTTAGTAAAATCGTTGCTAAATATGGGGAGCGTGGATACCGACATGTGCTTTTAGAAGCAGGCCACGCAGCACAAAACGTTTATCTGGTTTCAGAATCATTACACCTTGGTTGTTGCGCTATAGGGGGATTCTATGATAATGCCCTAGATAAACTTTTAGACTTAAAGAGGACGCGCAAATCAATTTATATATTAACAATAGGACATGTCTAATTCATGGAGATCATTACAAATTCTTTTTTCCGTCAAACACCAAATACCAAAATAAATGAATATGCCTCAATCTTGAAGTTTTAAACAAACAATATAATGCAAATAGGCGAACAGGTATGTATCATAGATAATTAATACTACCAGAACGCTATTGACAATAAAGTTCTTAGCTACAACACAAATAATCTTAATGCCAGTACAGGAAAAGCAGTGACAATAAGGCATAGGGGTCTTTGCATGGAAATTGGAAAAGGCCACTGGCTTAGGAAATGCTATTGTAGATAAGAGTTTGATGCAAAGGGAATCCAGGGCATAGAAATGAAAGTAATTGAAGTAATTTACAATATTTGCAGACACATAAACTATGTTTTATCAACATTTGTGGAATTTCTACAACACTCAAGACGCAAGATTTATTAAACTGTGATAAATACACCGGGTGTGGGACATAAGTCAGTAATTAATCCTTCAATATGATCACGTACGCCCTCCGCCCTATATATTTCCTATTAGAGTCGATTTTTGCAGAATTTCCGAAAGGAGTAACTACTTTTTCATAAAATGTCTCGACTTCGTCAGTCAGGATAATTTTAGAGAATCGTATTTTTCTTGAGGTCCTTGTCAAATAAACACCTAGAGATATCTGGGACATCAGAGTTTTAATCTCTTGTATGGATATCTATGGATATCCTTATATACCTTCCTGTTTATAACGTAACGTGGTTGCATGGAGTCGTACAGACTAACGAATAGAAATTTCGGGAGATTCAAGCTGGATCTCAGTAAACTGATAGAATATTACAAGGAGAAATACTCTGCTAAGAATGGACGGGAATGGGCAAAGTATGAGAAAGAATATAGTGGCCGTTTAGAAACGGCGGCGAGAGAGATAAGCCGATACTAGAAGAGGCAACGGCGGTACTGACGAGCAATATCAGACAAATCGGAAGCCCACCTACCCTCTCATTGCAGGACAAGGTTCTGATGTTGTTGCTGAAAGATATTTTTGATACGAGCAACAGGAAAACAGCAAAATTACTGCCTCTCTTCAGGGATCTGTCTGGAATCTCGACGTCATACAAGACCGTTGAACGTCTATATTCTGACGCTCTTGTATCCATGGCGATACACAATATGTTCGTGATAATGGTGAGAAGGAGAAATATGACGAATGTGGACATATCCGGAGACGGCACAGGATACGGACTTACGATTATGAAACATTATTCTACCAACGTAAAAAAGACGAATGGAAAAAAGAAAACATTCGCATATGCCTTCGCATTTTTGGATCTCAATACAGGTATGTATGTAGGATATGGTACGGGAATGAGGTCGGAAATGGAAGCATTCAACAGCGCAAGAGAGATGATGGCAGGGTTGGACATAAGCATCAACAGTATCAGACTGGACAGGTACTACACGTTCAAGTCCATTGTCGACAGATTCGGACAGAATACCAAGTTCTACATCCTTCCAAAGAAGGATACTGCCATAAAGGGAAAAAAGAAATGGCATGATATCTGGAGATCACTTATGGGAAACTCCATGACATTTCTCAAAGAATATTACAGAAGAGAGAGTTCCGAGAGTGGTTTTGCTTCTGACAAGAAATCAAACGGCTGGCAAGTCTGGCAAAAACGTGATGACAGGATTGCGACATCTGTAATGTGCAAAGGGTTATGGCATAATCTCCTTTTATTGGGAAGAAGATGACTTATGCCCCACACCCTAAATACAACACCCTAAATACACCGAAAGGTATTTATATATTCAAAATAAACTAAAAATGGGTAAGTATATGGATAAAAAAGCAACATACAAAGTGCTTAATAAGCACGGAGAAATTAAAAAAGTGCCAAAAAAAGAAGTGGAAATTGTAATGCTAAGTTGTTGCAATCCAGATTAATAATCAATAATCAGAAATCATTTTGGCATAATGAAGACAGTGAAGACAGGTCTAGCTTGGTTTCTAATAACCTAGGTTATACATTGTCGGGATTATTTGTTAAAAAATTTAATATTTGATGTTGAGGGAACACTAATACTTAGTAAGTGGCAAATAGGGTTAGATGATGCTATAAGAATTAACCTTAAAAACTATGGCGACATTGACTTATCTAAATTTAATGCTATAAGTAAAGAAATAGACGAAATAATTGATGCACACAAAAAACAAAATGAATTCTATTCAGATTGGCTTGAACTAACAATAGACCAATTTTCAGGCGGATTGGGATTAGATTTAACACACGATGAAAAAATAAAAATAGCTAACGAGATTGATACATATATTGTAAAAAATACTATATTATTGGATGACGTTTTCGATGTTTTAGATAATTTATACGGGAAGTTTAATTTATATGTGATAACTGATGGAGGCTTAAGAAACCGGAAGGTACTAAAAAAACTAGGTCTTAATAGATTTTTCACAGATATATTTACATCTGAGGAATTAAAAGCCAATAAGGGTTCCGGTAAAATATTCAAGTCTTTTATAAATATAACAAATTCAAATCCATCAGAATGTCTTATGGTTGGGGACAAAGTTGATTCTGACGGAAAGTGTAAATTGGCAGGTATTCTATTCTGCTTGATTGACAGAGAAGAAAAGAATTTTAGCGGTAATTACGATTTCAAGATTAAAAATCTGAGTGAAATATTTTCTATTATAAATAAAATAAGTGATAAACTAATATGAAAACCAAGAGAAAAAATGCCGTATCTGATTTCAAATTTGAACCAAACTTACCAATGAATCTAGATAATAGTGAATTTAGAAAATTTACAGATTTTTTAGAAACTGTAATTTCACCTAAAGATATGCTTACTGACATAGTTAAAGCCAACAATGCAGAAAGAAAATTATTAGAAGTTATCCTCCAAAAGAACTCATCAGTAACAAATAACTATATTGCAACACCAGTAAAATATTTACAAGATCTGTCAAATATATGGGACGTATATGCATCATTTGATAGTCTGGTTGTAAAAAAGCACACCGAAATAATTAACGACAGCACTTCAGGTCAACTATCAAATATATATAAGACATTTATAAATGTCGGTTTAACAAGGAGATATTTATCTATAATAGTAAAAGATGTTATAAATGGCCAGCTTTTAGGTTGTGATTCTAAAGACATAGAAGAATTGATAACACCAACTAACGATTCTTATTTTATACAACTAAATAATGATGCGGCAAGGTACGGTAAAGAAAGTAAACAGATACGTAAAAAATATTATCGTGACAATCCTCTACTTGAATGTTTATTTAAAAAAGCATTTAAAAATGGGCCGGTAAATAATGCAGTGATTGTGGATACATCCGAAAAAAAAGAAAGATTAAAGGTCGCTAAAAAAAGATTATCTCAAAAATATGGTGATAAGGTACAAATAATAGATTATTTACTTGACAGTGATAACATAATGGAATACTTTTGGAGATATGCCTTCGGCATTGGGGAATATTTTATTCAAAAAACAGTAGAATCGCGCACAAAAATACCAATTGAAGATATATCAGCAACTGTAGACTTACTTTCCAAACAAAATTTATCTCCATTCAACTTATTAAGAATAGATGTAAATAACGACCTGGAAACGACTTTTAGAAAAATGTATAATAAACACAATAAAGTATTAGAATTAGCTTCTAAAATTTCTTCATTATAACTTTTCTTAAACATTATTTATACCTATTAATGTGAAAGTAATCTCAGGAGTATCTTCTGTAACCTATTTCAGCAGTTTATATTAGTTGTCAATAATAATTTATTATAGGAACTTGACAAATTAAGAACCTTGCCGTCCAATTGAATCTGGAGGGTTTTCTCTTCTCTTTTTGTCGTCGTGAACTGATGAGTGTGAGTGTCTCCTGTAGCCATTGGTCGGCCTTGCCAGGAGACCAGACGTAATGAAAATATACGAAACAAAGAATATCTATGAGAACTGTCACATAAAGATACCCCAGTAAAGGGGCACTTTATGGATATCCACGTTAATACTCTATTTTCTCACCATCTTATATACCTTGCATAACATTTTGTTTACGGTGTAATTGGGCGGGACGACAATCATCTATTCGTGCTCACGGCACATTTTGGTTGGTCGTTATGGCCCCCAAACAAAATAACGGGTTCAAGACCCATATTCTTTCCGGGGTGCCCATTACGCCACATCATCTTTTAAGGGATGAAGTATCACTCTGATTTATCACCTATGTACGGTTGATTATTCGTCAGCATATACCACATTATGTACAGCATCTTGTGGGCGACAGCAGTCACTGCAACATTCCATCCTTTCTTCTTGTAGATCTTCTGGAAGAATTTCCTGAATCTGTCGTCATGTCGTATTGCTACATCTGCACATTCCACCAACATATGACGTAAGTGCCCTGGGCCATGCTTTGTAATGCCACCGTATCTTTCAGTGTCGCCTGATTGATAAACTGAGGGCACTATCCCAGCATATGCGCATAGTTTCTTCGGTGTTTCAAAACGCCTTATATCTGCGATGTCCGACATTATAAGTGTTGCCGATACCTCTCCAATACCGGGCATTGTCTTTAGAGATTCACTTCGTTCCTAAGGGGATTCGCACAGGAGAGTTCCTCTGAGGTTTTGATTTCGCCGTTCACTGCATCTATCATTCTGATACAACTATCGATCTCGTGGATATTCAAAGACTTTAACCACACAACGCCTTTATTGGTGAAAACATCCTTCACAATCTGTGGTGGCTTCAGATTCCGGGCACGCAATATTGCATGAATCCGGTTTTTGAACATCGTCCTGACCTTGACAATCCCGAGTCTGTGTCTTACATTTTTCCTCATCGTCCGTATTTCTGCATCAGGTACATAAGCCTCAGGAATCATATCAGCAAGGAGAAGTTCAGCAAGAGTTCGCGAGTCGATCTTATCGGTCTTCTTTCTCGCGTATCCTATCGCCTTGGTCTTCAGAACATTTGCAACTTTTACGACATTGCAGCAATCCTTCAGATGGTCGTAAATGCCCTCCCATATCCCACATGCTTCTATGACCACATTCAATGTTGCCTTCGGTCTTCCTCCCAAAAACGTATCGACGGCCCCTATTGTGCAGTCTATCCTTGCTTCTCTGACAAGTCTCTTCTTTTCGTCGAGAATGGTCCCGTATATCCACTTTCTACCCAAATCAAGTCCGACATAAAACTGCTTCATTTATTCACCAAATATTCATTGTTTGGTGGATATCTTAAGTGGCAGTTCTCATACCAACAAAATAGTAGAGGTTTGGGCAGCTGCACGGGTCATCGTGCAGAAGTATGGCCATACAAAGAAGTTTGCAAAGCACGTCGTTGCCTTGGTTGTAAAACAGGAACAGGGTTTGAAGACTGATATCAGACTTATCGAGTTTCTTGCAAAAGATCCGATAGGCAAATTTCTGGGATACAGAGATAGGCCAAACGAGACGACATTCTCCAAGGTAAGGGAGAGAATGAACCCTCAGATAATGGAAGATCTGCAATTATGGATCGTTTCCGATCTGCTGAAGGGAAAACGGGTGAGGCTTGTTGCGCAGGACAGTACTGACGTTCCTGCATATTCTGGGAAGGACAGGGAGGCAAGATGGGGACACAGAACACCTTCCAGAAAGGAACAGCTTCTTTACAAATCGAATAAAGACAAAAAGAAGTCATTCTTTTATGGATACAAACACACATGATAGTAGATGCTGAAACTGAGACTCCAATCGCAGTTGTAGTGGCGCCTGCAAATACAAACGATAGGAAATTCTTCGATCCGCTCTATAATAAAGTAAAGAAAATCGCAGTCTTGCAACATCTAGGAAAGTTTCTTGCAGATGCACAGTATCATTCATCGAAGATAAGAACCATACTCAGAAACGACGGCATAACCCCTGTGATTCCTTTCAGTGGGAACAGGTGGCAGAAAACTGAGAATCCGAAGGATCCTGAATATGGGAGGAGATGGGCGGTTGAGCGCGTATTTTCAAGGTTGAAAGAGGTCTTTGGTCTCGAAGAGAACAGGTTCTTTGGTATGAAAAAGGTCAGGATTCACGTGTTTTCCTGTGTAATCGCATACCTCCTCAGATACAGGATGTGAGGGTTTTGAATTTGACGAGGTGATCAAATGTAGATGTCAAGTTCCTAAATTTATTACCTAAACCCTACATTATAGAATGTTT
>JAKBPE010000024.1 GCA_021829835.1 bacterium
AATCCGATTCTATTTTATCTGTTATTGCTATACTACCTAATGGTAGTGTTACGTTGTCTTTCATTTTCTCATCAAAAATGATGTGACAACACTACCTTTAAAGGTTTAATGTGGCGAAGTTAAGTTAGAATAAATCGATATTGGTATTTTAAATGAAAAGTAAAGAATCCGGCCCGAAGACTAAAAAAGAGCTGAAGCGGAGAATAAAAACAAAATACAGGAAGACGGACGCACACAAGGAAATATATGATAAGGAATACCATGAAGTATCTTACAGAGGAATCTGTCCTATATGTGGCAGCAGGATAGACGAGAAAGGATACTGTGCCTGCGGCACAGGCGAATCATAAAAACAATCAGGCAACAGACCTGGCATCAAGCATTCTTTCTATGCTTGTTATAGGCTTCCCATTTTTTTCGATAGTGTGTATCGCAGGATAATTCTCCAAATAATCCGGAATATATTCCTTAATCCGTTCCTCGTATGTAGGCACAAGCTCATTCTTGTAGAATATTCCTATCGGTATCTTATCTTCTTCTAAATAGGCATTCTTTATGGCCTCAGTCATCTTCCCCAAAGTCTCAGAACTATCATGCACTTCAGGGTCTCCTTCTAGCTTGCATATGCGTTTCCTATACCATTCGTTAGTGTTTATGTCATTATAGGTAGGGCAAGGCTGTAAAACATCTATCAAAGCCATTCCCCTGTGTGAAACTGCCTGCTTGATAAGTTCCTTGGTAAGCGCAGTATCATACGCAAAGCTTCTTGCTACAAATGTATAACCAGAGGTAACAGCCAGGGCTATTGGGTTTATTGATTCATTTATGTTTGGCTTTGCCAGTGCCTTGGTGCGTTCTCCCATGGGCATTGTAGGTGAGGCCTGGCCTTTTGTAAGCCCGTACACTCTGTTGTCATGCACTATCAATACAATCGAGGCATTCCTTCTTCCTGCACTTACAAAATGTCCCATGCCTATTCCAAAAGTATCTCCATCGCCTGCGTTAACAATGACTTTAAGGCTGGGATTTGCAAGCTTGATTCCCAATGCAAAAGCAAGAGCCCTGCCATGAAGTGTGTGCACTCCTGATATGGGCCCTGAAACGAGATGCGGAAGCTTTCCAGAGCAACCTATTCCCGAGACAAGCACTGCATCGGTAAAGTCGAGTTTCATCTCGCTAAGCGCACTCTCAACCCCACGCAGTATTCCAAAGTCGCCGCAGCCGGGGCACCAGTCATTAAACATCGCCTGATTATTTTCCTCCATTCAATACAACCTTTCTGGAATTTTTATTGACTATCTCCATTACAGCTTCAACAAGCTCATCCCGATAGATAGGCCTGCCATTCCACTTGAGTATATATCCGGTAGGAGCCATGCCGGTCTGTTCAGTGAATATTTCAGCTCCCTGCGCATTGTAATTATTCTCCACTGCTATTATCCTCTTCTTCCCAGCGACTGCTCTCTTTACCAATTCAGAAGGATATGGGCTGAAGAGCCTGACCTGTACCATCTCTATCTGAATTCCCTTATCTGCAAGCATCTCGATTGCATCTAAAATTGCGCCCTTCGGCGAGCCCCAGGTAAGCAGTACTGTATCAGAGTTACCCACTACCCTTACCTTTTCATCATCTGCAAGATAATCCGAAGCTTTTTTTATCTTCTTAATTCTCTTTTCGTATATCTCAGTCCTGTTTCTAGGACTCTCGGATATATGTCCATACTCGTTGTGCTCATCCCCTGTATAATACATCTTTGCGTGACCCAGCAAAGCCCTTCTTGAGATTCCATCCTCTGTTATCTCAAAACGCTTGTAATCTTCAGGCTCTTCAGGATATACTATCTTTCCACGTTTTATAGAGAGTTTATCTGAAAAGAGATCATTCCTATTCATTATTGAGTAGGAATTAGCCAAGGTCTTCTCTATTATATGTATCGCAGGAGTCTGGCAGATCTCTGCCATATTAAGTGCATTTACAGCATCTTCAAATATCTCACTATGGTCTCCGGAGACTATCACTACTCTAGCAAACTCTCCATGTCCTGCATTGAGTGCAGATTTAAGTTCCGACTGCCCGCTCCTTGTGGGCAATCCTGTAGAGGGCGATCCCCTCATATAATATGTAATCAATACTGGTGCCTCATTCATGCCTGCCCAGCTGATTCCCTCATTCATGAGGGAGAATCCCGGTCCTGAGGTTGCTGTCGCTGCCCTGGCTCCTGTGAGTGTTGCCCCCACTGCGGAATTTATCGCTGCAAGTTCGTCCTCAGTCTGCAGAACAACGATTCCCTGTTTAGAATCTTTCTTATCCGAATTCACTTCCAATATCTGGTTAGCTTCAAGGTAAGTACTCTCATCAGAAGCCGGGGTTATAGGATAATATGACTGAAATCTCAGCCCGCCATATATCTTGCCAATTGCAGAGATGGTATTGCCATCAAGCTGCACTCTCCTATCTTTTATGTGTAATTCCTTAAAATCATAATGTTTCTCCATAACTGCATTCATGCCAGCAACAGCCGCAAGCCTGTTCAGCTCCATAAACTCCTTCTTCTTTCCAAAAGCCGAAGATACAGCATTCTCAATATGTTTCTTATCAAAACCCAACATCGAGAATGAAGCGCCAATGCAGACCATGTTCCTTGCCCTTTCTACCGAGAATGAATCCATCTTCAATGTGTTTATTATATCGCGCATTATCTTTCCATAATCTATGGGTATTGCCTTAACTCCCCTATCATTAAGGTATCTTATCACTTCTGATACTGTAGTTCCATATCCAGCCTTCTTGAGTATTTCTGCCTGGTCTTCAGCTATCTCAGGTTCAATTGTCCTGACTTTGAATATGTCAGTATCTGCAAGGGCAATGTCATAAAGCATATACTCGCTGACCTGATCAAAATGCTGGAATATGGTCTCCGCATCGAAAGTAGCAAGTATATTCACCCGGGTATCAACGCTGTATCTGGGCTTATCGCTTATAACCAGGCTGAAATAGCTGTGCCTGCCTTTTATATTTGAAAAATACTCCCTGCTTCCGAATATGTAATATCCTGTTTTTGCAATGGCAGCACCGAATATATTAGCGGCAGTGTCAACTCCTGCTCCCTGGGCTCCCCCTATAAGCCATCCGATATCCATCAAATTATGCCTCCAATCAAAGATATAAAACTGAAACTTATAAAAAAGTGCCCAGGCTGATTCCAAATCCTGGTTTACAAATAAAACAATACTAAAATATACCAGTGACCTTACAGATAAATAAGGATCAATAATTCTTGTGGTATAATGCTTGAAGTTGTAGGCCATCGCGGTGCGGCTGCACATGAGCCCGAGAACACACTAAGGTCATTTGAAACTGCAATAAGACTAGGAGCCAATACAATAGAATTAGATGTGCATCTTACAAAAGACAGAAAACTCGTTGTAATA
This sequence comes from bacterium, assembly GCA_021829835.1. Taxonomy (GTDB): domain Archaea; phylum Micrarchaeota; class Micrarchaeia; order Micrarchaeales; family CABMGC01; genus JAJZIZ01. The sequence goes on from JAKBPE010000024.1 coordinate 3,433, forward strand.
CACGATAGTACTGTAGACAGGACAACAAATGGCAAAGGCCACGTCAAAGAAATGAACTTCAGTGAACTAAGACGGCTTGATGCGGGAAAAGGGGAGCGCATACCTACTCTAGGCGAAGTCATGGAACTGGCAAAAGGGAAGGTATCCATGCAGATAGAGCTTAAAGGAATAGGTACAGAAATTCCTGCAGCCAAATTGGCAGGCAGATACAATACAGAGAATATTCATCTAATATCCTTTATTAGCGGAATGCTTATTACTGTAAAGAAAAACTTTCCAAAAATACGCACAGGAATGCTTCTGCAGCATATTCCAAAAGATCCTCTCATGATCCTCAAATCCACCGGAGCGGATATGCTATCAATAAATCACAGCGCAATAGACGAGTGGACCATAGAAAAAATCCGGAGCCAAAAGAAACGTATATGTGCATGGACCGCAAACGAACCGGCAGAGATCCGCAGGCTGATTCGCCTGGGAGTCGACGCAGTAGTCAGCGATAAACCAGACCTTGTGATAAGAGAGCTAGCCAGAAGCAGATGAACGCGTCTATTGCAGAAAACAGACAACATTCATCCTTCCTGCCTTGGAGCCACAGAAGATACCTACTACTAAAAATACGAAATAAAAAATAGATTTATCGGTTCCAAACTCCTAGTATTTGGCTGTTGCCTTAAGATAGGAACTCCATCTACACCTATCTCAAGTACGTATGGTGCCTGTTTCCATATCTTTTTTATGCTTAATCTCTCTCCTCAGTGTCTATTCCTGTTTTTAACATGATTTCATATCCGTGCAATAAGCCAAACATATCTGTTAAGCTCTCCATCAAAAAGTCTTTTTCCTTAATTATAATTTCTAATATATCCTTCTGCTCCTTTTGAAAGTTTATCATAACTGCTGGAAATAAGCAGTTTGGAGTATCCTTCCATATTAACAGCAAATGTTTTTGTATTATGTAAGAGTGTAAATACATCATCATACCCGGATACCGAATCCAACATAAACTGCTCCGCTATCATTTGTTTCTTTGTTTTCATTCTATCAACTTTTTTTTAGCTTAAATTATATACCTTCCCACATCTCTGCGAATCAAGTTACTTTCCATACAAATATGTGGTTCCATTATTGTATATCGGTCGAATGTACGCCTATCCCAAACTCTTATTTTCCAATCTTGTTTACTTGTTTTTTATTACTGCGATCTATGCCAAATGCAGTCGCTCAGCTAAAAGACTTTTCATTAATACACTAAATAATCTGAATCCAAATCCTAAAAACAATAAGCAAGATAATATAGTGATGCGGCTGGAACCCAACGTTTCTCTTTAATAATGAAAAGAAAACATATACATCTTGCTAAAAAAGTCATTGACTTAATTTCCAGAACCTGCCGGAACCAGTAGCAAAAGGCGTAATCCTGTCTCTGGCAGCAAAGGAAATAAAGATAAGCAGGAAATGTTTATGGCGACGAGTGCCATATGATTCTCTTGTATAAAATCAGTCAATCAGCTGGCTGAGTGCTCTTCCTTTTCAATATTAGCTTGGCCATTTCCAAGACGTTTTCGCGCACATTTATCTTTCCCTCTACTATCTGCTTCGGGCTGAGCCATAACGTATCCGCAATTTCATAATCAGCAGCGCATATGTCGATTTTATCTGCTTCCACAGATGCTATATAATGGTGAAGGACCAGTCTTTCGATCTTGCCTGTGGTGAGGTCGTGATGAACCTCCTTTGTAAATGAAGGCAATTTATCGAAAATACGTATGCCAATATCCCCACCCAACTCCTCCCTGCCCTCTCTTATTGCTGCTGATTCTGAATCTTCGCCAGGTTCAAGTCCGCCTCCGGGAAATCCCCACAGCACATCAAAACGCGGGCGCACCAGCAGAATTCTACCATTCCCGTCTACAATTACCAACATTGCACCTACATGTTCTCCGCGGTCCGTTTCTCTCTCCTTGTCTTCTTTTAAGAATATTAAGGCCTCTCTTTTTACTACATCTGAGATTCCGTGTATATTTTTACCATTGAAGAATGCATATATCCTTTCTACAAGCTTCCTGCGCTCTTCTATTATTCCTTTTTCTTCCGAAAGTCCCACTGAGGCCCTCATAATTCCAAGTCCCAATAAAATTAGCCCGTTGTATAATTCCTGTATTGCTTTATGGTCTGCCACATTCAGGCTTCTTGAGCGCAAAAGACCTTTCAGAGGGTAGTCCACATTTGCTTCTGCGTTGAAGTACGCGCTAAGCCTGGAATAGATTTCACCCACGTGCCTATTCGAGAATGGCACATCAACATATGCCAAATCATTTAGGTTGTAACCTTTCTCTAGATTATAGGATATCTTCTTATCCTTGACACTTTTCTTTAGAATTACCTCGTCAAGAGTTCCGGAACGAATCTCCAGCTTATTTGCCATTGAGGATATATGGTAAATATTGTCGCCCTCTGATATGAATTCTATGTTTTTCTTAAGCATTTCGAAAGACATCCGCCATGAGAAGGTTATAAAGCCTATCTCATAGTCTAGAGATAGACTTCTTGCACTATCTATTGCAGTGTAAGCTTCGGCTATTTTTTGCTTCTTTCCAAGTGTTTTTAGGTATTCATCAGAACCACCTTCAACACCCAAGAATATTTTTTCAAGTCCTATCTTCTGCAATCTTGGTATCAATCCCTCCTGTTTTAGCTTGTTGAAGGCATCGACGCGCAGTGATGCAGAAAATGGTATTCGTGGAAGCCCGGATTTCTCAAGTGCGCGGATAATCCTTTTTGTAGCTCTTACATCAGCAAAAGCCTCTTCGTCGGTCAGCTCAAATCTGCTTATGCCATAATGGCTAATTAATTCCTCAAGCGTTTCTACGATCTTCGATTCAGGCACAGTCCTATAATCTTTTCCTCGTTCGGTGCATCTGGAGCACATGGTGCATTTTCCAAAATCACACCCTCTCGACGCTTCTACTTTTATCGAACCGCCTAAACTGCCTATTTCCTTAGTCAATACTCTGTAAGGGATGATATAGTTCATAAGATCTGACAGATCAGGTTCGTATATATTATCTATCGGTTGTTTATGTACTATCCTTCTTGCTATGTACGAGAACGCTTCTTCTCCCTCTCCTTTAACTATTCTGACGTTAGGGAATTCTCTAGTGATTAAAGCGGAAGGCGCGTATGTAGGTATTGAATTGCCAAGCACGATGGTCATCGGGCTTTTAGGCGCCGCAGCTTCTAATTTTATAAGTAGCGATTTTGTGTACTCCCAGGCAAAAATGGGCACGCTTATTCCTAAAAGCAAGGGGGCACTGTTCGAATCTGCGAAGTCAAGTATCTTCATTGTGAGGGCATCGGTATTGATCTTTCCTGTCTTGGCAAGTTCGCCTTGGGTATCATACAGTCTGACTTCAACATCTGGCAAATCGTTCTTAAGCCTAGCAGCTATAATCTCAATCCCTATAGGCTCATGCAATGATAGATTCTTCTCGCCTTCCATGTTTATCAGCATGGCTTTAAGAGGTACATTCTGCATATCGTGGCGCTTAGTTTCGGCTTCAACATTTATTGGTCGGCTCAAGCCTCCTGTCCCGCGTGATCCATTTTTGATTTTATCCATAGACACACATGATACCTGATTTTGTTGCAAGAAAGCAGCAGTTTTTGGTGTTGCAGTATACGAGTTTCCGTCCTGTATTGATAACAGTCTATTATTTGTTTCCAGCTATTCCACGAGAATGGTAATCCCGCGTTCTGCCCTATGTCTTCCTTCACTATAACGCCGTATTCCCGCAAGCCTGATTATTTACCTGAATCTATTAACAAATATCTAGATAAATAAATTTTATCGCACACCATATTTATTCATTTACACAGTTTTTTGGGAATTTCTGTGATACATTGCAGGACGATATATATACTATATTGGAAAAAACGTTGTGCCTGATAATTTACCTCAAATCTGAACACCCGAAGCAGGCGGATAAGTTTTATACGACATTTCGATATGTGGTATCCTGAATTAATGTCCTCTCGATAGATTTGTTTGTGCTTTTTCATTTAAAAACCTCTTCTCTACTTTTCCACCTTTCAGTATAAACGCCTCGTAAGGAGTAATTGGCCTTCCATCCTTCTCCAGTGACCGGTGTGGTCTCTGAAAATTGTAGTAGTAGATTGCCTTCTCTGCGTTGCCGAAGTAACGCAATAATCTATCAAAGGCATGATGAAATTTCTCCTGTTTTCCATTAGTTTGCGGATGTTTAACCCTTGCAAGTATCAGTTCTGTTCCCTTCGCCTGGACCTCATTCCTGAACCTATAATTGTCGTTCTCGTCCTTGCAAAACTGGGTTCCGTGATCCGTAAGGAGCTGTTTCGGTATTCCACACCTATCCACCCCTTTGTAGAACGTCTTCAAGGAGTTTTCCGTTGTTGCATTACTAAAGATCCCATAAGCAACAATATACCTTGATGCATCGTCTAGATATGCAATTAGTTGACCTATTGAAGATTCGTGCCAGTCAGTATGCCACAACGAATTCGAGTATTTTCTTTCGTATCTGACTTATTTCCTCCTCTTGCCTTTCTTCGGTGATGTGCTCGCAAGACCTTGCGACTTGAGATATTGATGTATTTTGTTATGCGAAATACGTACACCTTCATATTTGAGGATTGTCTCCAGACCTACGGCCCCAATATCAGGATATTTTGTCTTTGTCTCCATAATTGTCTTCTCTCGGATTCTAGTCAAAGGTATCTTTTTCTACCACATTTTGTGATCCTTACACGTGCCATTGGGGTGTCCTTGTATCTTCGATGGAGTTCCCTTACCCATCTACCCGACACTCCCTGTTGTTTTGCAATTTTGTATGTGGATAACTCTCCTTTTTCCCTTTGTTTCAATATCCATCTCAACTTCCTCTGATTCAACTTCTTCATGAATTCTATTGAATTCACAAAGGATAACTCCTTTGACGTGAGGAACTTATTTCGGGATTGTACAGGCGACACTGTGCCATAGATGGATATAAATAGCTTGTGGCACTGGAGCAGAACCTGAAGACCATCGCCCTAAGCACAAGATGCGCCACAGGCGCATCTACGACAGTGCATTTTTATAATGTCTTTTAGGAAAGCAATATTTAAATATTTATGTCTTCTATATAAGACATTATGAAAGAGGAGTTCCGCTACATTATAAGTGAATGGCTTGCTAGGAAGCTACCTGAGACCGTAGCGAGAGATGTAAACATAGACCTAAATGCAGACAAGATCATAGCGATAGCAGGAGTAAGGCGTGCCGGCAAGACCTATCTGCTTTTCGACACGATAAAGAAGCTGGCTGGAAGTGATGTGCCTAGGGAAAACATGCTTTACATAAATTTTGATGATGATAGGTTGATGGACCTGGAGAGTGGCGACCTTGATGACATACTAAGCACTTATTACGAAATGGCGCAGCCTAAAAAGGATTCTGGCATTTTTTTGTTCTTGGATGAGATACAGAACGTGAAAAACTGGGAACTGTGGGTAAGGAGAACATACGATTCAAAGAAATGCAGGATATTCATAACGGGATCTAGCTCTAAACTTCTAAGCAGAGAGATTGCCACTTCACTAGTGGGGAGAAATATAACCTATGTGTTATATCCTTTCTCTTTCAGAGAGTTTCTCTCAGCAAAAGGCGTAAGGCTAGGGAAAAATATCTTGCATAGCGATGACCGTCATAGAATAAATGCCTTGGCTAGGGAGTATATGACAAATGGTGGGTTTCCAGAAACGGCATTTGAGACAGATATTGAGACAAAGAAGAGGATAATAAGTTCATATTACGATGCAATATTGTACAGGGATATAATAAGCAGGTACAGGGTTGAGGATGCAAATAGGCTGGAGATGGTCTTCAGATATGCAATTAACACGTATAGCAGCGGTTTCAGCACTGTGAAACTCTACAACTACTTCAAGAGCCAGAACCTCGGGATAAGCAGGCAGACTATAAGCAATTTTATCAAGTTCGGCGAACAGACGTTTCTCTTCTACCAGCTATTGCAATTCTTTAAGGGCTTCAAAAGATCAAATCAGTCCAGGAAGAAGTTATATGTTGTTGACAATGCAATAATAACTCTGCTGATATCCGGCCCAGAATACGGAAAATTGCTAGAAAATATGGTCCTAATTGAACTTCTACGCAGGAAGGAAAGAAATCCGTCTATCGAGCTAAATTACTTAAACAACAAAGAGGGTGAGGTTGATTTTGTAGTTTCAGAAGGCGGATCGATAAGAGAACTTATACAGGTGACTTACGAACTTAATCAAAAGAATATGGAGAGGGAACTGAGACCTCTCTTAAGCGCGATGAAGGAGCTTAAGCCCGAGAGATGTGTGCTAATAACATTCAATGCCATAGGCAGGGAAACGGTTGTGGAAAAGGACGTAGAGACATTGACATTCGTGCAATGGGCACTAGGCGCTTACGATAGGAAGCTATAGCTTGTGGCACTGGAGCAGAACTTGAAGACCATCGCCCGAAGCAGGGATTGAACCTGCGACCTCATGGTTAACAACAAAATACTCTACAATTTAAGTTCTTGAAGGACCCTCAGGTTTATCTTTTTATTATAGTGTTTAAGATATGATGCAAGTTTTCCCTTGTCTATACTGCGCCTTAGTGCTTTTAGAACGTCTCTGCGCAGATAGTGATTAAAGTAGATAAAGTCTATAACTGTCTTCTCGTAGTCTGACACAGGTATCCAGAACCCTCCGCTTTGTACAAAATCATAACCGAAAAACAGATTTCTGCGTATAGGCATTACACTGTAATTGCCTCCCCTAAACGTCCTAATTCCACGCCTCACATTATTTGGGGTTATTATTATTGGATTGGTACCTTGCTCCCACAAGCGCCTGATGGTGAGTGCATTCTCTAGGCCATAATAAAAGGGTCGAAAAGCAAAACCTACTACAGTTATCTCATCATGGAATGTATAAACACCCTTACTTATCCTTAATATTTCTCCACTGCTAATCAGGTAGTTTATCAGCCTCTTGAGATAGGCAGAACTTATGCCTTTCAGACCCAGAACTGCCTTTAGCTCATGAATTGTAAAGATTGGGGATTTTAGATCATTGAAATGGCTTCTTATATAACCTACGTATTTCATGATAGCCTACCTCTTATTTGCATAAGCATTGACTGGAGAGATGGAACAGGGCCATTGTATATTAGAGAAGCAAGCTCTTCTTCATTTACTGGTGGAGGCATTTTATTCAGAAAATCCGATACTTCCCTGATTGTCTTCTTGTCTCTTTCTATATAGCTGCTCAATATGTATATGTCATAAATATCGCGTATGAAGCGCCTGTCTCTATAAGCTGCAATTTTTTCTGCAAGCAGATCATTTGCAGATATGGAGATAATGTCACTATATGTCCCATCCGCTCTTTCGAATCGCATAGCTATTGGTTTCAGTCCCTTTGCAAAATGACTTATTTCAACTTTTAGGTATATGTCATCCAAAGAAAATCCTATAAACATAAGATTTCCGGTGTCTTTTACCTTTTCTAGTTTAATGCCCTGTTCTTCTGCAGCCAATTTCAGTTTATCTCTTGTGTCTTTCAGACTTATTTTAGAATCCAGATAGGCATCTATGTCATTAGAGAATCGGTTTCCTGCAAAGCATCTCCAGATTACAGTGCCTCCATGAAGAACAATATTGCTGTATGACCTATACAGGACATCTATTGCATAATCTTGAAACGCCGCAATCTCCCTATACTCTCTTTTCTTCAGTCTTTTTATTATGGGAAGATGCAATTAATTACCTAAGTTACATTATAATGTAACTTTGGTCTTTTTATATTTATCTGAGGCATTCCATGCGACCGTAAAAATGTTCCTGAAAAATAACTGCACCACCAATGCACAAAATGTGCGTCAGGCACATTTTCGACATTGACGCTATAAATATGATGCGGCGCTAAATAATATAATTTCTGAGCTTGAAGAGTTTGCCAAGAACGTTTGGATTTCATACAATCCGAATATCCGCGACACTGGAGCAGAACCTGAAGACCATCGCCCGAAGCACAAGATGCGCTTCAGGCACATCTCCGACAAGGAAGTTTTAAATAATGTGTTTTAATTGATCTGACATACTCCCCTATCTCAAGGATAGGGGGTTCTGGGTGATTCAATGACCACTACATTTACAGAACCTTACGAATTTCAAGGTCGCAGAGCATCCTT
>JAKBPE010000025.1 GCA_021829835.1 bacterium
TGCCATCCCTGCAGGAGTTATATAGTCCAGAAAATATTCTTTTTAATCTGTACTATTATTTCCCAATAAATAGAGCATCTCAAATTTATAATGTTTTGTGTCTGCTATGGGTGGGAATTTGATCCGCATATCGCTCTGAAGGCTACGCATTACGGCGCACTGAAAAGGTGTGAAGGTATTGCAGCTGCTCCTATAAATCCGGCAAGAAGGCTTGCCAGGAAGAGCGATGCCAGAAATATTACAAGTATGCAGTACCATCCTTTCCAGAATTTTTTCTGTGATCCTGGGAATCTATCAAGAAGAAGCGAGACAGGATATGAAAATATTCCAGCTATGCCATATAAGAAATACATAACAAGAAGTGCGAGAGGCGCTTGGGTGAGGCCTAGCCCATAACCTTCAACCCCGTATATTATTGCCATGACTCCAGACATAAGGCCTAGAAAACCTGCATAATCTATCCTGCCCTTAAAACGTATTACAAATGAAAAGGATAAGAGGACTATTCCGAATGCAACAAAGGGATCATAAAATAGTATATTATAACTTCCTGGGAGAGGCCATGAGAACTGGCCCCAGAGGCCCATTATGAGTATGTATGCACCTATAAGTGCTAAAGGTATGCTGGCTCCATTCAGGTGTTCTGTGAAATCTTTGCCTTTCCGCTTGTAAGAGTTATATATGGATACAACAGTATAGAATAAAAGAAAGCCAGCAAAGCTTATGCTGAATAGAGAATATGCCAGATTGTCTATGAATACCATGCAATAATCTAATATGCCAATGCTTTTAAATATTATCTAGCTGGTAGCCCTTGCTTGGCAGAATGAATCCTAAGGAGGTACTAAAAAGCTATTAATTTATCTTAGTGCTGTTTACTGTTAATAATGGATAGGTGGAAAGATGATTGATGAGAGGATATTCAAAGCTTATGACATAAGGGGGATTTTTCCTAGGGATCTTGATGGTAGCACTGCGAAGATAGTAGGATATGCTTTTGGAAAGTATATGGGAGAAGGAAAGAGAATCGGATTATGCATGGATGTCAGGACAAGCAGTCCTGAATTGAAGAAGAATGCAATGCAGGGTCTTTTGGACAGTGGATTGAATATAGTAGATATCGGAGTTGCCCCAACACCCGTATTGCATTTTGCAGTAAGTTACTACAAGCTTGACGGAGGCATGATGATAACTGCAAGCCATAATCCGAAAGAGTGGAATGGTTTCAAGTTCTATAAGAGCGGAAGCGTCCCGATAGGCTTGGAGAATGGGCTTTCTGAGATAAAAGACATTGCTGAAAAGTCAGAGTATGCGCCGGCAGAACATAGGAATCTGGAAAACTTGGAACAGGAAGTATTGAAGGACTATAAGAGATTCTTGTTGGATAAGATGAAAACAGGGAAGGGGATAAGGATAGGAGTAGATCCTGGAAATGGGGCTTACTCAGGCATAGCAAAAGAGATATTTGAAGAAGCAGGAGCGGAAGTGTTTACTATAAACGATTTTAGGGATGGAAATTTTCCAAACAGGAGTCCTGAGCCCAAGGACGAATCGCTTGCAGGCCTTAAAGAATTAGTTTCAAAAGAGAAACTTGATTTTGGAATTGCATTTGATGCAGATGGAGACAGGGGAGTCTTTGTGAGCAACAGAGCCGAAGTCCTGCGTGGAGACAGAACACTGGCTATAATAGCAAAGAATATGACTAAAAAAGGAGAGAAGCTTGTTTTTGATGTTAGTTGCAGCGAGGCTGTTGAAGATGGACTTCAGCAGTCTGGCGGAATTCCGGTAGTCACAAGGATAGGAAGGACATTCATATCAAAAAAAATGCTTGAAGTTGGAGCGAGCATAGGCGGAGAGCTCTCTGGACATACTTATTTTGCAGATATGTATTATGCTGATGATCCAATGTTTGCAGGATTGAAGATAATGGAAATGATATCCAACAGGAAGAAACCATTGGGGGAATTAGAAAAGGAACTTCCTTATTATAAAAGCATAGTCCTTGAGATGCCTGTTGAAGACAGCATGAAATCAGAGGTAATGGAAAGAATACGCAAAGAACTTTCTGAAAGATATGAGCCGATAACCATAGATGGGATAAAGGTAAAGACGAGTGAAGGGTGGTTCATTATCAGGGTTTCAAATACGACTCCTATGATAAAGATAGTGGCAGAAGCTAAAAACAGCGAAGATCTTGAGAAAGTGGTGAGAATACCAAGAGAAGCCTTTGAAAAAGCTAAAAGCCACGTTTCCAGTTTTAGAGATAAAAACCTATAAAAAACCTAGAAATCAGGAAAGATGTTTATAGATACATGATAAAGGAAATATGTGCATTTATGGGAAAGACCAATGAAACAAAGAAAAAGATAGTTAAATTGCTGAAAAAAAGGGATATGACAGTTACGGAGTTGGGGAGAGAATTGGGCCTCTCCACAGCAACGATAGACCAGCATATGGAAGAATTGTCTGGAATGGGAATAGTTACAAAATTGGAAAACGACCATTTTAAAAAATTAAAATATTATAGGCTGGCAGATATGAAAAACAACAATACCGGAAATCCGGATATGAAAATAGCCAAATATATAATAGGAGTAATTGTTATCTTGGGAATTGCAGGGATAGTCTCTTATTATTATATAGGAGTGAAGAGTTCAGTTCTGAATAATAATATTAACAATATACCAACAGCTAAGAATAATAGCAGTATCAATAATTCAAGCGCTGGGAGGACACAAAATCCTGGAAACCTTTCAACCACAGCCATAATTAATTCCTCGGTAAACACATCGGCTCAGGAAAATTCAACACCCTCGATATTACCAGGAAGTTTTGAGGCATGCCCTCTCATAGATTATAATCTTAACGGAACCATAGTCGGATACTCTAATTTCACAAGATACAGGTTTAACAATACAGGAATTGGAAACGTCTCCGATTATGTAATGAAACGCAGCATAAGTGGAAATTCAACAATGGGGATCTTTGAGATAGAGGAGTTCGTAAAGAATGTTTTGGTCCAGAATAATGGAGGCGGCAGCGGATTTTTCTATAATAAGACACATTATGCAACTGTAACCGGCGTGAATTCCTCAGTTCCTGAGAATGGATTAAATATCACATTCTATCCGGAGAAATACAACGTGGTGGAAAATTCCACAATTATTTTCCAGGTTAGAATAAATTCAGAGGGTTCTTATAATGGCACATATATAGTTAGAATAGACGGTCCATGCCAGGGAGGAGTAGGACCGTTTCTTGTAACAATAGGTAATGGACCATATGAAGGAAGGATTTCTCAGAAAGTTTCAATTTACGAGTAATAAGTGTTAATATGGAAGATGGAAAAAATTTAGCATACATGATCGTGTTGCTGCTTGGGATAGTAATAATAATGCAGATATTTCTGATTGTTGGGCTAAAAATGCAGAATTTACAGACTGCAGTGCCTTCAGTGGGAAATCAAAAAAATACAGGCAGCATTGAAATTACGGCTACAGGCAGCGCATCAGGAATACCTACTGAAGGATTACTTACAGTAGGAGTTACCGGAAGAGGAAGTACAGCTTACGCTGCTACATATAACCTTAGTAAGGATGTTTCACAGCTCAACACGACCATAATCAAATATCTTAACGGAAACCTTAGCAATATAGCCACAACTTCGTATAATCTTTACAATCAGAGTGGAGCTTATTATACTTCATATAACGGTTATGTGGCAGAGGAATACATGAGCATAACTATACCTAGCATAAATAATGCCAGCAGTGTGCTTGGAAGCCTTTCCTCAGTGAATGGCATATCGGTAAGTGGTCTTTCCCAGAAGTTCTCAAGCGGTCAGCTTTCATCATTGAGAACAGTGGCATTGCAGAGAGCCCTTTCAAACGCTACAGATCAGGCTGAAGGGCTTCTTCCAGGCAAGACATTGATTGCAAGAAACATTTCTGTAAGCTATTACAACCCTATAGTAATACCATATGCTTTTGCGGCATCTGCAGCAATGCCTAGCCCGAATCCTGGCTACTTTACAGGAACCGAGTCAGTTACTGGAAGTGTCAATGTTGTTTTTTCGTATAACTATAGTTGATGCCTAAAAACTACCAGAAATGCCCATGTACATTTGGCTTAGGCGAGGTATTTCTGGTAGAGCATTTTCTTTAGCATTACGCTGTACTGGGACCATGTTTTTATAGGAATTTCTAGTTTTTTAGAGGCATATGACAATGCTTCCGAAAAACTGGAAAATTCGGCAGGGGTTCCTTTTAAAGCGTCACGGACGTGCTCCCTCACATTCCATACACCTACAGGCATTATGTAGCCAGAATGAACTTCGCGCAGTATCAATACTTTTGCCTGGGCCTGGATTTTTTCCAGTAATTCACTTACCGCGAGCCTTGCCGCATAGTAGCAGCCGCCTATTTCCGCATATGTCTTTCTTCCTTCAAAAGATTCGTAAGATGCACCTATGTCTATCTGTGAGGAATTGGTATTCCAGGTAGTATTAGGATACCATGCCTCCATAGATTCGTATTCCCATCGGCCTGGCGAGAAGATTATTATCCATCGGTTGTCAAGGGCTGTCTTTTCATATATCTTGTAGGAATCTATTGTTTCCATCTCCTTTATGCTTGATAGCTTATGTTTGGATAGTGTGTCATCGGTTGCGGTTATGCTCCATCTCGTAGGAACAAAGCGCCTTGATCTTCCTCTGCCAAGCAGGCCGGCTGCAAGCGCCTTCTGTATCTTTGATACGGGTATGCCTTTATCATAGAGTTCTATTATTGCATTTGAAGCTGTCATTGCAGTATCAAGGTATGCTGCTTCCACGTGCTGCTCTGCTTTTATATTGCCCATGCTTATCTTCGTGAGTGGTGCGCTGGGCCCGAAAGGCTGGCTGTTTTCGCTGAAGCTCATTTTAAGGGAAGGAGTGTGTTTCAGCATTAGCTCTATATTTGTAAATTTCTCTGCCAGAGCTATTTCCTTGACCGCTTCTTCCACTCTTCCTTTGTCCGCGTTTGTTACTTTAGTGCGATACATGCCTCTTACAAGCGAAGATCTCAATTCCACTATTTCAGGGATGGTTTTGCCTACCCAGAGTTCCGGAGTGCCCATTACCTCAGTGTCTCCAAGGGTAGGAGGTACCATAGGCCCTATGAATACATCAGGATACCCTATTCTTCCTATGAAGAGATCAGGAGGGGAAGAACCATATATCTCATTGCTTTTTATGAGGTCTATGGTCTTGAATTTGTAGAATCTTTTTAGAAAGTAGGGGTCTCTCATGTTTTCGTATACGGAGAAATCCTTTCTTACGGAGAACTTTTGCATTTTTGTCAGTATTGATTTGGCAGGAAAAGAATTTATACAATTCAAATTGAAAGATTATTTCATTTCACTATCTCGGAGATCAGTTCATATGCCCTTAGAGTATCTTCTTTGCGTATTACGAAGAGGTTCTGCGTATAACATGAGATAAGTTCTATTATATTTATATTGTATTCGGCAAACAATGAAGTTACGTATGCCATAACTCCTGAAACATTCTCTATATTCTCTTCGGATTCTATGTTTAGTGCAGCGCAGTTTTCATATCTCCGTATTATGCCTCCTTTTATTTTTGCTTTCTTTAGATCCCTGTTCTCGCATAAATATATGAAGTAATCATTCACCTTTACCTTTGCGCTGTTTTGTATCTCAACATCTTTATCAAGTACAAGAACCGATATCCCATCTATTATGGTAATCCTATTCCCTTTAAGAACGGAGAGCGCTCTCTGCTCTATGGTTGATTTTGTCTTCTCAAGCTGCTGATAATACCTTCTGACTGCCGCTTTTACCGCTGAATAGTCAGATATCTTCAGCTCTTTCTGTATGCGCCTTGCCAATGCACTCATGTTTACTATGCCGTTTTCCAAGGCTTCCTGCATATATGGCCTATTTTTCAGATATAATCTTACCATGTTGGCTGTTGACATGTATTGATATTGAAAGACAACTTTTATATTTGTATCATTTGATACATTTTAGAGCAATTTTGTATCGTATCTGACTTAAAGTTTATATATAGATTAAACAGAATAAATAACATGGACATAGGAGTAAAATTAAAACATCCGGAGAGTGCGATGCGTTTTAAGATTTCTGACCAGACGGATATAAACGGGATAATGAAATTTATAAACAAGGAATATGAAAGAAGCGGAGCTGTTTTGCCTGTTTCAAGAGACGATGTGGCTGGCTGGGTAAACAGTGGCAATTCAATAATTGCCGTAAATGGAGATGGAGTTGTAAAGGCACATCAGGCAGTTTCATTATGGCCAATATCGGGAGTGTTTGAATTTAGATCGGCAGTAGTAGCTCCTGAAAGTAGGAGACAAGGTATTAATTACTGGATGAAAAGGTTGATAATAGAAGAATTAGTTCACAGAAGTGAAGATAGTATTATTCAGATAATCTCCCTGAAGAATGGAAAGTCTGGAGGGAGTGGTACATTAAGGGCATTGGGTTTTAAAGTCATTCAAGAGCATGAAATACCTAAAGAGATGCTTAGCATAGGAGGAGAACAGGAGTGGAAAGCATATAAATTAATTAAAGAATGCAGAAGATAGGTTATATTTTGAAAGATATTGCAGAAACCTTTTATGAACTTATTTCGATACCTTCTCCGAGTGGCTCCGAACTTGCAGTTGCAGAGTATATAAGAAAATACCTGGAAGAGATCGGAATTAATTCTTATTTTGATAAGGCTGGAAAACTTAATCATAGTAATTCTGGGAATTTGATTGTTAAGTTGAAAGGAAGTGGAAAGACTATTCTCTTTGTAGCACATATGGATACTGTAGAGATAGGCGACAGAAAGATAAAGGCAGTGACAAAGAAAGGAATCATAAAGAGCGACGGAAAAACAATTTTAGGAGCAGATAATAAAGCAGGTGTTGCACCTCTGCTTGATGCATTAGGTAAAATCTCGAAGGAAAAGGAGAGAAATAATATAATAGCAGTTTTTTCGACTAGGGAAGAAAAAGGGAGGATGGGAGTTGAATTTCTGAATTTAAAAGATAATATAGATTTTGGCTTTGTGATTGACGGTTCGGAGACTGCCGGAGGATTTGTTGATAGGACCAGAGGATATCTGCTTTTCGGACTTGAAATTTATGGAAAGGAAGCTCACGCTGCAAATGATCCGGAAAAGGGAGTAAATGCGATAAAGATAGCAGGAATCATATTATCGCTGCTGAAGCTGGGATCCGACGAATCGGGAATAACTATGAATATAGGAAAACTATCCGGAGGCAGGCAGGCCAACGTGGTGCCTGATTATGTAGTTATGGAAGGAGAAATTAGAGGATATGAGAAAGGAATCATGGATAGAAGATTCGAAGGCATGGAAAAGATAGTAGCGGAGATATGTGAAAGATACGGTGCGAAATATAAGCTTACCTTAGATAAAGGAGAATTGATGAAACCTTTCTCTTCCAGAAACCTGAAGATATTGAATTATGCAAAGAAAGCAGCAGGAAGAGCCGGAGTGAAATTCTCAGTTTCTGCAATTAAAGGTACTACAGAAGCAAATGTTCTTGTGGATAAAGGGTATCCTATCTTGGGAATATCTAGAGGAGGAGGATTTCCGCATTCTAAAGACGAATACATAAAAATAGAAGATATGGAGGCAGTATCTAGGCTTTTAGTTGAGCTGATGAAGAAAAATGGAAGTCATTGATTCTCAGTTTTTTATATTCCGGTAGAATAATATGGAAATAAAGATAAGGTTAGGCAGAAATAGCGAGATTGGGGAGATAGTAAGATTGATAGATAGAGAACATGAGTTATCTGGAGCAGTTATGAAAGTCAGCTCGGATATAGTAAGAAAATGGATAAAATTGAGGAGATCTGTTGTCGCTGTATCTGATGGGAAGATAGTAGGGCATGAAGCACTTGATGTCTGGCCAGAGTCAGGATGGGCTGAACTGCGTTCTGCGGTAGTTCTTGAAGATTTTAGGGGTCGGGGAATAGCTTATAAAATGACCAGGAGATTATTGGATGATTTTTTATCTAAGAATCATGAAGCCATATTTGTAGCAATAAAGAATAGGACTGAGAGAGGAAATAAGCTTTTATTGGAGATGGGTTTTAAGGAAATAGGACTTGATGAAGTACCCCCTGAATTATTTACTATAAGGAGCAACAGTGAGAGAAGAGCATTCAGACTTAAGGTAAAGAAATAAATTTGCAGTAGGATAATTACAATCAGGTGTAATTCTGCATAAAATTGAGTGGAGAGAGCCCTGCGGATTCCTATGCACTTCAGATAAAAAGATAAATTCCATAGTTGAGGAAACCAGGAATTTTGGGAATGAGGGATTTGTACTTCTTCTTAAATATGATGACGGAGTGGTTAAAAGGCTGATTCCTTCGTATATAAATGCAAAAGTAAGAGAGGCAGAAGGAGAATTGCGGGCTAGATCCCTCCCCATGGAGATGCTTCTCTTTGTTGCAGGTACTATGAGGACAGATAAGGCAATAAAGGAATGTGGAGCTTACGACAATGAAAGGTTTATAGTGTTTACAGATAACAGAAAGGGCTTTGAAAAGCTGGCTTCTGAAAAAAGTATTAATATAATAAAAGAGTACAGGCTTGATTTCTCAGAGAGCATTGCGGAAGTTATAGCTTCAGTTGGATTTCTTGATGGAGAATAGGCTAGGGCATAGACTCGCCATGAATAAGTTCGGAGTTTAGGATCTCAAAGATTTTATCTGCTTTTTTCTTTCCTATCTTTTCAACTTCCATAAGTTCTTCAGGGCTTGCCAATGCTACATTTTTCAATGTCTTGAAATGTTTTATCAGGCTTTTTGCCAAGGTTGGTCCGATCCCAGGGATTGAGCCGAGAATGAGAAGCTGCCATTGGTATGTGCTTGTTGCTTTTTTCTGCCCTGTCAGCCTCGGCTCCCTGCCTTCTTTTATCTGCTCCCTGTCAGCCAGCTTGTTTAGTATATAGGCAGTCTCCTCGCCTGAGGATGAAAATAGAACCTGTATGCCGAATTCTGAATGCAGCTTTAATATTGCGCCTAGAATTATGTTCCTGCCCATAACTCTCTCGCTGCCGTCGTTTTCTATTATCATTACTGCCTTTTCAAAGCTATTGCTTAAGCGTTGGGCCTGCTCAAAAAGTCTTGCGTCAATTATTGAATTTTCAAAATCCTTTTCTGTTTTTCTCTCAGCGCACATCCTATCGGAAAGTATGTAATCGCCGACAGGAAGTTGGGCGAAGGTTAAATCTACTCCGTTCCTGTTCAAAAACCCCAGTAGTTCAGGATTTCTCTCCCTGTTGTCTACTATTATTCTTGTTTGTTGCATTGTGCTACGCCGGATATCAATACATCAGTTTCAGTTCTTTTTTCCTTATCTCTTCTTCAAGCTTTTTAATGAATTCTTCCAGAATTACACCAAACTTTTGGTTGGGCTTCTGGCTCTTTCCGTCTCCCCTGCACCTTACGGTTATAGTATCTGCTTCTTCTTCTTTCTTCCCAAGTATAACCATATATGGAATTTTTTGCATGATTGCCTCACGGAGCTTGTTCTCCATTGTCTTGTCGCTTGAATCTATAGCAACCCTTATCTTTGCCGACTTTAATTTTGAATATGCCTTCTCCGCATAATGATTGGTATGCTCTGAAATCGGAATTATCATTACTTGGGTTGGGGCCATCCATGTAGGAAATCTTCCCTGATAATGTTCAGTAAGTATTGCTATAAAACGTTCAAGACTTCCGAATATTGCTTTATGAATCATTACAGGGCGTTCAAGCCTTCCGTCCTCAGCCGCATATTCCAGGTCAAAGCGCAGCGGTTGCTGGTAATCAACCTGTATGGTTCCGAGCTGCCATGACCTTCCAATGGAGTCTATTACATCAAAATCAATTTTCGGCCCATAGAAGGCGCCTTCTTTATCTTTTATTTTATATTCGAGACCGTTTTTTTCCAGGGCATTTTTAAGCGAGTCTGTAGCTTTAGCCCATAGGTTTTCATCACCCATATGACTGTCAGGCATTGTAGACAGGTTTGCAATGAATTTTAGTCCGAATGTAGCGTAAGTTTTTTTTGCCATTGATAGAACCATACTTATTTCCTCTTCTATCTGATCCTCCCTTAAAAATATATGGCCGTCATCCTGAGTAAATTCCTGGACACGGAATAGACCGGTGAGAGCCCCTGAAACCTCTTTCCTGTATAGCTTGTCAAATATCGCAGTCCTGAATGGAAGATCTTTATAGCTCCAGCTTTTTGACTTGTAGATAAGAATGCTTGATGGGCAGTTCATAGGCTTTAAACCCATTTCTTCGGCTTCGGAGTTAAACATGAACATGTTTTCACGATAGTGCTCATAATGTCCGCTTACATGCCAGAGGGCAGTATTTGCCACTACAGGAGTGCCTATTTCCTGGAAACCGTTTTCCTCTTCCATAGAGCGCATAAATCCGATCAGTTCCCTGAGGATTGTATGCCCATTAGGATGCCAGTATACCATAGAAGGAGAGACTTCCTGAAAACTGTACAGGTCCATTCGTTCCCCTATGGTGCGATGATCAGCATCAGGAAGGCCTGACCAGTTGCTTTTGCGTACTATGGAGGTGTTAAAGCTGATCGGCTTTACCTTTTTGTATATCTTTTCCGATTCTTTGTCATCTGAATAGGATCTGGACTGTTCGGCCAGTGGATGTCCTTTTATATCAAGCATGAGTTTTTTGCTCCAGCCAAAAGGAGCCCTGAATACCTCTACACCATCGATAGTAATGCTCTGCATGTACTTCAGGAGGTTATATGCGTCTTCGGGACTAGCCAGATTATTGCTAAGGTGGGCATATGGATATATGACAAGTCTTTTTCGCTGGAGTTTTTCTAAAAAATTTTTAGTATCTGCAATAGCCTTATCTGCTATCTCTACAGTATCTCCTTTTTCTATAGAAGTAAGTATAACAAGGGTCTCAGTGATTGATACTTCCTCTTTTCCAACATCGTCGAATATCTTGGCTTCCTTTTTTACAGGCATATATGTTATCTTGTCTACATCAAGCTGCAGTATTTTCATGTTTTAGCCTACGGATACATCCAAAAGTATTATGGGCTGGAATGGAATATAAACTTATTGTGGATACCGGATCCATTAAGGAGTTATCTTGCATCTCTGCCTGTTTTATGCTTTATTCGTAGAGATACTTGGATAAAATACTCATTTTCTAAGGTAGTGATGGCATACCGGGCAATACTCCCTGTTGCTCTGGGATTCAATATGCTGAATATTGACATCGCAGTGGCACATGCATGGGGTTAGAATCTTCTTCGGAACCGTTTTTGTCTTTCCTTCATTATGCTGAATTGAAGTATATGAGGAGGACATTAGTCCGGTGCTCTCCATAACCGTCTTATATTCTCCTGGGCATCTGTTGCACATGTTTTATAATCGTACATAATAAAATATATTATTTATTACGGTTTTGGATGATTCGGTTCTCCAATATTTATACTTGACAGATATGTCGATCTATATTCCAAAACATGTTGCAGCATAGGTTTATATATTAATGTGTTTACATTAATATACATTAAAATACATGATGGTTTTATGAAATCGAGAGACAAGACAGAGAGAAAGTATAAGATCGG
>JAKBPE010000026.1 GCA_021829835.1 bacterium
ATGGGCTTACTGCAAGTGTGATTGATGCAGTTTTGATTGCCAAAGAAGGAAAGATAGTAGTAATGGATGCCGATCTTCAACATCCTGTGAATAAGGTGAATGATCTTTTTGACAGGCTGGAAGGTTCGGATATTGTAATAGGAGTGAGAAGCTCTGTGAAGAACTGGAGCATTGGAAGGATGATTATTTCGAGAGGCATGGAATCTGCCGCATACTACTGTTTCAAGATGCGAGGAAAGAGAACCTGCAGCGATATGATGTCAGGATTCTTCGCAATGAGAAGCAGTATTTTTAAGAGGATTATCCTTGAGAATAGAGAAATGTTCATAGGCAGGGGATACAAAATACTTCTTGATATATTGAGGCTTTCTCCACCCGATATTAGGATTTCTGAAGTGAGATACTCGGCATTTCATATGAGAAAGAAGGGACGGTCGAAATTCGGGTTCAGGCATGTGATTTATACTTTAACTTCTCTTTTCAGTTAGGTAAGATGTCAGAATCTAGGAGAATTAAAACGTTTGATCTTGTCG
This sequence comes from bacterium, assembly GCA_021829835.1. GTDB lineage: Archaea > Micrarchaeota > Micrarchaeia > Micrarchaeales > CABMGC01 > JAJZIZ01. The sequence continues at coordinate 534 of JAKBPE010000026.1, forward strand.
GAAGAATACGCAATGACCCTTATGGAGCAGGATTCTTTGCCATTTCATTGATATTTCTGGCTTTTGCGGCTTATGTGAATTACTGGAACGGATTGATGCCTTCAGTAGAGTTCCTTTCAGTATTGGTGGTTTCGGCTTTCTTCGTCTATTCTTCTTTCTTTATAGCAATGAGAGGCAGGTTTGGAATTATATCGAAGATAGGCATGTTGTCTTCTCTGTTTCTGGCAGTGCTCTCTGTCTTTCTTATCTTCCCGGTTTCTGGGCATGGCATAGACATTTACATCTTGATTTCTGCAATTTACCAGTCAGTTTCGCTGATAGAGTACTCTATTGTATTCATATTCTTCTTTGCGCTCATGTCTCTTGGCATATTCTTTCTTAAAAAGAAGCAGAAGCTTGGATATCTTTTCATAGTGGCCTCATTTTTTCTTTTCCTGATGCCTTATTACACGGTCATTGCTTCGAAGTCTGTAGTTGTCTCTGATGAAGCATTTATAGGACTTGCAGATTCGAGGGTTTTTATCAATGGGATGAATCCATATACAGACAGCGTATCCGGGATTCTGCTTTCCAATTATACTTCGGGAAGAGTAAATAGCATTACCTACCTGATGTCCAACAAGGTAATCGGGATTTTGAATTATCCCGCTGGATTTCTTTTTGCAAACCTTCCATTTTACTTTCTTTCGAATGCATTTCGTGGAAGCTTTATACTCGCTACCAAATTAGAAGTAGGGATCTTTCTGCTTATTCTGCTTCTTGTCATTTCAAAATATTCTTCAGAAGGTTCCTATAAAAAACCACTTCTTGGTCTTCCCATCGTCATAGCTTTGCTTCTTGGAAGTATCTCTGCGCCATTCGAATTGCTAATGCTTGCCTTTTTGATATTCGCATATGCAAAGATCGAATCCAGATATGCGTGGCTTATTCTCGGAGTCTGTGCGTCGCTTCAGGAACTCTTATGGCTTCCGGTAATACTGCTCATAGCATATAAAGCATCAAAAGAAGGATTACAGGAGGGAGTTCGCAGTCTAGCAGGAAGCATTTTGGTATTTCTGGCATTGAACTCGTATCTTATAGCTATAGGACCTATGGCTTTTGTCCATGGAGTATTCAATCCTATAGGCAACGTAATCCCGGATTCAGGAGGAGTCTTAGGGTATCTCATTGCAGTAGTATATGGAACGTCAGTATCGATTACCGGAACATTATTTATAATTACTGCACTCTTCGCGGTGGCTGCGTTTTTGTACATTGGAGAGAAGAAGATGATACCTGTTCTTAGCCTTCTGCCGCTTTTGTTCTTGTCGCATAACCTGCTCTACTATCCTGCCTTTTTTGTAGCCTTTGCATTTGCCTCTTTTTCAGTTAGGGAATACAGTTATGAAAAGAGTGGATTTATGCTTCATGAAAATTTAAGGAAGATATTGATTGGAACAATGGTCGCATTGATATTCGCAGGTGCAGCTGTAATTTTGTACAGCCATGCCTTGTATCTCAGATATTTTGATATGCATACTGAGTCTGTTTTTGTTAATACAAGCAATGCAGACTCTATCGGAAGATATTCGGTTATACTTAAAGGAAATTGTACTGATGCGTGTGGAAATCTCTCTTATCTGATGTTTGGATTCAGTGGAAACGGGCCTAGTTTCTTTAATGTAGATAACAGGCCAGGCGTAGGGTATGGAGTTCCGGAGTATAACGCTTCGGATTCCGAGTATTACCTGAACGCATCAATCAATCTGAAAGAAACAGGAAGAATCTACGAGATGCAGATGCTTGTATATAATAACAAATATGCATATTTTACCAGGGTATTTACAAACTAAGATAGTTAAAACCGCATCAGATGCAAAGTCTTTTAATTAGGAAGGATTTAGTGATTATTGAGAGAGATGAAGATATCCAGAGAGATTTCAGAATATGTAAACTCAGTGAAATACGAGGACATTCCAGATGCTGATGTAAAAAGGATGAAGAGGCTCATGCTCGATACGCTTGGTTGCGGCATAGGAGCAAAAGATGTGCCTACAATAGTAAAGGCAAAAGATGCTGTCGCAGGGATCAACGGCAGAGGATCTACAATTCTTGGTACCTCTGAAAAGAAAGAGCCGGAGATCGCTGCATTCATAAACGGGGCGATGACGAGATATTTTGATTTCAACGACACATATGATTCCAAGGAGTTTTCTCACCCGAGCGATAATATAATGCCAGTGCTTGCTGTTGCAGAGTCTGAGAAGAGAAGCGGCAGGGATGCGATACTTGCATGCATTCTTGCTTATGAGATACAGGCCAGGCTTGCTGATTCTGCAAATCTCTGGAAGAAGGGATGGGATCATGTAATATACGGTCTTGTGTCTGTTAGTGCGGCAGCATCGCGCCTCATGAAATTAGGCGATAAAAAGACAGAGGAGGCAATAAACATAGCCTTGAACTCACATCTTGTCATGAGACAGGTAAGGGCCGGTACTCTTTCAGAATGGAAGGCATTTGCCTTCTCCGATGTGGCCAGGAATGCGATATTCTCAGCCAGGCTTGCAAAGGAAGGAATAACAGGACCGGATCCCGTATTCGAGGGAGAGATGGGATTTTTCAAGCAGGTAAGCGGAAAGTTTAGATTAAATACTAAAAGATTTGGAGGAAAGCGTGGAGTTTTCAGAATAGGGAAGAATCTGATGAAGTATTATCCCGCTGAGACAAGGGCTCAGGCAGCTATATTTGCAGCTTTGGAACTTCGCAGGAAGATAAAATCAATAGAGGAGATAAGTGATGTTGAGATAGGGGCAGGGGAAGCAACAGTAAGAGTAATAGGAAGCGGAGCTGAGAAATGGAATCCGGAGACAAAGGAGACTGCCGACCACAGCATACCATACATAGTTGCCGCTGCGCTTATGGATGGAAGGATAGGAATAGACACCTTCAGGAAAGAGAGATTCAGAGACAGGAAGACAATTGAGTTTATGGGAAAAATTAGAGTTAGGGAAGTGAAGAAGTATACTGATCTTTTCAATAAAGGAGGTACAGTTAATGCGGCGAGCCTCAAGATAAGAATGAAAGATAAAAAGATGCTTTATAGGGAAGTTTTGTATCCTAGAGGACATTGGAAGAATCCGATGAGCGACGAGGAGATTGAGGATAAGTTTAAGATGATTGCAGGAAAGAATCTCAGCAAACAGAAGATGGATAATATTATATCGACAGTATGGAATCTTGAAAAGCTTGATGACATAGGTATTCTTTTTAAGAAATTATATTAGGTAATTTTATGGGAAAAAACACAAATATGAAGGCTTTGGATTTTGTCGAAATTGAAGAGTTAAGCAGGAAGCCTAGAAAGAAAGGGATTACAGAAGTGAGGGTTCCGTATTATGCGGCAACGCCTACGCTGACATACATAAAGGATCTTCTGGAGGAGTGGGGCGATTATTTTGACGGAATGAAGTTCGCATGTGGCACAATGAGATTGATGAAGAAGGAACACGTCAGGAAGATAATAGAGATGTGCCATAAGAATGAAGTTTATGTCTCCACAGGAGGCTTTGTTGAAAGAGTATTGATACAGGGAGAAAAGGCAGTAGACAGATATTTCAAGGAATGCCGGGAATTGGGATTTGACGTCATAGAAATATCAAGCGGCTTTGCAGATATAAAGCTGGAGGATAAACTTGCTATGGTGGAGAAGGTGCATGATATGGGAATGAAGCCAAAACCTGAAATATCTTTGATGATAGGGGCAGGGGCTGGAACCCATATAGCAGGATATAAGCCAAAGCTAAGGCCGCTGAAGGATTTCTTTGAAGAAGCAAAACAGCAGATAAAATCAGGGGCTGAAGTCATAATGATAGAATCAGAGGGCCTTACCGAAGACATGCCTCCTGAAAAATGGAGGAAGGATGTAATATTGGAATTGATAAAGAAATTTGGATTTGGAAGGTGGATGTTTGAGGCTGCTGATCCTGAAGTCTTTAAGTGGTATCTGCTTAATGTATCCAGAGATGTCAACCTTTTCATAGACCATACGCAGGTTACCGAGTTTAATGTATGGAGGCTTGGACTCTGGGGCAATCCGGAGATATGGAAAGGTAAGAAAACCACATACAAAGGATGAATATGGCAATACGAAATAGAAAGAAATGGAAACTTGCAGCACTACCTGGAGATGGAATAGGTCCGGAGATAATTGAAGTGGTAATCCCAATAATCGAGGCAGTAAACAATAGATTTGGAATATCCATGGAGATAGTTCAAGGCAAGGCAGGCTTTGACTGTATAGAAGAATTTGGAAGCAATCTGCCAGTAGAGACCATCGAACTATTGAAAAGGAGCGATTGCGTCATAAAAGGGCCTATGACTACTCCGGAAGGAGCAGGCTCGGAAGTTAGCGCTGCCGTCAAGATAAGGAAGATGTTTGATCTCTACGCTAATGTAAGGCCGGCAAAATCGATGCCAGGCATAAAGGGATTGCGGGACGACATAGATCTGGTAATAGTCAGGGAGAATACAGAAGGATTATATTCTGGAATAGATTTCAGAATTGGGGATGATGCTGCAGCGAGCATGATGGTTATAACAAGAAAGGCGAGCGAGAGGATAGGCAGGTTTGCCTTTGAGCTGGCCAAGAAGAGGAAGAGACACGTTACCATAGTACATAAAGGCAATATACTGAAGATATCGAATGCTCTCTTGAAAGATTCGATAGAAAAAGTTGGGAAGGAATACAGAGGATTTACTATTGATGACGCACATGTAGATGCGATGGCACAATGGCTGATAAAGAATCCCCAGAATTATGACGTTATAGTAACAGAGAATCTTTTCGGGGACATACTCTCAGATGAATCTGCAATGGTTGTAGGAGGGATAGGCACTGGGGCTTCTGCAAATATAGGGGATAAATATGCAATGTTTGAACCTATTCACGGCTCTGCGCCAAAATATAAAGGGCTTGACAGAGTTAATCCGTTAGGTACAATTATGGCTGCAAAGATGATGTATAATTGGATGGGTTATCCTGATGCGGAGAAAACCATTGAAGATGCTGTAAAAAAATCAATAAAAAAAGGGTACAAAACTTATGATATAGGCGGAAGTAAAAAGTGCTCAGAAGTGGGAAGGTACATAAAAAAGGAGATAGAGGGGAGATTATGAAGAAGGAAACGTATGATGTAATAATAGTAGGTGGAGGAATAACTGGAGCTTCCCTTTTATACACGCTTACAAGATACACAGACATAAAAAGAATTCTTCTTCTTGAGAAGTATGATGATCTTGCGACACTTAATTCGAATAGCAGGAATAATGCACAGACTCTCCATTTTGGAGATATAGAAACAAATTATTCGTTTGAGGAAGCTGCAAGGATAAAAAATGAGGCGGAGCGCGTTCTCAGATATTTTAAGATGCAGGAGCCTAAAGCCAGAAATGGAGCCATAAAAAAATGCCAGAAGATGGTGCTCGGAATCGGCAGTGAAGAGATAGAATTTCTCGATGAACTATATAAAACAAGGCTAAAGAAGTTATTCCCATCTAGCATGAAGCTGGAACGGAAAGATATAGCCAGGCTTGAACCTTATGTTGTGAAGAAGAGGCAGAAGGATGAAGAGATAGGAGCCCTTCTTTCAAAGACAGGGTACATGGTTGATTTCGGCAAGATGACACACATGTTTGCCTCACAGGCCGAGTCGGAAGGAGGCGATAGGGTAAGAGTCCTCTTTAATGCAAGAGTAATGGGAATGGAGAAAAAGGGAAGCGAGTACAGGGTATATACTCCTAAAAACGAGTATTTTTCAAGATTTGTAGTATTTGCAACAGGAAGCTATAGCCTATATTTTGCAAAATCGATAGGCATTGATAAGAATCTATCCATACTATCGGTTGGAGGAGGCTTTTACACATCTAAGAGAGTACTGAAAGGCAAAGTTTATAGAGTGCAGAAAGGAGGCATACCGTTTGCAGCAGTGCATGGAGACCCGGATATAGCAGACAAGAATATTACAAGATTTGGGCCTACTGTCAATATACCTCCGATGCTTGAGAAAAAACACTTGAATACCGTTATAGATTACATTAAGACCTTTGACTTTGATATGCCTACAATGGTAAGCCTTGAAAAGATACTTTTCAACAAGGACATAAAGAAGATAATTGCAAACAACATAGGCTATGGTATCCCTGTTATAGGAAAATACAGCTTCCTTAAAAAAGAGGCATCGAGGATAGTACCTTCGCTTAAATATGGAAACCTCAAGCTTCATGGAGATATAGGAGGCATAAGGCCCCAGATGATTGATGAAAATAAGCATTCGCTGGTGCTTGGTGCCGGAAAGATAAAGCATGATGGTGTAATATTCAACATCACGCCTTCGCCTGGGGCGTCGTCATGCCTGGCCAACTCGCTGAAGGATATGCAGTATATCAGCGATTACCTTGGAGAAGAATTCAATAAAAGCAAATACGAAGCTGAGCTGGGAAAGATATCTGCGTAGGAAAAACGCCACTCTGGTGTTTTACCTTTCTGAGATAGGCGTGTATTCCATGTCTATTTCCCCAGTGTAATAATCTAGAGGGCGTATGAGCCTGTTGGTCTTCCAGTATTCTATTACATGAGCACACCAGCCAACGCTTCTGCTTGCCGCAAACAGAGGAGTGAATATCTCCTGAGATATTCCCAATGAGAGATAGACAGGGCCTGAGAAGAAATCGACATTAGGCCAGATTCCCTTCTGCTTGCCGAGCCGCTCTATCATTATTTTTTCTGCTTCCATTTCTATCTTTGCAAGTTTTCTTATTTTTTCGTCTGAGTCGCCTTCGAGCTCCTCTAGGTATTTTTTTATTATCCTGGCTCTTGGATCATAATTTTTGTAGATCCTGTGGCCGAAGCCCATTATTCTTTTTTTGCCGGATAATGCATCTTCTATGTATTTTGAGGTGTTTTCAGGCTCCCCTATAGCATAAAGCATGCGCAATGAGGCTTCGTCTGCGCCTCCGTGCAGCGGGCCTTTTAACGCACATATTCCTGCCACTATTGCAGAGTAAAGGTCGCTTAGGGTAGACGCTGCAGCTATGGCAGTAAAGGTAGAGGCATTAGATCCATGTTCAGCATGGAGAATCATCATTATGTCAAGTATTCTTGCATGTTTTGAATCTGGCGGAGTGCCTTTTAACATATAGAGGAAATTTGCAGCGTGCCCCAGAGAAGAATCCGGCTTTATGTAGTCAAGCCCTTTTCTGAAACGCTCTATTGCAGCTATTATGCTTGTTGATTTTGATATGATGTTTATGCTCTCTGCGAAATTTTCTTCGTCTATGTCTTCGTATCGCTTTTTCTGGTATGCTGGCAGCGCAGATATTGCAGTTCTTAGAATATCCATAGGCAGCGCAGTCTTGGCCATATCTTTTATAAGGCTTAATATGTTTTGGGGTATCTCTCTTGATTCCTTCATCATTGCAGAAAACCTTTCAAGTTCCTCTTTTTTTGGCAATTTTCCGTGCAGTATAAGGTAGCATGTTTCTTCATATGTAGAGTTTTCAGCAAGGGATTCTATAGAATATCCACAGTAGTATAGTCTGCCGTTGATTCCATCAATCATCGCTATCCTGCTCTCTGTGAAGTATATCCCCTCAAGCCCAAGATTTATTTTTGGTTTTTCCTGCATTGTCTTACCCAAAATGAGATAAGAAGTAATATTTTATAAATGCATAGCGGTAAGCCTTGGAAAGGCAGGCTTGTGCTTTATTTTGCATTGCGTTTTTAGAAAGTTATAGAATAAATTTATAAAACATCATGGGCAATTTATAACATATCAGGAGAAAATAATATGTGTGCTGGAATATGAATAAAGAGATGGATCTGAGGAAGATAGTTGAAAATGCAAAAGATCAGATCCGAGATCTTTTACTTAGTCTTATACGTAGTTCTGAGTTTGAGAAGTTGGACATTTTTCCACCAGTATACATAAGGAATTTTAATAGAAGAATCAGCCTTAAAGAACATGAATCTATAATAAACAGAAATATGCTTAAGGAGCTTACATTTACAGAGTTTTTTAGAGATATGAGAAATCCGAAGATTCTTGACAAGTTCATTGGAAGAAGTTTGTATCTGAAAGGAAAGGGAGTTGGCGGAAAGAGAGGATATAGGATATTTAGTGAGAACGGATGGCTTCATGATGAAGAATTATCAAAGAATCCTGAAAGGATTCACGGAGATCATATTAAAGTATATCTAGATCCTGGAGAGGGAAGGCAGTTTATTTCAGTAGAAAGAGATTGCAATAACAGGCATATATTTATCTTGAGTGGAAGAGAGCCAGAAAATTCAGAATTAGTGAATTCAATAGTAAGCAGGAGAAAGTTTCCTGAATTTGAAGGAATTGCATCACAGCGAGGATGGATGCCGGATAGCAAGAGCTTGTTTTCCATTATTTTGAGAGAAAGATAGAACTTAAAAATGTTTTTTATTAAGGAGTTAGAGCAGTCTGGATTTATTCGAAGTCTGGAATACTGAAAAAAGGCGTTATGCTACTAGTTTAAGGGAATAAAATATTGCTTTAATATGAAGAGAATGCGCCCAGATTCTTATTCTGAAATTCTTACTCAAATATAGGATTTGGTCCTATTCCGTAATTCTTTACGAAAGACCTATTTTTACAGAATGAGATTTGAATCGATCATCCCACAGAGTTATAGGCCGGCGTTGAATTTGTACTTATAATTGTAGGACCTGATGAGAAAGGATTTGTGACAATCACGCTCTTTGAAACAGGGCCATTGTTTGGGTTGTTTCCCACAGCGCCGGTTATAGTAGGCAGAACCGAGAATGTCCCTATTGAGAGGCTTGTGTTTACCGTAGTATTTGGTTTGAAGATTGATTTTGTAACTACTACCGCATATACTGTACCATTGTATTGGGTGCCTAAGCTTGTGCTTGAACATCTTGTTGTTATTGATAAGGATTGGTTGGACATGGAAGAGATGTTTACAGGAGTAAACAGAGTCGTATTTGGTTCAGGCATGAATATTGATGCTGAAGATGAGTTTGTTTCTTCACAGTAAAGGCCAAGAATCCTTATTTTTTCGGTCTGGTTTGATTGCTGTACTCCGAATAAATTAGGGTTCTTGGAAGGACTCAGTTCCATCATCACATATCCTGAAGAGTTCATGTTTACATTTTGGCACATAAAGTATTGTGAGGTTCCGTTTATTGTGCTTATAGTCATGCCTGACGGACATGTGCCATTTATTATTGGATAAGGAAGTGCGGATAATTCCTGTGTTGATTCTGCTTTTCCATAGTATGTCATGTTTGAAGCTACCGAGAAACTCACATTGAGTGAAGATATGGTGAATGAAGAAGCGGTGGATGTGGTTGATGTGGAAGGAGGGGATGTGAGATTTAACGCCATGGTTGTGGTGAAGTTGTAAGGAAGACCGGTTGTAGTTGATATACAGGTTGAGTATGGTCCGCTGAATTTGACAAAGTAAGGTTGGCTGCTTGTATTTGAGGCTGAAGGTACCTGGCTTATTTTTATTTTGTTCGAGGTAATATATCCTTTTAGATATATGCAGCTGTTTCCGCGATATGAAACATATGATACATTGCTTGCGTTTAGCGAAACATTGTTTGCAATGTTATTTGCGATGGCAGCATATGAAGCTATGATAGTCTGGTTTGTCTCTTTTTTAGGCATCTCTTTGGCTACACATTTGTTGTCCGAAGGCGGAGGCTGGGTATTTCCGCTTACTGATGAATCTAAAAGAGAGAGCAGTAAGTTTTGGGATTGGCTTTGATTGCTGCAGATAAAAGATGAAGAAGGAGTATTTACGATTATATAAGATAGGTTTGAAGAGAGAATCTTGCCCTTTGCATTTATTACCGAGTAATTGCCATTGGTATCGCTGCCTATTAGGTAACTGAATGGGAAGCTAAGTATTATTCCAGATATTGATGCTGAAACCTTTCCTGAAACTGAATAGCTTACATTTGTGTCATTCCCGAATATCCTATTGTAGTTTGATGAGCCGCTTATTGATTTTGATATTCCTTGAGTTATGTTAAAGCCTGCTACGCTTGCAAGTTGGCTTAAAGTCACAGTCTTGCCTGCGGAAAGGGCAGTTGCAATTTTTGCATATCCAGTTGCTGTTGATGTTGCAGATGATGTTGATGCTGCAGATGATGTTGATGTTGAAATTGGCTGGCTTATTGATAATCTTGAATATGCAGAGTATGCTATTACTGCGATTATGACTAATGCAACAACTCCGATAATGATCAGGTTGTGACCTCCGGATTTGGGAGAGGGAGATGATGAACCAACTGGATCAGAGGTTACAGCAGATCCAGATGAAGCGCTGCTGCTTGGAATTCCTTGTGATGATGCGTTCTGAGGAGATTGTGTTGTATTTTCCTGGTTTGTATTCTGAGCGACATAATTAAAGCTATGCATGAGGAGTATTTTGGTGCAAAAGTTTAATAAACTTCTGCGGGGAGCGTTACCGTTTGGAGAGAATTCTTCTTGTATTGTTCTGCATCAGTTTGCAATATAATGACTAGGTAAAAGTTCATGTTGCAACCCGAATGCATCCTATATACGAAGAATTATTAGTTGCTATAGAATCTCAACGCAAAGAAATTCCGATGACGGAAGAAGAGAACAGGAATCTAGAGGAAGATATTGAGAATTTGCAAAAGAAAGTTAGAGAGATTGCTAGGGACGTAAAGTTGTAGGCGTAGAAGAAGAAATTTCGCAACGAATTCTGCAAATGCCATAATGAGAATACACAATCAGGTAGCTTGCAGCTTCCTCAAGCGAGAAAAGAACGCCCAAAATATAACAAAGGATTCTGATGAAGGCAGCCTCCCGATACACGCGTCTGGAACTATAGAACAAGATAGAGGTATTCAGTCTTTCCTTTGAACCCTATTTTATGCTTTAAAAATATGGATTCCATGCTTGGCAGGAATTATTCTGGATCTGTACCGAGGAGTTTGGCGGAGGCGAGATTTGAACTCGCGATCTCTAGATTTCTTAGCAGTCATCGTAAAAATACTCGTCACTCATAAAGCGTTGCATATGAGTCTAGCGCTCTAACCA
>JAKBPE010000027.1 GCA_021829835.1 bacterium
ATCATAATCTCCTGAAAAAAAGACATAGCTAATCGTGGGTTTTTTACCGTTAAGTTTTGCAAGTGCCTGTTGTGAAGCCTCCTTAGCTGCAGTATAAGCGTCTGCATTTTCCGACATGCCTCCTCCAGAGACAAGACTGCCTTCCTTCACATCTTTTACATTCTGCAATTTTACCCATTTCGAAATCATTCCTTCTTCCATTTAGTTCCCTCCCAATTTATTAAATCCAACCTTCTTGTAATCCGGGTTTATCTCCTTAGCTATCTTCCTCATCTCTATCGACTGCTCAAGAAGCGGCTGCAAGAGATCAGGCAGCGTTTTACTTAATGTTTTTTCAAGCGAATCGCGGAAATCAATAGCGCTCTGTTCTTCCCTGAAATGGCCCATAAGCGTAATCGGGGTTCCTATCAAAAGTTCCAATATTCCGTCCTTCAATATCATTCTGTGGAAGAGCTTTGTTTCTATAAAATCCATACCCAGATATACAAACTCGTATTTAAGTTCAGATTCCAGGCTTGCTATGAAATCCTTAAGCTTTTCTAGGGCTACAACTTCCTGCTTTGTGAAAACACTGTCTTTCTCGAGTCTGAACGGCAATATTCCGCTAAAATCTACAAGAACTACGTCGTATGATTCTTTAATCATTTTATCATCCGCCAAAATCCCTATTATCTATAAAAAGCAAGAATATAATAATGTTATGAAAAAATAAACGAGAGAAATTAGAAGTTTATTCTTTTGCTGTAAGCCTGAGCCATTATACGTAGACTTCCTCTGCAGGTTTTATCTCCACACCGTTCTTTCCTATAATCAGATCGTGTATGTATGGGCTGTTGTTAGTATTTCTCATCTTCAGCACGGCAAGCGTCCTTTCCCTCCTTGCACCTATGAGCTGGTTGTAAGTTACTATGACTCCATCGCATACATATTCACTGACTCCGTCTACTGTAAAGTGTTCTCCTTCCATCTTCTCGTCAGTTATTATTATGTTGGTTGTTCCAAGCTTTGAAAGTTCATTTATCACTAAATATGTAATCCGCCTTTCAGATCCTCCTCTGTATATTGCAGTATTCTTGTCGCTACCCTTGTCTGGCAGCATGCCATACTTCATCCTGTTGTATCTCTCGACCACATTCTGGTCTTCCTCGCTTGTTACTGGTCCTCCTTCCTTAGAAAGCGGTATTACAAACTGATCTGCGTTTATAGAGAAATCTACAAGGCTGTCAAAGACAAGCCTCTTAGCCCCAGAGGAACTCACTTCATCTTTCATTATATCGAAAAGATTTATTTTAGGCTTGTCCAGTGGCACTCTGAGAAAAGATAGCCTTCCTTCCCGCTCAAGTCCATCAACATCCCATCCGAATCTCCTCCCCTGGCTCTTTACCATCTCGTTAGGGCTGTCAAGCGATATATAGAGGCCATTCTCCCCCTCCATTGCTCCATTCACAAGGTACTGCAATCCAAAGATGGTCTTCCCTGCGCCAGGCTGACCTACTAGAAGTACATTGAATCCCTTAGGTATTCCTCCCTCTACAAGTTCGTCAAAACCCGGTATACCCGTCTTTACTCTGTCTACAAACTCGTTTATGTAATTCCCAAAACAACTCTAACAAAACAAGTAATATATACCTATATGCTTTGATATTAAACCTGACCGACATGGCGAAAACAAAAAAACATGCCAAGCCTGCAAAAAAAAGCGCAGATAAGCTCAAAGCATTGATGCTGAGCCAACATATAAACGACCTTCTCTCCAAGACGCTTACTGAAAGCGAAGCCCTGCAAAATTCTGGAGATGACAGGCCTGTATATGAATCCCACGTTACAGACCTGCTGGAAGGAAAGCGGTCAAGGCATCTCCAGGAAGCAAAAAAAGAAAGGCATCAGGGAAAAAAATCTAAAAGAAAAAGATAGTCATAAGAAATATGCCGGAATGAAGCGAGGTATATAACTTTCTTTAAACCTTGTCAAGCCTGCCGTCTCCTTTCTTTTCATCACTTTTTTTGCCTATGGAAAGCCTCACTCCGTAGTTCGGATCCCTTGTTATGGTAATATCAATATCCTCTCCGCCAAGCATATGTCTAAGTTCCTCGTAAGTGTAAGCTCCTATTGCCTTGACTCCGTCCTTTTCCTTCTTTTCGAGAACCTCGGCCCTCCTTTCTATTATCTGATTTTTCTTTATTTCGTTATACTGTATGCTTAGCCTGGGCTTTTCGGCACCATAAATATCATCCATTCCCATCTCAATGGGCTTATAGCCTTCTCCCTGGTAAATAAACGGAAGCACAGCATTGAAATCAGAAGATATTGATGACACTGTCTTTTCTACGGCGTTTTTATCTCCGGCAATCACAAAATCATTTCCATTAAGGAATCCTACAAAAACATTTTTTTCTTTGGCACTGTCCTGAAGAAGCTGCGAGACAAGCCTAAGTATGGTTATAGCGGAGGAGTTCCCAAATCTGGCTGCAAAGCCGGATATGCCATCAACCTTCAGCCTTCCCATTTCATAATCCTTCTGAGTGTCTTTGAGCGCAGACTCAACAGCTTCAGATATCCTGTCTTCATTAGGCAGGTCTATGAGAGGATCAAACTTCTTGCCTTTTTTCCTTAAAAATATGGTTACCAGGCTCTTAAGCTCCATAGGGTCAAAAGGCTTTTTTATATAATAATCAGCACCGTACTTTATTCCCTTAAATCTATTGGAAGTCGCGTCCATGGCGCTTACAATAATTACTACAGTATCATGCAGGTTAGGGTCTGTCTTTATGTTCTGGCATATCTCGAGGCCATCCATTCCGGGCATCATCAGATCAAGCACAACAAGGTCAGGCTTCTCGTACTTTATTTTTTTAAGCCCTTCCAGGCCGTCATAGGCCTGAGCTATCTCAAACCCCTTTCCTATGGATAGCGCCATCAGCTTGTTTATGTTCTTGTCGTCTTCCACTATCATTATCCTGTTGAATGTGGGCTTCTCGGTAAGTATATAATAAGTCAATATCCCGCCACTGCTTCTGGAAGCTATTGCATGCGCCTTTTCCAGAACATCGAGGCTCTTCTTAAGCAATTGGTTATCAATCTCCCTGGATTCTGCAAAATTCTGGAGTTCATTATATGTTACCTCCTGTCTCTCATTAATCACTGAAATAATATCCGATTCGGCATCCTCAAGGCTTCTCATAGAATCTATTAGACATCTCCTTAATGTAATATATGCCTTATCACATCTGCATGTATAAGCAAATCCAAACTAAAGACAGGTTATGATAGTGTATCTGCCGCTCCGTCAGTAGGCGAAATCTATATAAGTATAATTCTTTCATAGCTAAACCATGAAAACACCAGAGCAAGGCAGAGAACCAACAATCACAGTAATAAAACAGCAATCGGGCCATAAAAACCTCTATAGGACAGCGACAACAATCCTTCTTGCAACAATAGTGATAGCAATAATTGCATATATCGCATTAACCTGGCATGGGATTCCAACTCTCTCTTCAAATCAGACTATTTCCCTTGCAGTAGGCAAAAGCTCATACTTCAGGTTAAACGGAGAAAGTCCTTATTTCTCGATATTCCTGAAGAATTCGACTAAATCCTATGCTACCCTATATGTCAGTGAAGTTCCTGTCCTAACCAGTCCTGTATCCGAATTTATAGCATACAACGGTGAGCAGATAAACTTCAGTACATCTCTCTCTTCCACAGCAGATCTTGGTATAATTCTTCTCTCTGCAACAAATTCCACATCAAAAATAGAGCTTATACCTATACCTTCATTATACAAAATAAAGGCAAGCCCCTCTATAGTAATAAGCAATCCTGCATCATTCTATTCCAACATAACAGGCACGGCTACGCTTCCAACCCCTCCTTCAACTACGACTACTTCCGTTTCATCACAGCCGAGCAGCAGTAAGCCTTCATCTTCATCAACTTCTGCAACTGCATCTTCCGGGAACGGACAACAATCAAAACCAGCTCCAGCTGCTTTATCTCCCATCCAGAACATATCCACGATACTTAACTACACTAGCATAGGATCATTAATGAAGAATTATACTATTCTTTATGCCGGAAGCAGTTCATGTACTGCTCCGGAGTACAACACCAGCCTTGTGGAGTATGTACATCTGTCTCCTACCGGTCCTTTAGATTTCAAGAATGCCAGCCAAGTAACCCCAACCGGACTTGTCTTAAATGCATCTATGATATCAAAGACCAATTATTTTGTGACTTATTCTCCGATAGTGGCTATGAAAACTCTTCAAGTAGTAGCGGTAAGCTTTAATCTGGACCCTTCAACTGCTGCAGTAACAAACCTAAAATTCTCAGGCATTTTCGCAGGACAAAATTCTACTTCACTGCAAAAAACATACAACTTCCAGAACGCTTTAACAGGCTATTGCAAGGCATATATGCCTTAACTCGCAAAACTAACCTGCAAAACTTTCAGTTCCAGATGTAGATAAAGGTATGCAATAATTAACAACCAGCAGAAATTTTACACTCAATTCTGTTTTTTTTCTTTCTTGTTCTTTCTGCTTATAGGTAATGTAAAGAAGAAAATGCTGCCTTTGCCAACTGCGGTCTCTTTGTCTACTCCAACTCTTCCTCCATGTAACGTTACAATCTCTTTTACTATAGACAGACCCAAACCTGTTCCAGATCCTTCCTGTTTTGTAAGTCCTCTTTTCTGCAACTGATAAAATCTTCTGAAAAGTTTGTTTCTGTCATCGGGGCTTATTCCTATCCCGGTATCTCTTACCTCAACCTTGATGTTTCTGCCTTTCCTGAATGCCCTTATCGTTATGCTTCCTTTCTCAGTAAATTTGTATGCGTTGACTATCAGATTAACAAATACCTGTATCAGTCTGTTCGGATCTGCCTCAATCTTCGGAACACTATAATCTATAATAAAATTATACTCGAGTCCCTTTGACCTTACCATCTCTTCAAGAGACTTTATGCTTGCATTCTCCCTTATTGTGTTAAGGTCCACTTCCTGCCAATCCAGCTTTATCTTTCCAGCCTCAAGTTTTGCCACATCAAGTATCTGCTGTATTAACTGCATAAGCCTGTCATTCTCTGTTATTATTGTATTTACTCCCTCTTTCTGTGCAGGCGTAAGTTCTCCCTGTATACCCGCAGCAAGCAGTTTTGCATACCCGTTTATATTTGTTATTGGTGTCTTGAGTTCATGTGAGACATTGAAGATAAACTGTGTCTTAAGATCGCTTTCCTGTTTCATCTTTTCGGCGTGCCTCGTTATCTCCTCAAGCTTGCTTCTCATCTCCTCCATAATCATTTTAGTGTTCAACTCTCTTCCTATGATCAGATATCCTCTCAGCCTTCCCTCCATATCTGCAAGTGTTTTTATGCTCTGTGTGAACTTTATAACACTACCGTCCTTTGCAGTCATAGTTGCATAAATATCGGTAAGCATGCCTCTTTCCTTTGCAAGCCCGAAAGCAGCACTCATCCTCTCAACATTATCCTTGTCAGGAAAGAGTTTTGTGAAAGGTATTCCTAACAATTCATCATTGCCATACTTAAGCAGTTTCTGTGCGTTTTTGTTAGCCTTCCTTATAAAACCTTCGTTATCTACAATCATTACAAGTTCAGGAGAGAGCTCTATAATCTGCTCAATATCCTTCTCCAGGTTTTCTATATATCTGCTCGGACTTCTGGAAACCACTGCGTAAAATCCATGCTCTGTCCTGCCCACCTCCAGATTCATCCTGCTTTCCATTCCATTTCCAAGCAAAAATTTAACATAGCCATTATACCTTCCGCTTCCTCCAATGCCAAAACTGCTATCGAATGCCTCCAAGTCTTTCTCAAATATAATGCTGTTTATCCTTCTTCCTATCAGATTAACGGTATCGGTTCTGAGAACTTCAGAATTTCCACCCACCCATCTTATCTTCATATTTTTGTCAAGAAGCATAAATGCCTCATCAGTACTTTTATCAGGAAGTTCGGATTTATCCTCCAACTCCCTAAGTTCTGTTATATCCTGCAATGAAATGCAGCTAAGATTATCGTCTATATGCCTTGCTGAAATCCTGTATACTTTCTTTGTTTCGGGCTCTTCAACCTCCAACGGCTTCCCGGAAGCAAGTATCTCTTCCACATCTACGACCTTCCTGAAGAAATTCCCCAGTTCCATCTTTTCAAGATTTTCAGAAACAAAATCAAGTGCATTTATGGCTTTCCTGTTTGCCTTTAACACTTCTCCATTCCTGTCAACTATGATTTGTGCGAAATCACCATCGAAAACAGCATCAAAATACCTTTCAAAGCTCTTCTCCTTCTCCCTCTCCTTTCTGAATCCTATCTCTCTTCCTACTATCCTTGCTGCAGTAGAGATGCCTTGTATATGGTCCTTGCTAAAGAATTCCTCTTTGTCTGAAAGTACTGTAAGCACTCCGAAATTATCCTTTTCGGTGCCTATTGGGACTATCAGACAACTTCTGAATCCTTTTCTGAAATACTCTATAAGCTCTACAAATCCGGAATAACTGTTTAGCCTGTTATCAACATAAGGTTTTTTGGAATTAAGGACTGTCTCCTCTGATCTGTTTATCTTTTCCGAGGCGTCTACCTCCTTTATTATGGTCTTGACTGCGCCGGTGCATTCTTTAGATGCACTTCCAAAGTTCTCTATAAGCTCATAAGCGGTATAAGGCTCCCTGCATATATCTATTGCCTTGCCTATCATCTTCTCAGAAAAGACAGCCATACTAATCTATAAATAACAAATAACATAATAAAAGATAAATCTGCGTATTTCATGGAGATAAAAGAGATATTCAACGGAGTATACCGCATAAACGGAAAACTTGCAACAGAGAATTTTGCCAGAGGCATAAAGGTCTATGATGAAGACCTTATATCTGTAGACGGCAAAGAGTATAGGACATGGAATCCTTACCGGAGCAAGTTAGCCGCATCCATACTTAAGTCTATGAAGAACATGCAAATCCGCGAAGGTTCAAATGTGCTATATCTGGGTGCTGCTACCGGAACCACATGCAGCCACATAAGCGATATAATAAAAAGTGCAGGAAGCCTATACTGTGTGGAGTTCTCAGAAAGAAATATGCGCCAATTATTGGGAGTTTGTGAGAAACGCGAGAACATGTTTCCAATATTCAAAGATGCAAGGAAACTTGAAGAATATGCAGAGGATGTAGGCACTGTCGACATTCTTTATCAGGATCTTTCTGCAAAAGACCAGGCCGATCTGCTGCTGTTAAACGGAGGCCTCCTGAAAAGAGGCGGATATGCATATGTGGCTATAAAATCTCAAAGCATAAGCGTATCAAAGCCGCCTAAACAGGTATATCGTGAATTCTTCAACAAGGTATCCCCAAAATTCCAGCTTCTTGAATCTATCGATATAATGCCATTCGACAGAATGCATATGTTTGCAGTTTTCAAGAAGAAGTAAGTACGGCAATTGCTGCAAATCCTCAAATCTACCTCCTTTTTCTATATCTCTTCAGTCTGCCACTGAATGTCCACTCAGGGCTTTTGCCTTTTCCTATAAACTCTTTTGCTCTGTTTAAAAATGACCTTATGCTCTCATTATCTCTAATTCCCCCTATGCTATCGTTTATAATATTGCCCAATGTCCTAAATCCTTCTCCTGTATTATTCAGTACTATCCCCAATTTATAAAGATAAGGATCCAGAAATTCACTTGGGATTAAAAGATGTTCCAAAATCACTATATATGGTTTTGGGACATGGCTTATTCCAGAAAGTAAATCTCTATTAATTGATTTCGATTCCCTGGAATATCTCACTCCTAATCCTATATTTATGGGAAATCTAAATGCTTCAGGTTCAGCATTTACAACCTTTTCCAGTTTATCTAGAAGCATTCCTATTCCACCATTCCAATTGGGATTAATAGCAGCAGCCTTTTTCTCTATTTCTTCAAGGCTTGTGTCAAGTGCCCTCGCTATCCTCTTCAGTTTTTCAATCTCATCCTCCTCTCTTCTGAATATTCCTGCAAATACATATCTTATTTCATCGATTTCTAATCCTGTAGCCTTTGCAAGATTTCCAAAATTACTTCCTTGAGATGCCATGATACCATTGACTACATTGCCAATGGCAATTTCCTTATGACTCTCTTCTGCATGCTCAGCTTTTTCCAGAAACAAGGCAAGCCTTCGATACACCTCTGTTTTCTCTTCGGGAATTCTTGTTTTCTCAGGTGCAAAAGCACTTCTTCTTTCTAACCTTCTTGCATGTTGCGACAAGCCATACACCGTTTATTAGCAACCATTCCAGATATTTATTGTTTTTGAAATGTCTATGTAGAAAAGAGTAACACAAATCCAGCGAAAAGGTTAAAATTTCATCAATCCAACTGGATTTATGAAAAAACAGGATTATATAAGGCCTATTTCCACTACTGCAAATCCTTCAGCTACATGCTATTGCTGCGGGTCATTCATCCTGATGTCTGATAAGGATACCGGCTTCTGCCATTTCTGCGAGGCGTATAATCTCTTAGATGAGAATATCCCCGAGAATTCTCTTTCTGATAAATTCTATGCAATCCAGATGCTCATTGAAAGCAATGATCCTGCGGAAGCTGAAAAGACTTTAGACAAAATACTTAAATATGCTGAAGTTCAGCAAAATCCAGCGGCGCTGTTTGGTGCAGCTTCAATATACAGAAATCTGGCCGATGCCTATTATTACAATCTAGATTATAACAGGCATGGCTTCATGGAAGAGAACTCTTCAAATATATACCATTCACTTGACCTAACTTCAAAATACAAGACTCTGTTCTACAAGTTGATAAGGATGGCAGAACCCAACCTGGAGATGCCTTCGGATTCAAACCTGATTTATCTTGCATTTTTCTCATGCCTGAAACTGAAAAACTATCATAAAGCAAAAAAATTCTTAAATGCCTTAAGCAGAATATCAAAAGGTCTTGAAGTCGAATATGCTGAGATAGCCTTCGAAGTCGATTCTGGAAACGGCATAAAGCCCGAGAAGATATTCAATATGGTATCGAAAGGCAATTCAAATTCATTATATTATCTTGCAAAAAACAATGTCAAGCTGAAAAGATTCAAGGAAGCAAAGTCCATTCTAGAACGGCTTAATTCGAGAGTAAATATGCCGGACTCAAGATACCTTCTGCTAAAAATTGAAAAATTCATGAAAGAAACTGAATTATAAGGAAGCTCTTCATTATACATATCCCTGTTATTCTGCTATAATCACATTAAGCTAATGTGCATTCAGCCTTTTATCACTGCCAAAGGCGCAGATCTGGCGACTATTTTAGCTATCCCTGCCTTTTCAACAACCCCTACCACATCGTCAATGTTCTTATATGCCCATTCAGCTTCCTCGCTTACCAGCTTCATGCTTCTTATTCTAAGTTCAACTGACTTTTTTTTCAATTCTCCTAGGGTTTTAGCTACAGGTATTTCCCGTATGGCCTGATGCCTTGACATTACCCTGCCTGCGCCGTGGCATGAAGATCCCAGCGTTTCATGCATAGCTCCTTCAGTTCCAACGAGAATGTAGCTTCCTGTAGTCATGCTTCCAGGTATAAGTACGGGTTGACCAAGCCTTCTATATGCCTTAGGCAGATCTCTATGGCCTTTCGGGAATGCTCTGGTGGCTCCTTTCCTATGTACATAAACTCTCTTTCTGACACCGTTTATAGAATGCTCCTCAAGTTTGGCTATATTGTGGGAAACATCATAAAGGAGACTCATTCCCAGGCTGTCAGAGCTTCTGCCAAACACTTCCTCAAAGCTCTTTATTATAGATGACATTATAATCTGCCTGTTTGTAAATGCATAATTTACAGCGCATTTCATAGCTTTAAGATATCCATCAGCCTCCTTGCTTCCTATCTTGGCATAACTTAATTCGGGATCCTTCAATTTAATATTATGTCTTGATTGGTATTCCACAAGTAGCCTTAGATAATCACTGCATATCTGATGCCCAAATCCTCTTGATCCGGTATGTACCATTATAACTGCCTGCCCTTGATAAAGCCCATATCCTTTAGCGGTCTCCCTATCAAAAATCTTTTCCACTTTCTGTACCTCTAGGAAATGATTTCCAGCACCAAGGGTTCCCAACTGGAATAAGCCTCTTGATTTAGCATCTTTGCTTACTTCAGAAAAGTCAGCACCTTCCATGAAGCCATTCTCTTCAGTATGCTCTATGTCTATTTCTGAACCATATCCCTTGTCTATTATGAACTGCACTCCTTCTTCGCAAACTCTCTCAAGCTCCTTCTCGGTAAAACCAAGCTTCATCTTGCTCCCAACACCGCTTGGCACATTCCTGAAAAGCCTATCTGAGAGAGCACCAATATTCTTTCTTATCTCCTCTTCAGAGAGTTCGGTCTTTATCAGTCTAACTCCGCAATTTATGTCAAAACCTATTGCCCCTGGGGATATTATCCCTTCTTCAGCATCGAAGGCTTCGACTCCCCCGACCGGAAAGCCATATCCTTCATGGCCGTCAGGCATTACCTTCATATTGCTTACGAGCCCTGGCAAAGTTGCCGCATTTGAAGCCTGGCTCAATGTTCTGTCATTCATCATTCTTTTAAGCATCTCGGAATTTGCATATATGTCTATGTCCTTCTCCATTCCTGATATCTCTTCCCTTCTTATTACAAACTTTGTCTCAGATATCTTCTCTATCTTCACGTTTTTGTCTAATCCCTGCCTGGGCCTCACAAATTCTTTTTTTCCATCTTCCATAAATAAAAACCATCTTCAATAATATCGTATATCATTTGTCGTTATAAGTGTATTTGCCAAATAGAA
This sequence comes from bacterium, assembly GCA_021829835.1. GTDB lineage: Archaea > Micrarchaeota > Micrarchaeia > Micrarchaeales > CABMGC01 > JAJZIZ01. The sequence goes on from JAKBPE010000027.1 coordinate 10,839, forward strand.
AGTAATATATATGGGGCAATGTAATATATGGTAGTTGAATCAACGCACCCTTTTTATATATGGTGCGACAAAACTTATAGATGTTGCAGGGATGGCAGAGCCTGGTCAAATGCGGCGGACTCAAGATCCGTTGGCTTAGGCCTACGAGAGTTCAATAAACATTTGAACAAATC
>JAKBPE010000028.1 GCA_021829835.1 bacterium
TCACTTCCGGGAGGATCCTGCTACCATCCTGACATCACAGTATCAGGTCCGATAACATTCACTGCAAACTACAATCAGGTCTCAACACCTGCTCCTGCTGCATACCCTTCTATGAATACTACGCTATCAGTAGGGAATCTAACTGTAGCGCTTGATAATCTTTCAAATATCAATCAGAACGAATCATCAAATGTTGATTTATTAATCTACAAAAACGGAGTTCTTACAAATATAACTTCAGCAGGACCAATAGGCAATCACGAATTTGCAATAACAAACGCTTCAGGTTCGGAACTTGGAACATATGTGCCAGAAATCTTCCATCCAAACAACACAATCCAAGCTACATATTCGTTACCGATCAAGCGTACTGCTTCATACACGTGGCAAGGAAATTATACTGCAGAGATATATGGGTTTCCAGTTGACGGCCCTATCCAAATTAGAAGTATTACTGGCAACATCTCAATTGGCAATAACCAAAATACTTTTGATCAGAATCTATTCCAAATTGGATATTCTCTTAACGGGTGCCCAACAAGCAGCGGTGCGTCTTATCCAAATCTCGCCTCCATGGCTGGGACATATGTCGCATTAAGCAGATTATACTCAGCAAATATCAAAGTTGTCACAACAAACTCTGGTAAAAACCTTGTAGTACCTATAAATGTAAATTATCCTGTGCCTCTTCAAGTACCTTCAAACTGCCTCTTCATGCTTATGAATTTCGGAACACAGAACGGCACATCAGTCGCATCCGCGAATATTACAATAACTTATAATCAGATAGCTCCAGTATCTAACTCACAGGAAACCACTGCTGAAGCTCTCGATGGTGAGATATGCTTCAATCATAATACCGGATGCGAAGTACAGACAGGTCCAGCTCCTACAACTGTAGTTGAGCCATTCAACATAAATCCTAATAACGGTTATACAGGATCCGAATATACCCTTCTAGGGTTATATGGTACTGTATCCTCAGGAACCATCTCTTCAGGAAGCGGTTATGCTATAAACTATTCATATTATATGGCTCCTACCTCCTCTTCATGCAATAGTCATACCTTCAGTACTTATGCTGGCTCTTTCACAGTTCCATCGGATTGGCAATTACTTTACACTTCTTCATTCAATCAACCAAGCAACGGATATCAGAATCAACCTATCTTCAAACCTCTAAATATCAATTTCCGCACAAGCAATGCATGTTTCTACTGGGTATCGCATATGGCAAGCGGAAGTTCTGGAGTTGATATGGAATCCCAAGTATATGCAGAACTAAGCCCTTCAGGTTCGACGCTAACCAATCCAAGCAATCGCAATTCAGTTGATGTACAATTATTCCTGCCAGCTACACAGATGCAATCTGTCTATTTGGGTGGCAATGTAGTTGACGGACCATTTACTGTAACATTGGATGGCATTGGAGAATCCAATTCTACTATCTCGAATGTTGCCCTTGCAATCTACAAAAACGGAGTTCTTACAAATATAACTTCAGCAGGACCAATAGGCAATCAGCAAGCAGTAATAATAAACGCTTCAGGTTCCGAACTTGGAATATATGTGCCGAAATCTTTTTCGACTTACTCTTCACAAAAAACTGCAGATATACAACTATTCACTCCCACAACTTCAATACAAAGAATATACCAGAGCAATAGCTCAATATATCCTGTAACAATCCAGACATCTCCGGGTTCCGCATCAGACTACTGGGGTGCATGCTTCAGTCCTTCATACAACGGAGGAACACCAGGAGAGAACGGAACAACATGCACGAGCATCCCTGCAGGCACATCTTCCGCATCTGTAAATCTTCCTTCAGGTACAGTGATACAATATCTCTGCACTGCACCATGGCACGGCGCAGGAGGATACAACTTCTCTTTCTGGGAATCGAACGGCGCATCACTTCCGGGAGGATCCTGCTATCATCCTGACATCACAGTATCAGGCCCGATAACATTCACTGCGAACTATCAAAGTGTTGAAAAAGCTATAGTGGCACTCGCTGTACGCTCATCTTTAAACGGAAGTCTCTCTCTAAACGGTTCATGTAACCTTCAATCAAATATGACTCTGCCCCCTACCCAGTATCCCTATATTGGGCCAAGTACTTACTGCACATCACAAATTGGCACCAGAATAGAATTAAACGCAATACCTTCATCCGGATATGAGCTTGAAGATTGGATCGGTACAGGAGCCGGAAGTTACACCGGATCAGATCAAAATATCACTGTGATTATGAATGGCAACATAAACGAAACTGCCATATTTACAAAAATAAACCAAACTATCCCAGTGTCAAATTCAAGCAACGCATCATATACTCTTATTCTAAATCCAGGTTGGAACCTTTTCTCATTTCCCATGAGTAAAATAACATCACTAAATACCTATCCTGAAGGATGTACCTATAACGATGTAAAAAGCCCAGTATGGCAGCTATCAGATGGCAATTATATCGAACTTAACAATTCCAATGTACAAGCAGGCACAGGATACTGGGTCGATATGAATTCAACCTGTCAGATAACTATGAATGGAACAGCTTTATCCAAATTAGACTATCCTGTCTTATCTCCAGGATGGAATATAATAGGTGTGCCTTACGATGGTTCATTTATCAACAATATCAGAGGAACATGCGGCATAATTAGCGGCCCATATGGCTACAATAATGAATCAGGTTACTATAATGCAACTTTCCTTACACCTGGCCACGGCTATCTGTTAAATGTAGCAAACAGCTGCAGACTAGGAAATCCTGCCGCTGTTCAACTACCATCTTTGCCAAGCTGATCTTATGGAAAATAACAAAACGGATGAAAGAATGGAAACAAGCCCATCAGAAGGAACGGCAGACCCTAAAATGGAAAAAATTGAAAGAAACAATATGAAAATTGTTACTATAACTATAATTGCATTAGTAATACTATTTTTGGCAGCATATATCGCATTACATCTCAATTACAACCAAAAAGCAACCGGTGCTAATACTACCACAATATCTGTGAATAATAACTCTTCCAATATCAACAAAACAAATACTGTATCTAAAAACTCATCAACTAATCTCTCTTCCACCACTTCAAACAGTAATGGAAATACTATGACTGCATCTAATATAATAGTAATAAAAGGAAACAGCAACAAATCCGTAGCGCCGCCTCCTGTACCGTAATGCTCTAAAAACAAAATCTGTGTTAGAAAACCGAGTAAACAGTAAATCCTATCTCTCTATATTCTAAATTTATGTCTATCTACAAACTTACCGATGTCACTTGCAGATCTAATTCCTCCTTTCAACTCATCTCTGAGGAAATCCCTTGTTCTATCTGCCGGACTCTTTGCTTCTTCAATATTTCTAAGTATGGGTACAAGAAATCTTCTCTCACCTTTTTCCAATCCGTCATATGCAATATGTATCATCTTTCTTGCAAAAGTACTGAGTTTCTGATCCTTTATCATTCCTGAAAATCCTTCTTCTATGGCAGATTTTCTTGCCAATCTGATTTCATCCAAATTATAATCTTCCAACGCGTGTGCAGCTCTTTCACTATTCCTTACCACTCCTGTTAATGCTGATATTATTGCTAATAGTTCATCTGTTGAAGGCTGGAAATCACACGCTCTGAATTCCGCAGTTCCAAACCTAGACCTCAATCTCACATCAGGCCATATTGTACTCTCAAGAAATCTAATATCTTCAATGTCGGGACCCACAGTGGCTATCTTTCCGTTGTCCATTCTATATACTCTTGCCTGGTTTGTATATGTAAACTCTGAAACTTTAGGCGACTCCTTTCCGAATAAAACATATGTGCTGTTTCCTTCAAACTGTCTTCTTGATATTATCATTCGTTGGTCTGCCAAATAATCAAAATAGCTATCCAAATTTCTAAAAATTCTAGGTATCCCTATTCTCTCCTTCTCTATGCTCCCTTTACTCGTGTGCTCATCCCATGCAATCTCCCTGTAAGCTTTGTAACCGGATAGTTCTGCCTCAACAATAGTCGAATTTGAAGTAGATGCTATCAAAACAGGAACGAATCCATTCAAAAGATTCAAGATTTTTCCAGATTCCGCATTATTTATCTCTACATGTACTTGAGAAGCGGCGGATATCGAAAGCCCAAGAAGCTCCTTTTCATGATACCTCATTCCCATTAATTTATATCTTCTTTTAGGCATTACATTTGCAAACGAACGCTTAGCAAAAGGATGGCACCCCAAACCGAGAACCATAAGACCTGTATCTTCTGCCCCCTTCATCACTATTTCTAAAATCTCTTTGACATTTTTCTCAAGCTTCTCCATCCTGCTGCTAGGCGGGACCGTAATCTCAAATGTACATCTAGACATATCTGTCGTTATATCCACTTCATAATTATTCAAGTACATCTTGGCTCCGGTAGGAAAATTGCAGACTACCTTATTATCAATTAACAGCTCCTCGTATACTAAAGACAAATTGGGATGTTTCATGGCTATATTATCGAAAAAAGAAGCCAATCTCTCAACAGAAGGCACATCAAAAGGTGTCTTAGGGTCAAAAAGTATGCCTTCTACCTCAGGACCAAATTTTCTGGATACTAAAATATCTTTAAAGCCTTTTCTGAACTCCTCTTTTAACATATTAAGATTATCCAAATCAATTCCTCAGACCAAACAAATTCCGACCTGCCAAATAAGCATGTCACCAGAGCATAATATCATATGGTATCTCAGATGTGATATTTAAGCGTTCATATCTGCATGAAATTAAGCTAAATGCAGGCATAGCTCTGAAGAATTGCATACCAGAGCGCTATAAAAACCAATAACACTTTCTCATTCTAGCTACTTCAGGATACCACACCACAAAGGAATTTAAATCATAACATAAGATGAGTAATGATGGACAAAGAGAAAAAACAATCTCAAAAAGTTGTCGAGAAAACTACTGACAATACACTTTCTACCGATAGGGGCTTGCAGGATTACCTTCAGGAAATTGCAAAAAGAGTAGGTAAGCCTGTTCCACAACCGCGAAATTCCACATCAAAATCTCCTGAAGAAAAAGAAACTTCCAATGAACATACGGCTTCATGGCAAAGAATCAAGAAAGTTGGGATTGCTGTCCTGATAGGCTTGAGCTTGACAACACCTGGAAATTCAGAGGAGCTTAAAGACTACAATCCCGGCGCAGGCGCAGCAAAAGGAATTGCTATCACAGAAGGCAAGCCTACAAAGGAAATACTGGCAATTGCGAAGATATACGAGAAACCGGAAGGCATATCTTACAAATTCACATCCCCGGAATTTAAAAAGGCTCCACTGTATGACGGATTCTCAATCCAGCTGAACGTTTTTGCACATTTAGGAAAAGAAACTGAATTGGTAGAAGACCCAAATCTTCTGAGTGACGCAGCGATGAACAAACCCCTAAATAAAGTACAGGAAAATTCTGATGTATCCTTATGGCTGCAGAATATAAAACATTTCATACATGAAGGAGGAGATAATTGGAAACATTTCATACATGAAGGAGGAGATAATTGGAAGGTTATGGATGGTGCAGATATATATAAATTGAAATATTCCGAAACTCCTATTCAGACTATGCGCGGAAATACACATATGGATATTATGCCTATACCTGCGCTTCAAATCTCAATGACATCACAAGATAGACATGTAACTAACACTTCACCAGTACTTACCTTCATATATAATGGATTGAAGGAAGATATTAATTTTCCAATAGAAATGGCGTTTGACATAAAGATTGAAAATATAAACCCAAATACAATTAAGGTATATTTTAACAACATACCTGTAAAAACTGATGGAACGCCGGAGTGGAAAAAAGAAACTGTTTTTGACGCGATCACATACACTGGCAATTTCCACAATAATGATGTAAATATCTCATTTGGAAATGAACATCATGCCGCTCTGGTTGTTGCCGGATTTGGAAATGCGCAGGATTTCACTGCAAATAAATTCAATGCTGAACTCAGCATGTATGAAGTAAGCCCAGACAAGAAACTTGAAAAGCTAAAATTAGGCGGTTTTGAAGATCCAATGACCGCAGAAGGGATAGCTAATGTGAAAGTAGTACAGGTTTCACCCAACACAGTCAAGGTAACGGCAAACGATGAACTAACACAGAAGCCTTAGATAAAGTAACAGTTTAGAGTTTTACAGTAAAATGAGTTGAACGTTCACTATTCGTAATTCTCCGAAAGGTTTCCATTATCAACATCGAATAGATTTCGGCGAACCGGATGGACAAATCTTATGCAGACTTGTTGAACGAGAATGACCTTCTGAGAAAAGAGAACGTTCTTTTGAAGACTGCATGAACGCAGGGAAAGCCCACACTGTTTACGGGTGGAAGGACGTCACGTAAGGTAAAGTACTTGCATCGGTTTCATAGTGATCGCTTTAGTTTTTTGAACATGATTATGGTATACCCTGTAATGTTTAGGATTTTTGTTTTGTAGCCTAATCTGATAACCTTATCAAAAACGTAGAATAATGTAGGGTCGATACTGAGTTTGAAGTTTACTGCTTTTATAAACGAAGACAGTACATCTGCTATGTGCTTGTAATCTCTTTCAGATTGATTAAGTTGTGAGATAAGTTCAAACGCTGAAACCAAGTCTTTTTTGGTGTCTTCATTTGCTTGCCTCTCCTTTAATAATACCACACCATAGATTGATGGCACAGCTATCTTTCTAGTCAGCGGGCTTACCCTCTTGGCTACTGCAATTCCTGCGTTCGTCATCTCGTTTATGAAATCTACTGCTTCTAATGTTTTTCTTTCTTTTTTGGTCAAATCGCTATCTGTTTCTATAGAAGCCAGCTTGGACAGAACAAACTTATTGAGCAGTCGAATATCATGCTTGCAGGCCGGGCATGGCTGATGCCGCTCAGCAGCTTTTAGATTTCTGCTTATATTTTTAAGAATTTCCGTTTCCTTAGATTTCGACACAGTTATAATACCACACACTCTCTTCTATCACATGGATTCGGATTGGTGTGCAAGCGAAAATAAAGCCTGCACGAAATCAAATTCTTCTCTATTATTTAATATCTAATAATATCTCTTCAACATGCCTCCAATTGTCCGCAATCCTAATATTCTTTGACTTGTTTTCTTTAGCAAATTCTTCATTCCAAGGTTGCCTTAACAGAATGCCTGTCTTACCTACTTTTGCTACGCTAGTTATGACTTCTGGAAAATCATCTATGTAAATACTTACTTCTTCAAGTTTGTGTTTTTCATAATGGTGGTCAAAGACGATTAGCTTCCGGTACGCTATTTTATTATCTTTTAACCAGTGTCTAACATTCTCGTTTTTGTTCAGAGTGGTTATGTAGATTTCAAACTTATCCCTTAGATTATCCAATATTGTAGGTATATCCTGACTTTCCATCCCTATTGCATGATAATCTTTCCATATCTCTTTAAAACCCATTAATACTTCCTCGTGAGTTAGAGAAGTGAAAACTTCTGATATTTCATATCTTATTATGTCTTTCTTCAATGCTTTTATCCCATGTTCTTTCTCAGCATACTGTAACCATTTTGAAACTGAGTCGGCTAGGACGCCATCCAAATCTATTCCAATTACTCCTCCCATAATCTAATCTGGAGGTAGGATATTATAAACCCAATCTCGTCAAATGATATTCGTGCCTCTAATCCTAATGTGTGATACAGTTCGTCAAACACGTCTTACCAGCGCGGATTCAAGTCTTTTGTGCCTTATTTTCCAGAAAATCACCGAATATTGCCGTTATTTGTGACGAAATGTTGCTGACAAGGGTATTTGAAGGCATTATCCGACTTTACCTGGACATACAGGTTGAAAGACATGAAGGCAAATGCCAAAATACCTGCCGCCAGCTTATATTGGATAGGCAGGTCAGAATTTGTAAAGAGCTAGAAACCTCCTCTTTCCAAAGATACCTGCTTAGCTTGCTTCCTGTTCCTTGAGGCCTTGATGTCTCTTAGCTGCAATGCTGGGATAGCTCCCAAAAAATACTTATCGGTTAGCTCGCCGCTGACCAACTCGCTTCGCTCGTTAGGTAGCTCCATGCCTTAGGAAGGGAATGTCTTCATGGTTTCCAATATAGATTTGCCTCTAAGATAATCCAATGTCAGCCTCTTCAGAAGGTCAAAACGCCATTTCTGCATTTTGGGTCTATAGATCATTCGGGCCGCTGACCAGATTGTCTTGGCAAGGAGGAAGTCATTCTGATAGTCGGATATCTTAGGTAATCCATGTTTTTCGTATATTTCATCAATTGCCTTGAAATATGTTATGAACTGTTGACTGGTGAATTCATAACTTCTCATATTCTCATAATCCCCTGTTTTAGGAAATAGATAGGTATGGTAAATGTTCCCTACCACATCGTACCCCGCGTAACCGCGAAAAGCTGAACCAAAATCAATAATTCCTTCTTTAAGGAAATTGTGTGGATTCAGATCACCATGAGTAAGAACTGTAGGGAAAACCGATACTCTGTCATTGAGCATATCAAATGCCTCCTTAATACTATCCTTGAGCTCAGGAAACTCAGTCATTATGTAAGGAAGATAAATTCCTTGGCGAAAATCGCTCCCAGGCCTTCCTGAAGTTACAGTTGATAGCTGGGCGTCTGCAAACCTTCTGGTAAGATTGAGAAATGTTGAGAAATTGCGCATCGAAATCTGTCCCTTCTTCAGATAGTCATCTTGAAAGGCGTAGGTTAGCAGGGAAGTGCCAACTGATTTCTCAATGTAGAAATATCTGCCTTCAGTCTCGCCTTCCTTCACGATCTCTGGTACAGGGAATTCTTTTGATAAAAGTTCTCTATGCAGCTCGAGTTCCTTCCTGACAAGCTCGCGAGGCCCCATGCGCATAAAAGTGTCCTTGCCACGATAGACGGAGACAGAATCGTAGACTCTTGTGCTGACAAATTCAAACGAATCGCTTCCTATCTTCAGAGTCTTTGGCAATTCTCTTTGTTTATATCCCAGTCAATCACCCTAAGCAATCATTACTATTAGGAACTTGACAAA
>JAKBPE010000029.1 GCA_021829835.1 bacterium
TAATCCCTCAAGTATCTCGTCGTGGCTTTTCATCTCGCGCTTTTCAGCCTTGCCGTATCTTCTTATTTCAACATTCTCGCTGTCATCTTTTCCTATAGGTACTGTAATGTCAATACTGTTAGGAAGATTCCAGAGAAGCTCGTTTAGCCGGGTTTCTGTCTCAGCGCCTTTTTTTTCCAATGACTCTATTTTTTCCTTTATCTCTGCTAGATTATTTATCTTGTCTTCGCTAATTTCTGCGCCTTCCTTCTTTAGTTTGGAAATCTCTTCGCTGCCGGTGTTTCTCTTTGACCTTAATTCCTGTATCTCTGTCTGCATCTTTCGGTGTTCCTCATCAAGCTTGAGAAGCTCATTCAGGGGATAGTTGCCTCCACGCCGCTCCATCGAAGATTTTATCCTTTCCAGATTATCTCTTACATATTTTGTCGTAAGCACGTTAACATCTTTTTTATTTACGATAATAATTATTAAGACAAACAATATAATACCTGCTGAGAGAAATAATAAATCATGCAGGGGTTGCAGAGCCTGGCCAAATGTGACGGGTTTAGGGCCCGTTTCCTTTGTGGATTCGTGAGTTCGAATCTCACCCCCTGCACCATCTAAAACCTCTCTGTATCTGGATAAGCAAAAGCTTTAAATAAACATATTGTTTATTATTGATATGTGGATAGTTTAACTGAAAGGCTCAGGCACATAGTTGAAAGTTCACCAGACGGCATCGCTGGATTGGAGACTCTGGAGAGCCTGCGGCTCTGCGATAACTCTACCCTGAAAACCACACTGAGCAGGTTGAGTAAGTCAGGTAAGGTCATCCGCCTAAAACGTGGCGTATATTCATCAAATCCGATAAGAGACGCATTCGCAGCTGCGCAGTATACCTACAATGGGTACCTTGGATTTTCAAGCGCATTGTATGTGCACAAGCTAATCACTGAGCTTCCGTTCCTTGTAACGGTAGTGACAACACACAGATCGGCATCGATGGCAATCGGAGCCTATGAATTCAGAGCTGTTGCTATGAAAGAGAAAGCCATCGGGTTCGAAAATGTCGGAAATTTAACGGTTTCCACCAGAGCAAAGACCTTATTTGACTGCCTTTATCTAGAGAGATATTCAATCGGGAGAGATAAGCTTATTGATGCTTATAGAGCTGCAAAATTAAGCGTAGAAGAGCTGAAAGAATTTGATTCATATGTAAACCGCTTTGTCTCAAAAAGGACGCGCAGCAAATTTGACAGGGTTAAAAAAGTGATAACAGGCAGGGATCGACTAACATGGAATTAGATTTGGAAATATGCAGGACAATTGCAATTCGTTATGGGCTCCCGCTTCAATTCGTATTCAAAGAATTTCATCTTGTAGAGGTTATATCCCAAATAGCCGCACTTGCTGCCCAAAAACCAGACTCATTGGTGTTCAAGGGCGGGACTGCGCTGAACAAAGCGTATCTGCAGAAAACCCAGAGGTTTTCAGAAGATGCTGATTTTGACTTGGTGACAAAGAATGCAAGTGAAGAACTCTCCAGATTTTCGAAAAGCCTGGCAAGCAGCCTTAAAGGATACAGGATTACGGATTTCCGCAGAGTACGCACCACGATGCAGTTTTACTGCATGTACGAAACTCCGCTGGGCGCCAATGATCACGTTAGAATCGATATAGCTCCAAAAAAACTTCTCACATCCAGACCAGTGGAGACCAATCAGATAGTCTCGGAATTCACACATTCTTCTATAAGTGGCATAAAGATGTACTCCATAGAGGATTTGACTGCACGTAAGATGAACGCACTAGCAACACGCACAGAAGGCAAAGATGTATATGACGTCCACATGGCGTTTCCAATGTGCTCTGGGAATGTGCTCAAGACTGCGATAGGATTAATGCTGGAATCGGAAGGCAGTTCAGAAACAGTGGATTCGTTCATGCGGAGGATGGTCATTCGTCTGAAAAAGAGCGACCCGAAGAAGATGCGCAATCTCACGAATCCATTTATCCCGGCGGCACATAGGCCAAAAAGCTGGGAGGAACTGAAAAACGACCTGCTGGCAAAGCTCGAAGATTTTGAAAATAGCATCTAGCTTAAACGAACGTTGGCGACAACTGAACCGACCACACATTCGTTAGGGCTGCAGGAGTTCAAATCTCACCCCCTGCATTTTCTCCTTACATTATGATTAATTAGCAGATCTTATTGTAGTTTTTAGAGAGTTAGAAGTTCCTCCTTCGATTGCCGAGGCAATTTCTCTTGATATGCAGATTAGGAGTCTTTTTATCCCTTCTTCATGGCACTGTGGATGGAACCCGGTATGAAGAGTAACCATGCTTTTACCTAGCATTATGAGGTTTCTTGCCATTTTATTAGAGCTATTTATATCGTCATATTTTCCAGTTAGGCTTGTGTATCTTCTTATGAACACACTTTCATTATTGGGATTCAATAATGAATATATCTCATAATGTACAGGATGTCTGCTAGTAAATGCCTGGTGCCTTTCTATAAGAGATATTGTTGGTTTATGGGCTATAGGTAAGCATGATAGAATATTTACTATTGGAGAAAAATGAGTATCTTCATACCTCTCCATTGAAAGCGTCTTGTAATGGATTTCGGTTTCTGCTGTTTTTGATATGAGAATCCCGAATGGCGTGCCGATATGCTCGGAGGGCAATTTAACAGGATTTGGATTAGTTTTTTCCATATACATCGGGTTTTGGATATTAGACCTGGATTGCTCATTGTTTTGCAGATCATACCTTGTTAGTCCTGCTTGTCAGATAAAAATAGAAGATAAATAGATTTATAATAATATCGTATAGCCATATTGCAGGTAGGAAGTTGACAAATAGTCATAAAGCGAAGATAGGCGTGCTGAATGACGAAATCATAAAATGTCTTAATGACGAAAACATCTCATAATGTTCTTCAGTATGGAATAAAACCAGGTACGTTGAGTTCAAATGTCAACTTTCTACATATTGCAGGGAGAATAAAGGCTTGGGAAGATTCAGCAGCTGTGCTGTATGGATGATGTTGGATTATTGGGATTTGCCGTGTTTTATGCCCAGTATCTTTTTTACTTTTTCCAGGGCATTTATTGCCAGTTCTGTTTCATCTACTGTATTATAGAGATAGAAACTTATCCTTGCAAGAGCAGGTTCCTGAAGAACTTTATTTATAAGAGGCATTGCACAGTGATGACCTGCACGGATGGCTATTCCTTCACTGCTCATTATAGTAGAGATATCATGCGGATGTGCCCCTTTCAGCTTGAATGAGATTACTCCAGTACGATCACTTAATTCGTTTTTCCCACTTATCCCATATATGGTGGCGCCTGCTTCCTCCAGTGACTCTAGAGCATGCTTGGTAAGGTATTCCTCATGCTTATGTATGTTTCCCATGCCGCACGAATTTAGGTATTCGATGCCTGCTTTAAGTCCTATTGCCCCCTCAGTGTTAGGAGTACCTGCCTCGAATTTCCACGGAAGCTCGTTCCAGTTGGATCCTTCGAATGTAACGCTTCTTATCATGTCGCCTCCGCCTATCACAGGAGGCATCTCCTCGAGTATAGAGTCTTTTCCATACAGTACGCCGATTCCTGCCGGACCTAGCATTTTATGGCCGGAGAAAGCCATGAAATCACAATCTATATCAATTACATCTACAGGAAGATGTGGAACGGATTGTGCAGCGTCTAAAAGAACGAGGGCGCCTTTGCCGTGTGCCATTTTGGTCATCTCCTTGGCATTGTTTATAGTGCCTAATACATTTGAGATGTGTGTGAATGCAACTAGCTTCGGATTGTTTTCAAGCTTGGCTTTGTAGTCCTCCATGTTTAACTTGAAATCGTCTCCCATCTTTATGTATTCGATTTTTGCTTTTTTCCGTTTGGCCAGAAGTTGCCATGGAACTATGTTGCTATGATGCTCAGTCTCTGAGAGAAGGATAGTGTCTCCTTCGGAAATATTGCCTTCTCCCCAAGAGAGTGCCACAGTATTTATTGCGTCGGTGGTGTTTTTGCAGTATACTATTTCCCTGTAGGAAGAAGCATTTATAAATTTTGAGACTGTCTCTTTTGATTCCTGATAGGCTTCTGTAGCCTTTACTGAGATCTCATATATTCCCCTGTGTATGTTGGCATTGTAACGTTTGTAGAAGTCTGAGACAGCATTTATCATGCTAAGAGGTTTTTGTGATGTTGCTGCGCTGTCCAGATAAATTAGAGGTTTTCCGTTGGTAGTAGTAGATAATATTGGAAAGTCTTTCCTTATTTCTAAAACATTGAATTTAGGCATCTGAATAACCGGATTCCTCTATTTCGGATATGAGCTCTTTGCCCCCTTCTCTTGCTATTTTACCTTCTTTCATTATATGTATGAATTTAGGATCCAGATATTCGAGTATACGGCTATAGTGGGTTATGACAAGCATTCCCATATTTCGTTCTTTTTGCAAATTGTCTATGTTTGAGGCCACTATCCTTACCGCGTCTATGTCAAGGCCTGAATCGGGCTCGTCGAGTATTGCTATCTTTGGATCTAGGATACGCATCTGGAGCACTTCTGCTTTTTTCTTTTCGCCTCCGGAGAATCCATGATTGAGTGACCTTCCTATAAGCTCCTCTTTCATGCCCAGATCCTTTGAAGCGGATTTTATCTCATTCATAAATTCCTTGTATTGCAGGGGCTTCTCAGTTATGGCACCTCTTGCAGTGTTCAGAAAACTTAAAAGCCCGAGGCCTTCCACCTCTATCGGATTTTGAAACTGCAGGAATATTCCGAGTTTAGCTCTTTCGTTTGCCTTCATGTCCTTTATGCTCTTTCCGTCTACAAGCATATCCCCCTTGGTTACCTTGAGGAGGGGATGGCCCATTATGGCTTTTGCTAGGGTTGTCTTTCCAGAGCCGTTTGGACCCATTATAACATGGGTCTCCCCCTGATTTACAGTCAGGTTCACTCCTTTTACTATCTCTTTGTCGTCAATGCTTACATGTAGGTCTATTATCTCAAGTTTCATGGTATCATCTTTTCATTTTTTTCCTTGGAGAACCAGATATCCTTCAGGGTTATATTATGAATCTCCCCTGGAGGCTTTCCCTCTACCCTTCTTATTATTGCAGAGGATACTATCTCCTTTACAGCCGGATCGCTTATGTTGTTTAGATATTTCAGTATAAAGGATGATATAAACATCTTTCTTGCAGTGGAATCTGATAGGCCTCTTGACATAAGATAGAAGAGTGCTTCCTTGTCTATCGGAGAGGTTGCTGCGCTGTGTGTGGCTGTAACCTGGTCGCTATAATCTATTGACATATCCGGAAGCGCATCTATATGTGATGCCTCGCTGAGAAGAATGCCACGCTGGCTTATGTTGGAAAATGCCCCTTTGGCGTATTTCTCTATCTTGGCATAGCCTTTAAGTTGGCAGTTCGATCGGTCATCAAGTATTGCGCCTGTATCAAGTTTTGTCAGACTTAGCTCCTTTGAATTGAGAAGATGCGTGTTTATATCGAATTTCTGATCTTCTGTCCCATATACTGCCTCTGATACAGATACCTTGCTTCCGATGCCTCTTGAATCAAAGAAGTTTATTGCCTTGGTAAGCTTTGATCCGTTGTATATGAAATTTGCATTGAGGCTTCCTTTTTCCTCTAAAACACCTTTGCTTAGGCTTACTAGGGTTGAGTCTTTTCCCATGTCGCTCATCATGGTGATATTCATGTGGGCTCCTTTTGATATCTGGAATTCCTGTAGGGTTGCGGATGTGGAGCCTCCGCCTATCGAAGCGAAAATCTGGAAGATATCCAGTTTTGATCCTTCGCCTAACTTGAAGATACACTCAGACGAGATATCAGCATCATTTATGAATACCATGTTTATTTTTTTCGAGGTGTTTGGGGGTGTCTCCACTATTACTGCATAATCTGCATTTGCGTTTATGAATGCTGCAAGCTTGTTGTCTGAACTTTTATAGAGCTTATTTTCAAGTATTTCTGGTATCGATTCCATCTTTTTGAGGTGCAGAATGTCTGAATTATTTCTCTGGAGAGAGGCAGAGAGGACCAAGTCGAATTTTAGTCCGGTATGTTCCTCTATCTTTGTTACGAGTGACTTCACAGCCGAGGCTGTTTTTTCGTCGTTTGTATGTTTGTAAGTAGAAGGAAGATTCACTTCAGTATAGTATTTTTTGTATAGATCATTTGTTTCATTTGGAAGTTCAGCATACTTGCGTATGGCTTCATTTTTGAAAGTTTCATATTCCAATAAAACACCATATACATGTTTAGCCGACTCCGCCACTGGTGTCTAATTTTATAAGTCTCTTAAGCTCTAATGAATATTCCATAGGAAGCACCTTTGTAAGGTCATCAATGAACCCTAGGACTATCATTGCAACTGCATCCTCTTCCGAGATGCCTCTTGACATAAGATAGAATATCTCATCGTCATTTATCTTTCCTATCTTGGCTTCATGGCTGATGATGGCGTCGCTTCTGTTTATCTGATTGTATGGAAAAGTATTTGTTTTCGCAAGGCCATCAAGCAACAACGCATCGCATGATACATGCGCTTTGGAATTTTCAGCATTCTTTGCTATATGCAGCAATCCCCTGAAAGTACTTAAGCCGCTGCCTTTTGATACGCTCTTTGATATTATTTTAGAGGTAGTGTTAGGAGCCAGATGGTATATCTTTCCTCCTGAATCTTGTACCTGGCCTTCTCCTGCCAAGGCGATGGAAAGAACTTCTCCACTTGCACCTTTTCCTTTTAGGAATATTGAAGGATATTTCATGTTTATCTTGCTCCCTATATTTGCATCTATCCATTCAACACGTCCGTTCTCTTCCACATGTGCTCTTTGCGTTACAAGATTGTAGACGTTCTTTGACCAGTTTTGTATAGTCACATAACGGATTTTTGCACCTTTCAGCGCAACTAATTCCACAACTGCTGAATGAAGCGAGTTTGTAGCATATACCGGCGCTGTGCATCCTTCAACATATTGCACTTCGGAGCCTTCGTCTGCTATTATCAGTGTGCGCTCGAACTGCCCTGACTTTTCAGCGTTTATTCTGAAATATGCGTTTAGAGGCATGCTTGCCTTTACTCCTTTGGGTATGTATATGAAAGACCCCCCTGACCATACTGCAGTATTTAACGCTGCAAATTTGTTATCGTTTGCAGGTATTATTTTGCCGAAATATTTCTTCATGAGCTCTGGATATTTCTTGACTGCCGTATCGGTATCGGTAAATATTATCCCTTGCCGTTCAAGCTCCTTATTTACATGTGAATATACTACTGAAGAATCGAACTGCGCTTCGGCACCTGCGAAGAATTTGGCTTCTGCTTCTGGAACTCCTAGTTTCTCAAAAGTCTTTTTTATGTCAGCTGGAACGTCCTCCCACCTGTTGGCCTCATTGCCTTTAGGTTGCCTGTAATAGTATATGTCATCATAATCTATGGCGCCGAGGTCTGCGCCCCATTTAGGTGTTGGCTTTGATAGGAATATTTTGTATGCGGTTAATCTCTTCTCAAGCATCCATTCCGGCTCACTTTTCAGCGCTGAAATCTTCCTTATGACCTCTTCATTGAGTCCTTTCTCAAAACTTTCGTATTCTATGGTTTGGTCGCTGAAGCCGTATCTCTCTTTGTATTCTTCGGCCTCCGCCATTTTTTCGATTTGCTGGTCTACCATGAACGATTCACCGGTTTGCAGAGAACCTGCACTCGAAGGTGTTTAGTCTGCTGCATACGGTGCAGAGATACTTGTTTAATGCCTGCGGGGTTTGGTTTTTGATTTTCTCGGCATATTCTTTTATGACTGCTTTGTCTATCTTCTCCATTGTGGCTTTTATCTTTTCAGAATGCTTGCCGTTTAAGTATTTGCTTATCGCAGCCTGAGTTATCTCTACATATTCAGATATGGAATCTTCTTTTATCCCGTATGTGTTGCTGAGTTCTGCTATCAGAGCGGCCCTTGCAGCCGGAATTACCTCTTTGTAAGCCTTCTCGTATTTGCTATTCACTGTTATAACCGAGTTATATTTATGCAGCAAGTAATATATACCTGTATTGTTGAAAGAGTGCATTCCATAAATAAAATTGCAAACTGGCAGATTTTCCATAGGTTTTGTTTCGCACCAATACTTGCAGTTTGGATTAGTCCTGATTCTCGCAGTTATATATTCCTTAAAGTAGAAGAGATTCTGTTTTGATGATAGAATCAATAGAGCTTACAAACTGGAAAGCGCATGGACATACAAAGATGTCCTTTGTCAAAGGGCCTAACATACTCATAGGACACATGGGAGCAGGAAAGAGCTCAGTGATGGATGCTATATCATTCGGGCTTTTTGGAACTTTTCCGGCAAGGCAGAACAGAAGAGTTGATACTGAAAACATAATAAGAAACAGTCAGGAAGGAAACATAAGTGCTAAAATTAAACTTTCTTTCAGTGTTGGAAATGTAAATTATGTTGTAGAGCGTGAGATAACCTCTGGTGGACAGTCTAAAGCGACACTCCGGAAAGATGGAACATATATACAATCGCAGCCTCAGCGAGTTACTGAAGAGATTGAGAAAGCTCTAGCCATGGACTATGATCTCTTCTCAAGGGCAGTTTATTCAGAGCAGAATAGACTTGATTACTTTCTTGAATTAAAGGCATCAGATAGAAAGAAACAGATAGATAATCTTCTGGGACTTGATAGGTTTGCAGCTGCACAGGAGAATAATACAAGCTTAATTAACCGCATTAAAGATATGGCAGAAGAAGGAGATAGGATAGTGAAAGGCTTTGAAATAGATAGGCAGAATGAAGAACT
>JAKBPE010000009.1 GCA_021829835.1 bacterium
AGAGCCTGGTCAAATGCGGCGGACTCAAGATCCGTTGGCTTAGGCCTACGAGAGTTCAATAAACATTTGAACAAATCTCTCTCCCTGCACTTACATTCAAAAGTGATAAAATGGCTAAAAAACCCCTCTCCAAAAAAACGACAAAAAAACCAAAGACAACAAAAAAAGAAAACAAATTCCTATCTAAAATAAAGAAAACAAAAATAAAGGACAAAGTAATGTTCGAATTGCCTCATTATCCACAGAGCGATGAGTTTACTAGTTCTGCAGCATCGGCAATGATGGTGTTGAAGTTTCTTAATGACAGCTTTAAGTTCAAGAAGGAAAATGAATACATGATATGGCAGGAGTCTGTAAACGGAAGTGTCTGGCATGGTTCCAAGTACGGGCTTGCCTTTGCACTTGCAAAGAGAGGTGCAAAAATAGGGATAATAAGCAATACCAAGGATGAAGGATATGAAAAGAAGATGGCTGTTTATGAGAATGTAAATCTTGATACCCTCGCATCTTCATTCAACGAAATACGCACAAAAGCCCAGGATATAGGCATAGAAGAAGAACATGGCCAGGTAACCATACAGATGATAAAGAAGGCACTTTCAGCCAATACAATACCAATAGTGGTGATAGATGCGAATTCTATAAATTCCTATCTTGAGTCATCTCCACACTGGATAGTTGTAAAAGGATACGATAAAGATGCTTTCTATATAAATGACCCATACTCGGACAGCACAATAACTATAGACTACAATGTCTTCAAGTCATCACTGGGATATGACAGCGACATGCACATGATAGTCGCAGATGCAAAATTCTTCGATTCGAAAAAGGCAAAAGAGACTAAATAAATCAGGCTATCCTTTTTTCAGTATCTTCCCGGAGGCGATTATTCTGGGGGATTTATCCCTTATAAGGATAAATTTATCGGATTCCAGGAGCGCTGCCGGCCTTTCCAGTTTTATCTGGAATAGATTCTCTTCCTTCTTTATTCTACAGCTTACAACTGAAAAACCGCTCACAAGCGTATAACTTGTATTCTCAATATCAATCCCTTTGCATAAAGGACTCATATAAATTTCTGAAACGAATGAATCTGTCTTGGGTCTCCCTTTTCTTGAAAGTATGTCTCCCTTTTCTATCTCTTCATGACCTGCTCCTTTTACTGCAAGGCCCACTCTGTCTCCTAGCTTAGCTTCCTCTGTGTCACTGTCATGTACCTGTATAGACCTGACCAATATCTCTTTCTCTCCGTTAAGCTGAAGGTCGTCATGAACCTTTACTCTTCCAGACCTTACAAATCCAAGAAGCACTGTGCCTATGCCTTTCACTGGAAATGCTTTATCCAGATCAATTCTGAGTTCTTCACTATCCGCCTTCCTCTCACCACATACTGATATTATCTTTTCTGTAATCATCTTTCTATTACAAAATGAATATTCTCTAAGCACAATGCTTTTAAGGATGCCTGAAATATCATTCTCCTCAGTAAAAATGACCTTCTTTTCCAGAAGACTCGCCGCTATCACCGCCTCTCCAAAAAGCGAATCAATATTTGCAGTGCTTATCACTACAATGTCAGCAAGCGATACTGCCTCTCCCACCGCATAAAACTTGCCTGTCGCATCCGAAGGAACCAGAGCCACTATGTCTTCTCCATTCATCTTCCTGTCATAATAAGTTATTCCGTTTTGGCTTCCCTTCTTTCCTATCTCAGAAGCAAGCGACTCATCATTAGGTACTGCTACTATTATTCCCAATCAATTACCTCCATTTAAAAGTTTTTCATAAAACGATACTACGTTAGACGTGGAGAACATCTTCAGGTTTTTAATATCTGGTTTATTATATTCTCCTCTGTTCTTCATTATCCTAATTAACTGCTTAGGTATATTCCCCTCTTTTTCAACTATGCACATCTTCTTGACCTCTTCAGGCATAGGCGAATATTCAGGAATCACTACACTAGTGCCAAGAGCGATGCTCTCAAGCGCTATAATCCCAAGCCCTTCCCTCTCACCCATATGGAGGAGTACCTTCGATTCTGCTATAGTTTTATAAAGGTCCCTCTTATCCTTGAAAAAATGCCTTACTTTTACCAAATTTCCCAATCTCATCTCATCTATTCTTCTTTCTATATCTTCCTTTTCTATCCCGTCTCCTATCAGGAGTGCTTCAAATTCAAAACCCTCTTTTCTCACTGCATCTACTGCAAGAAGCCATTTGTCTATCCTCTTCTCTTTTATGAACCTTCCAGAAAAAATAATCCTGTTTTTTTTCACTCTTGAAGACCTTCTAATATCACTTAAGATCTTGTCCTCAAGCACAGGGGCAAACCTCGAAATCCTTCTCCTTTCTATTCCTAGTCCTTCAAGTCCTCTGGCAGTAATGCTCGAATTTGCAACATACATTGCCCTTCTAGATCTTATAAGCATATTTGCGTATGCATTTGCAACACTCCCAATTCCAATCCCAAGATAATTCTGCCAATACTTGTGATCCCAAACTTCGTCAACTTTGACCACAAGCTTCGCATTCTTTGCCCTGCAATATGCTTTTATGAGCGGCAGATGTAGAATTGGGAAAGCGTTTGTAATTACAACATCAAAATCATACTTGAATATTTCTCTGACGTGCAAGGCAAAATAGAGAGCTTCCCTTATTGCTCTTCTGCCATGCTTGTATGCGTCTCTCTCAGTAATGGGTTCTCCCAATGCGTGATAATGCACATTCTCATAAAAAAAATCCTCTTTCATGCCTTTCCAACGCATAGTGAAGAAGTCCACATCGTGCTTCTTGGCCATTTCCCTCGATTCCACATTGAATATCTGCTCCGCTCCACCTCTATGCCATGGATACGGAATATCATAGACAAAGGCAATCTTCATGCAGACCAACGTGCCGCAACCTACTATCTATTGCAGGAAATGCTCATAAACTCTCGGTTTGTTCTACTTAGGGAATTGACATTTACTTTTAATTTAAATTTACCGTTTCGAGTAGCAGAGATTCATCCAATATATAGAAATATAAAAAAGTTAAGAAATCAAACGAATTTACCATTCGACATCTCAATTAAGCTAGTAGAGCATTATTTCTTCAGAACGTTTTATACTTGCCCAGAGATATATCAAGCGTAAATTCTCCTATATTGTCAAGCATTCCTTCAGCCGTGTAGTTTATCTTATTTCTAATGCTTCCGAGCTCGCTTCCCTTATCCATTATCACATTTATGTTAAGATTGTGCGGTTCGCTTATTCTCTTTCCTATCTGGCTTAGTATTGATATATCGCATTCTTTAATCTCAGGATACTCATCAGTTATCTTTCTAGCCATCTCAGTGGCAAGTATGTTGTATATCTTTCCTATATGGTTGACTGGGTTCTTGCCAGCAGCTGCCTCCAGGCTCATATGCCTGAATGGCGTTATCATCCCATTGACTCTGTTTCCCCTTCCTACCGATCCATCGTCCCCTGCCTCGCAGCTGAGCCCTGTTTTAGTTATGTATATATCTTCCTTGTCTATCGAGTCTCCAGTGTTTATGTGTACCTTTATCTCTTTGCCGGTGATTCTCTTTGCATTTTCTACTATGTCTCTCTCCACGCTCTCCTTTGTTTTTACATATTCATCAATACTGCCAATAAACTTCGATACAAATGCTATCGCTATTGTAAGCGTAATGCTCTCCCCGTCTCGCATTCCCATTACCTTTACATCTTCACCCACTGCAGGAACTCTCTTTTTGTAGTCTCTGCTATTAAGGAACTTCTCTGTTTCAAGCACTACTCTCTCAACATCAGTAAACGGGGCAAAGCCTATACCGAAAGAAGTATCATTTGCTAATGGGATTTCTTTTCCAGATCTTTCAAAGACTCCAACAAGGTCGCTGCTGCCTTTAGCTACCATTCCACTGAAATTAACCTCCTCGTCAATATCGAGGAATCTTGTATTGTTTTTTAAGTAATTCCTGGCAACATCCACCGCTATTCCATTGACATCTATCTCCTTCCCATTTACCAGCGCGGTTGCTCTTCCAGTGACTATGACTTCAATCTTCTTTGTTATCTCTCCTCCCCCGTAACTGACTTTTGCGGCTCCTCCTACAATAAGCCCCTTGTCTACATTGTGGTGCATTATTACTCCGGCCTCCTCCATATATCTCCTGCACAATTCCACGCTTGTTGCATCGCATATGCCGTCTATGAGGCTGTCAGGGTGTCCCAATCCCTTTCTCTCAACATACTCTGTGCTCTGTTCCACTACCGGCTTTATATCTAACTGGTTGATTGTTATGCTTTTCATAAAACACACTTCATACCAATAAAGCTCTGGATATATATAATCATTTTTGCATTAAAAATTACTAATGGTAATTATAATGAACGAGATTGAATCCCTGGTTTCCATATCCCTCAGGATAAAAAATACAAGGAAGGCAATAGGCATAAGCCAGAAAAAACTGGCAAACATAGCCGGGCTAAGTCAGAGCACAATAGCAAGGCTGGAGAGCGACATACTGAGCCTTAACCCAAGTTACGAAACCGTATACCGGGTTCTAGATTCCCTTCATAACTTTCAGTCTTCGGAAAAAGAGTCAAGTATGGCAGACAAGCCTATAAAATCGGTAATGCATAAAATGGTAATATATGTCTCTCCAAAAGATCCAGTTGGCAAGGCAGTTGGCATAATGAAAGAAAACAACTTTACCCAGCTTCCTGTGCTTGACATGAACAAAGCAGTCATTGGGACTATAAACGAAAAACGGTTATTGAAAATAGCAACAGAGAGCCCGAAGAACATCTCCAAGCTTACCGTATCTGAGATCCTCGATCCCGCACTCCCTGCTTTCGATGAAAACACCGAGATATACCGTATAAGGCCTGTACTCGAAAACTTCGGAGCAGTACTGGCAATGCGCGGCAGCAAAGCAACCGGGATAGTTACAATATACGACCTGCTGAAGTTCCTCTAATCTGCCATACTAAATGGTGAATGTCTTGAATCAGATTGGTACAGCACCTATGAAATGTCCTATAAGATAACCAGCAAATCCTGCAGCAAGTCCTATTATAAGCATCTGCAAACCGCTCTTCCATAATGAGCCTACAGTGGTCTTGGCTTCATAATATCCTATCAGGAAGAGCGTAATTCCGCTTACTATTATTGAAGCCAGAATGCCCATATGTATATTTTTATATAGGAATATGAACGGTATTATAGGCATTATAGAACCGAATATCGTTGACATTATCACTACCAGAAAGCTTCTAAACGGTTCAGATTTCTTTACAGGTGCAAGATCAAGCTCAAATGCCATCATAAATTCCAGCCAGGCTCTTGGATTTGATATTATCTTCTCGGTCATGCTTTCAAGCTCCTCTCCCTTGTATCCCCATCTCTTGAATATATCCCTGACTTCTTCTTTCTCCATCTTTGGAACTTCCTTCATCTCGCGTTTCTCACGCTCAACCTCTTTAAGATACTGTTTCCTTCTTGCAGAAGTAGAGGTATACGCAACAGCTCCCATCGATATGGATTCAGCTCCCAATGCTGCAAGAGCTCCCACAAACAAAAGTCTTACATCAGAAGTAGCTGCAGAGATCCCAAGTATTATCCCAAGAACATTTACAAGCCCGTCTTGGCTTCCAAGAATGAAATTCGAGAGAAATGAATGGCGTACATGTGTCTCACTGTGTTCATCCTTTTCATCTTCCAAAAAAATCTTCTCCGACACTGCCGTGCATGCGCGGTATATAACTACACATGCAACACAGCGATATCTTAAGACCAGATATGTACATCTATGTTTATATACCTAACATAAATAATAATCCTCTATCAAACCCGCTTCAAAATCAGAGTGAAAACAGATGCACAAAAAAGCAAAAACCCACATAAAAAAGCTTAAACGCTGGCTTGAAATTCTTGCATTTCTTTCTCTGATAGCAGATACTGCCATATCCATATTGACATTTATCTCATTAAAATTTGGAGAGAAATATACGCTAAAAATATTATTCCTGGTAAACTACGTACTCAGCGGCATTGTTGTGGCATCACTGGTATGCTTCATACTGCTTGGTGTATTCATGCACTACGACAAGTTCCTGAAACTAATAAACAGATAAGAAACAAGATTGTAACAAAACAGGCTCTTCCCTATCAGAACATGTCAAGCGCTGCGAACATCAATGGAAGTATTATTGTAGCGTCTCCATCGATTGTAACATACCTGGCTTTTTCCTTGACTTTGCCCCACGATACTGCCTCTGTAAGCCTGGCCCCTGAGAGCCCTCCGTCGTACTGTGAAGCTGTGGTTATATACACTGCGTAATCAAGCCCCCCTTTGAATTGGTTCCACCATATGGTATGATGTTTGCTTATGCCTCCCCCTACCATGAGTGCTCCAGTCTTTTTGTTTTCGAATGCTATATCGCTAAGCATAAGCTCATCCCTGAGAAGATTAAGCTTGAAGTCATGGTCCTGCGAAAAGATAGCCAGCTGGGTACCGAAAGCACCATCTACTATCCCAGGGCAGAAGAGCTTTACATTGTTGAGGTAAGCCTGCCTTATTATTGAGTTATTGTCCTTCATCCTCTTTCCAAATTCATAAAGAAGCTCGCTTGGACTGTATTCTTTCTTATAATCTTTTGATTTGTACAAGTCGGACATTATCTCCCTGAAGTACTTTTCCACTGTCAACCCGTATTCCTTGCTCTCTATGAATACATTTCCAAGACGGTATATGCTCATCTCGAATAGCTTGTCATCATTAGCCTCGAAACTGCCCACGCTGTACTTTCCTCCGTAAGCCCTTGCAAGATCATGATCTAGGGTTCCGCATGTGGTCATTACAGCATCAAAATACTTCATTGAAGCTGATATCATCCCCCTGAGCCCTGTAGATATTATGTTAGCGGTAAATGAAAAAAAGTTATACGAGTCGCTATCGTTCTTCATTCTCTCTAGGATTTTTATTCCGTCTACCATATGTTGTGCAGAGAACCCACCAACATCATTCATGGCATCTATGAGTTCCTTCACCCTCATGCCTTTCTTAAGCTTTATCTCCCTGACTTCTCTTGAAAGAAGCTCTTTCTTGCTGTATTTTTTCTCCATATGAAAACCTAAAATTTAAGAATGGAAGTGACCTTATCGTCTCCAAGAAGCGCACGTCCTGCAAGTTCTGATATTTCCACTACAAAAAGATATCCCTCAATCAAGCCCCCCAACCTTCCCACGAGCTTTCCCGCAGCTCCGGCAGTTCCTCCTGTAGCAAGAAGATCATCTATTATAACTATTTTTGAGCCTTTGGGAAATGAATCCTCATGCATCTCAAGCGCGGCATTGCCATACTCCAGCTGATATTCTTCGCTTATGGCTTTATAGGGTAGCTTCCCTTTTTTCCTCGCAGGAACAAAACCAAGCCCAAGCGCATATGCGACTGCTGAGCCCATTATGAATCCCCTTGCATCGATTCCGACTATATAATCGGGTTTCAGCTTCTCTGCTTTATTAGAAAGCTCTTCAATGCATCTTTTAAATGCAGAAGCATCAGAAAGCATCGGGGTTATATCTCTGAATATGATTCCCTTCTTCGGGTAATCGGGTATGGCTCTTATATACCTTCTAAGATCTATTTCTTCATCTTCAATTTCCATTTAAACAGAATATATACTATACTTAAGGTTTTATAATCCTGCACGGAATCAATACAAAATCCTGAAAAATAGGCTATCTTTAGGATTGACAAACTAAGCCTAAGATTTCGTAGTAAACACAAGTGATTATTTAAATATTTGTATATATAATTCTTTTAATCCGTATATACTGTCCTTAATGAGAAAGTCTAAAATGAAAATATCAGTATAAATATCAAGCATATATCATAATAAATAAAAACGTAATCAAATGTCCAATCAAAATTTCCCGAAGACATTGGCTCTCATACCTGACGGGAACAGGAGATGGGCAAGAAAGCACAGGCTTTCAATGCTAAAGGGCTATGACCTAGGGATCAAGAAATTCATACTATTCAGCGAATGGTGTATGCAGTATGGCATAGACAACATAGCCGTATGGGCATTCTCCACTGAGAACTTCATGAGAAATGAAAAAGAGACAAAGACCCTATTCGGGCTTTATAAGAAGGTAGCAAATGACAAGCCCATAATAGCGCGCCTGCATTCAAACAAAACAAGGTTCAGGGTAATAGGAAACAAGGAGCTCCTGCCTCCAGATCTGCGCAGATCACTTGAAAATTTAGAGAAAGAAACAAGGAAATACAAGGGCAGGATAATAAACATGCTAATAGGCTATGGGGGAAAGAACGATATCCTCCATGCAGTAAAGGCCATAGCCAAAAACGTCAAAGATGCAGCCTCTATAAACGAAGCGGTAATAAGCAAGTATCTCATATCAAACTCAATACCAAATATAGATCTTGTAATCAGAACATCAGGAGAACAAAGGCTTTCAGGTTTCATGCCATGGCAGACAGAATACTCGGAGCTCTACTTTTCCAAAAAACTATGGCCAAGTTTCACTAAAAAGGACCTGAAAGCAGCGTTGACTGACTACAGCAATCGCCAGAGGCGCTTTGGCAAGTAGTCAGTTCCTTCCACCAGGGATATAGAATGCCGGACCAAACCAAGGACATAATGCGTTTTTCACGTTACTTCAATATAGAAGCCCCATCAAGCTCCGTTCAGGCCCTCTTACTCGTTATTTTAGGAGCAGCAACAGGCATAATATCATATGCACTTATACATGTAAATTCGGGAATCGGCCTTTTCCAAATCTTCTCATTCGGTTCAAGCATAGGTGTTATATTATTCACGCTCCCGAGCCTTATAACTGTCATTTCACTTAAAGCAATGAAGAAAGTTCTCAAACTGAAGCATGCCTTTTTCGCAGTTCTAGCCATATCTCTGGTATACGCTGTTTTTTTTCTTATGAATTCGATGATATTCGCATTTCTGCATAATTATTCACTGGCTTACATAATAATTATACTAAGCAACACCATGATATACGGATACTGGTTCATGATAAACAAGGTTGTAATGTACCAGAAGCGGATACAGCTCTTCACCGCCGCTTTCCAGCCAATACTGAATATCTTTTTCTTTGTGCCTATGAACCGCTATCTTTTCGATACCAGCGTACAGCTTCCTGTGGTATTGCTCAAGCTCTGGGGCGGAATGATAGTCTTCATGTTTGTAGGTTACTATATCCTATATCTGATGGACAAACCTGCAAAAAAAGAGCTCAAGATAAGCGGAGTAGAGATAATAAGTTCAATGATAAACCAATGGCTTTATGACATAACCAACGAAGGTAGCATGCTAAACGGAACAGGGGTAAAGCGCGATATAGAGATAGACGTTATGGCTTTCAGAAACGGCAGCAGCTTTAAGGCAGTTTTTATAAATCCAGGCGTACATTATGGTCCATTCCATGATGTAGGTGGAGGCATAACTACCATGCATCTAGGCAAAAAGATAAAGGAAGGTATAGGTGCCATTCCTTTCATAATGCATGGCGCTGTAAGTTTTGAAGACAATCCAATAAGCACAAAACAGGTATATACTCTCTCAAATGCTATCTCAAACGAGCTAAAAGCTCTTCCAATTTCTTCATTTAATCCAGCAAGAGGCTCATTCTCAAAGGGTTCATCCGGATCGTGCAATGCCCTTGCATTCAAGATAAATGACTTCACCCTTCTCTCGCTTACAAAGGCGCCTTCTGTCACAGAAGACATAAATAAAGGCGTAGGTACCGAGCTTAAGGAATATGCTTCAAGATATTTCGGGAAGGTATCTCTTGTCGATGCCCACAATTCAAGGACAGAATCCGCATCTTCAGAAGAACTTCGTGGAATATTCGAAGGCAGCAAGTATGTGGGAATATACAAAAATGCAATAAAGAGTGCGGCAAAAAAAATGCCAAAGGAGAAGCCTGTTCTGCTCGGAGTCTCAACAAGACTGCTTGGCAGTGAGATAAACAAAAAGGACTTAGGTGACGGATATTCAAGCATCGGAATATTTTCTTTTGGTAAAAAACGTTTCTGTATGATATATTTTGATGCAAATAACATGCTGCCAAAGCTCAGAACTGAAATAATCTCCCATGTAAGAAGGCATTTCAAAATCGATTCCGAAGTCTATACTACAGACACGCACTCGGTAAACACAATAGCGCTTCCAGCCAGCAATGTGCTGGGCAGGAAGACCAGATCAAGGGAACTGCTTCCCATACTGGACATGATGATCTCAGAGGCGCTTTCAGATATGAAGCCGGTGAAAGCAGCATATCTCAGAACAACCGTGAAAGGCTTCAAGGTATGGGGGGCAGGCTCTGAAGATACCTTAAAGAAGGTAAGCCGTGAGGTAATCCGGAACGGCAAAAGAAAGGTTCCCATCATAATAGCAGCAGGCTTTATAATTGCAGCATGGGTTATTTATCTAATATAAAAATACGAATCGCAATCAGCAAAAGCTAAGCGAAGTGAGCAATATGCCTGACATTATCTTTCTTTATTTCCTATATGCTGCGGCAACCCTGATGCTCGCATACAGGCTTATAAAACTTAAAAAGTTCTCAGACCTCTCCTCATACTCTGCAATACTTGTAATAAGCATAATAGCATTCTACCTTGAGCATGCAGATATAGCACTGCTGATAAGCGGCGTAATAATCTTTAATGCCATAATAGCATCTTACGGAAAGAAGCTATGCTATCTCTTCATATTTATAGGGATTTTATACGCTGCAGTTTCATACACCACAGGACCTGAATTTGTACTCCAATCATTATTTCTGGGAATGCTGAGCGGTTCCAACCTTTTCGAAACAAAAAAGCAGAAAAACGAGAAAAAGAACGAACTGAGGCGAAATGCAGTTCAGATACTTGCAGGCGTATTCTTAATATCTGTTTTTTACATCCTAAAAAGCAGCATAGCCGACGCTGTGCTTTTCTGGTTTGTAATACTCGGCTCAATTTTCGGTAATTATGCATTAATCAACAGATCAGAGAAAATCTCAAAGTTTATAAACAGTTTTGAACGTTCAGAGACCACATTGGGTTCCGGGGCCAGATGGCTTGCAATAGGTTCGCTTGCAACCGCATCATTTCTCACCGGAAATGCAGTCCTAACTGTCTTTTCAGCAATATTCATAGCAGATTCTCTTTCCACTCTTTTCGGAATATCTATAAAGACGCCAAGACTTCCATACAACCATAATAAAAGCACAGGAGGCACAGCAGTATACTTCCTCACTGTATTGGCAATTTCATACGCGTTCATAGGTCCTCTTGCAGTACTCTTTGCCATGGCATCCTCTCTATTCGAGAGCCAGCCATACCATATAGACGACAATTTCGATGTGGCAATACTGATGGTTGCAATATTCGTACTCCTGAAGTTCTTTGGAATAGGCATATTCTAAGAATCCCATGGAAAACTGCGAAGCACTACATCACAGCTTCAAAAAATCCACGGCCAACTATATTGGCGTAAACGTTACCCTATCCTCAATTTTCGGGCATCCGAATTTCTTCCACGCATTTCCAAGCCTTACACTTATTTCTATGAATCTCTCTTCTTCAGGTCCTGATGAACCAGGCGCAACTGAAACTTCGCCCTCCTTCACGCTGAACATCCCCTCTGCGTATCTGCCATGCAGCGACACGCCTCCAATTTCTATCTTAATCTCACTTCCAGCCCCAATTGAGAGATCAGATGCTCTGGTGGAAAGCTTCATGTTGCCATAGCCGTCTACATATGCAAGCCTGTCTCTGGGAGGTTCTGGAAGTTCTCTTGCATCAAGCTTCTCACCTAGCACAGAGTAATCCTTATTTATTACCTTTGAAAGAGGTTCAGGGTACTTATCCCTTGATCTGAATTGCGAGCCCATATTCTCAACTTTAAGGTATCTAAGCTCCCTGATCATAGGTTTTATGAAGGAAAAGGTGTATCCCGAAAGTACAGCCACTATTTCAAGTCCTGTATTAAGCTTTGCATAGACCAGTCTCTCCCCTTCATTCTTCTTTCTGGGGTTAGGATTATCAGCTCTAGGCGCAGTATTTGAAAAGATATACGTATCTCCAAGTTCTTTTTTGCTACCGTCAAGCGCCAGCTGATATATACAGAATCCGGTAGAGATTGTGCTGAAAGCCTCTACTGTTACATAATCCGTATCAATACTTCCGGCAAACATCCTAAGCTTTCTCTTTATCTCAGCAAAAGCAAGATCTCCTGCTCCAAAATCACCAACTACAAATACCAAGGGTTTAGACTTCTCCATGTGCAATTATTAACCCCAAAGTAATTTAAAATCGGCTGCATATGCAAGATATGTGAATGATGCTTTGGCAATTAGGAAGAATGCAAGTTAAAAATCAGACTCTTCTTCCTCTTCTGCCTCCGGGTCTCTTCGTAGTATCTGTAGGCATCGGGGTTACGTCTTCTATTGCGCCTATCCTGAACCCGCTTCTCGCAAGTGCTCTTACAACAGCCTGTGCGCCATGTCCAGGTGTCTTGGAGCTATGTCCCCCAACTGCCCTTATCTTAATATTTATATGCGTAATTCCCTTCTCAAGCGCTATTGATGAAACCCTATATGCTGCCTGCGTGGCTGCGAAAGGAGAGCCTTCCTCGTGGTCTGCTTCTACAACCATTCCTCCGCTTCCCACTGCTATAGTCTCTGATCCTGAGAGGTCAGTTAATGTTATTATGGTATTATTCTTTGACGAGAATATATGTGCTACTCCCCATCTCGTTCCTTTAGGCTTGCTCTTCTCCTGGATTGCCTGGACTTCAGCTTCGTAACTGAGTTCTCCTTTCCTTACCATTTCGTCTTTTTCTGATTTCTGAAGTTTCTTTGCTGCAGAAGCCTGTTTTGTACTAGTACCTTTTGCCATAAAAATCACTCGGTTTCCTTCCCACTCACTTCAGCTTCCTTTAAAGGTGTCGCTGCGGTTTCAGTAGGAGTAATGTTAGCCTTAGTATTTTCTATATCTATAGGCTTGTAATATGAAATTTTCTCTTCGTCCCTCTTGCTTACCAGATATCCTGGTGACTTTGCCCTTCTTCCGTCAATCGCTATGAAACCATGCGTTATAAGCTGCCTTGCCTGCTTGCTTGTTTTGGCAAGTCCCTTTCTAAGCACGACTGTCTGAAGCCTTCTCTCAAGCATGTCTTCTGGCTTTATTTCAAGAAGGTCGTCAAGGTTCGCACCTTCTTTGACTATTCCATATCTGGAAAGCCTTGAGACAAGTTCCTTTCCATTAGATTCCTGTATCCTTCCGGAGAGAACTGCCCTAACATTTCTTCTTACTCTTCTTATCTCACTGGTTGCCCTCCATAACTCATTCAGGTTTTTTAATCCAAAATCGTCTCTAAGTTTATGCTCATCTGTTATTCTCTGAGTATTCCATATGTCTGCAGGTCTCTGCACTTTCTTTCTATTTCTTCTCGGCGCTCCCATCTCATCACTTCTTCTCCTGCTGAGACTGCGTGGCTTTCGCCTGAGCCTCTGCACTCTTCTTCATAACTCCTATTGTAGCTCCAGTTCTTCCAGTGGACCTGGTTCTCTGCCCTCTTACTTTCTGTCCATACTGGTGCCTGTGACCTCTCCAAGTCTGTATTTTTATCATACTGTCAATATCCTGCCTGTTTTTAACTGTTAGGTCGACACCTATGACGTGCATATCTTCTCCTGTCTCATTATCCTTTCTCCTGTTAAGCATGAATTTTGGTATATTCTTAAGCTTCTGGGGCTCCTTTATCATAGCTTCAAGCTGTGCAACCTGTGCATCACTGAGATCTTTGAGCTCGGTCTCCTTGCTTATCTTGTATTCGTTTTCATATGATATTGCAAGAGCCCTCGCAATGCTATGTCCTATGCCTTTTATCTGCATAAGCCCTCTTACCATCTTGTAGCTGCCGTTTATGTCCCTTCCGGCTATTCTAATTATGCTTGTTGCTCCTTCATGCTTGTTTTTATCTTGAGCCATAAAATGCACTTTAAGGTATGATTAATACACTGACTAGGATATTATTCTGTCAGAAATGTCTTAAATACCTTTGCTTCTTTAGAACCTAATATGCTACATGGCAGTTTTTCACAACCCGAACGAACCAATGCATAATATCTACTCCTCCTTCAGGCAAAGCACTCTTTCCTAAGCTTTCTTATGGCATCAGGAAGCCTTTCGGAATTAAGCAGGGCGCTTCCAGCAACTAGAAAATCCGCTCCGGCTTCAGCTGCCATCCTTCCTGTCTCGTTATTTATTCCTCCGTCAACTCCTACCACTGCATCAATTCCAAGCTCGCATATCTTCCTCTTTGCATGCTCTACCTTTCCAATGCACTCCATAATGAATTTCTGGCCTCCGAAACCGGGATTCACTGTCATGATCAGGATTTTATCAAGCCTGCCAGCAACTCCATCAATTCCATGTAAATCAGTAGCAGGGTTAAGCGCAAGCCCAGCCTTTAGCCCAAGCTTCTCTATCTTATCCAGAACAGGTTCCATGTCTGCATCAGATTCGAGGTGAACTATAAGCGAGTCGCATCCTGCATCTGCAAACCTCTCCAGATACTCTCCAGGCCTTTCTACCATGAGATGGGCATCCAGTTCAATATCTGTAAGCTTTCTTATGGATTTCACGAACCCCGGGCCAAAGCTGAGATTCGGCACAAAATGTCCATCCATTATGTCAAGGTGTATAGAGTCTGCCTCGCCTTCCTCTATCTCTTCTATTATATGGCCTATCTTAGCAAAATCCGCATCAAGTATTGATACTGATATCTCTGCATTCTTCATCTAAAACCCATCTATTATTATATCTGCAAATAAATTTCTTTATATTAAGTGCTTAAATGTGTTCAAGCTGCAAAGCAGAATCAAAGTGCGCCTGCATATGTGTGGAAAACCTCGCAGTGATACAGAGTGAATTCTACCCATTCGATGTAATAAGAATAAAATGTGACGATTGTGAACACAGCGTAGTCAGGTAAGCAAGGCCTAAAACCCCCGAATCATATATCTCTGCTATCGAAATTCAAGTGTAAACCTTCTTCACCGCAGGCCTCGCCGAAATCCTTTCAAACCATAATTTAAGATTTGGAAAGTCTTCAAGGCGCTGACCTTGTGTCTCATATGGCACTACCCAAGGATATGTGGCCATGTCTGCTATGCTATACTCTCCAACCACAAAATTCCTTCCCTCAAGCCTTTTATCAAGAACTTTATACAACCTATTGACCTCCTTCTCGTATCTCTCTATTGCATAAGGCACCCTTTCGGTTGCAAACTTTTTGAAATGGTGCACCTGCCCTGCCATGGGTCCTAGGCCGCCGACCTGCCAGAATAGCCATTCGTTGACTTCTATCCTCTCTCTGAAGCCCACCGGCAAAAACTTTCCACTTTTTTCTGCCAAATAAAGAAGAATTGCGCCAGACTCAAATACTGAAATAGGGCCTTTCTTATCCTTTGGATCGTGGTCTACAATTGCAGGTATCTTGTTGTTTGGAGATACTGCAAGAAATTCGGGTTTGAACTGGTCGCCATCATGTAGATTTATCTGTATCTGTTTGTATGCCAGACCTGCTTCTTCAAGAAACAATTTCACCTTCTGCCCATTTGGCGTAGCTGCATAGTATAAGTCTATCATATCATCACATTGTTCTATGGGCAATTAAAAACTATAAAACTTTCGAGATAAAAGACGCATGCACAAAAAATAATGTAAAAATGAAGATAAAAAAAGAAGGATGTTCTAAAAGCATCGCCAGGGTAGGGATTTGAACCCTAAAAGCCCGAAGGCCATACGCTTGCAGGAAAAATTTCCAGGCGTACGCGTTACCAGATTCTGCCACCCTGGCATTGGGTGATTATGCTCTAATCTTAATGCGATATATAATATAAAAGAATGCCTTCTTTCTGGAAATCATCCATTTGCTCAATCTACTGCTTAATTATTCTTTTCCAAAAAAATCATTCTGCTTCAGTATCAATAAAGTTATAGATTATTCTTGCTGGAGTTTCATAATTGGCTTCCACACCATTTAAGATCTTTGATGTCTTCTTACCGTCTCTCTCAGCCATTATTGTGGCAACATTCGGCAATATCTCAGGATGAAACTGCAGGCAGTAAAAATTCCTCAATACGTATGCCTCAATTCTTTTATCCTGTTTTGCTACTACCTTTCCTCCTTCAGGCATCTTCCTTAAGACATCTTTATGGCTTTCATAAAACTTGTCTTTTAGGCTAATTCCGGAGAAGATAGGTATATTCTCCTCTATTATGTTTATCTTCTTGAAACCTTCTATAAATTTTTCTCCTTGGACAACCTTTCCTCCGAAGGCCTCTGCTACTATCTGAAATCCAAAGCAAATTCCAAGAGTAGGTATCCCAAGTCTGTCAATATCTGCAATAACTCCTTTCATGTTATGTATCCATTTCTCATCTTCATATACTGAAGCTCTAGACCCTGTTATTATTACATGGTCATAGTGTTTGAGTTCATTATATTTGGGAGCTCTCCCTTCGAAAGAATTATAGATGTCCATTCTGGCGTTTTTGTATTTTCTGCTAAGCAAATTTTTTATTATTGAAGAGCCATTTGTCTTCTTGGATTTATCCATGTCGCAGTTAAGTATCAATACCCGCATCAAACCAATCATTATAGCGTATATAATTTATTCTATCTTACGATCGCAGTTCCTCCGCAAGATATGTTATTAACTTTTCTGGAGCTGCGTTCTCTTTATGGCCTGAATTCATAAATGACCTTATTCTATTTGAATCGTTGCCTCCGTTCAAAAGGTCAGATACACGTCTTGCAAAAATTCGGGCTTCTTCGCCCTGCCCTTCCTCTCTAATTCCAGAAATGGCGCAATCTGAAAGATATTCTATCATATTATATACTTTAAAACCATTTATTTCTGCGTTCATGCCGTGCATATTGACTTCTAAAAGCTCGGGATAAGATCCTTCAAAAGGAATATTCATGGATTGACTCCCGTTCCTTGCGATATAGTATGCAAGCCCAACCACAAATTGATTTATCATCTGTGCGTTATCTATCCTTATCGGAGCATCAGGTATTCGCAATTCTATTACGAACCTATTTGCTTCATTTTCAAAATCAGGTCTAGGTCTCACAAACCAGAAAATTTGATGTGGATCGAGATTCTCAAAAGGCCAGTGGCTGTATGTCCTTCCATTTTCACTTCTAATTCTGGTAAGCTCTATTAAATTAGAATCCAGTTCTCTCCTTGCGACCATATCTTTTATTTCAGTGGATAATGCCTCAATAACAGACCAGTAACCTGTTTTCGACATTAGATAAGGAGCTTCAATCATATCTTTAGGAAAGCAGGACAAGAAATTCATATAACCTGCGATTCTGCTGCTCTGGTGTCCTGTGTCATTTATCTGTGATGGATTCTTATACTCATAAGGGGAACTTGCACTCATTGCCAATATTATTGGATTTATCCTTCTGTAAAAATTATATAATTCAAGGCCCAGATATTCGTTGTTAATCCCAATAGTTATCTGCTGGCTCATCACGTTTAAAAAACCCCTTCCGCATTTTTCTGACAATGCTGTTGTTCTATGCCATATTGGGTCTATAGAGGAGGTATCTGCCAATATTAATCCTCCCCCGTATAATTTTCCTCCCATTCCATGTACTTCATCCGAAAGCTGTGATGTATCTTTTCTAAGCCTTTCATTAAGCTCAATTAAATTACTTGCCATAGACACCCTAAGTTCCAGGCAATCTCTGGGGTTAACCTCTCCAGTAACATCCAGGCGTCTTCCCACTCTTCCAAGCACTTCCCTAGCGTTCACGCCAGAGAGGCCCAACTCAAGTTCATTGCTTACCTTTAAAATCTGCCTAGTCATGTTTCAGCCTCGGATTTTATCTCTATTCTGCTGATTATTGTATATATACTTGTTGTTAACGGAATAACAAATACAATCAAAATGTAGCCGAGTATAAAAAGATTTCTATATTTCTTGGAAAAAGAACAATATTGCTGTAAATCAGGCTTCCTATTCCTTGCTTCTCCTCTCGGGCCTTACAGCAGGGAAAGCTATTACCTCCTTAATGGATATATTGTCTGTGAGTATCATTGTAATTCTGTCTATTGAAATGCCCAAGCCTGCTGTAGGAGGCATTCCAAATTCAATTGCCTCAAGAAAATCTTCATCTATTGGAGGAGCTTCATCGTCTCCCTTTCTCCTCTCAGCATCCTGCTCCATAAACTTTTTCCTCTGTTCCAATGGATCTGTAAGTTCAGAATACGAATTTGCCTCTTCATAACCTGCTATATATAGTTCGAATCTCTCGCTAAGTTTCGCATTCCCTCTTTTATCCTTTGTAAGAGGGCACATATAACTTGGAAAGTCTACTACAAATGTAGGATTCTGCAATTCTGGTTTTATATATTTGTCAAAAAGCCCGTCAGCCACATGGTATCTGTTCTTTATTTTGACTTTAAGTCCCTCTTTTGCCGCTATCTCCTCTGCCTCCTTATCTGTAATATCGGAGATATCTATTCCTGCTTTATTCCTAATCTCATCTACGAAATATACTCTCTTAAAAGGCGTTTTAAAGTCAAGCTTAATACTCTGATAAGTGACAATTTCCGAGCCAACAATTTCTTTGGCGATGCCGCCAACCATTTCTTCAACCATATGCATATAGTCTTCATAGTCTTTGTATGCCTCGTAACATTCTATTATGGTAAATTCTGGATTATGGGTCGTATCTATATCCTCATTTCTAAAATCTCTAGAGACCTCGTAAACTTTTTCAAATCCTCCAACTAAAAGTTTCTTAAGATAAAGCTCGTCCGATATTCTCAAAAATACATCTGAGTCTATCGCATTAAAATGTGTTTTGAATGGCTTCGCGTTTGCGCCTCCATAAACTGGTTGCAAAATAGGTGTCTCAAACTCAAGATATCCTCTCAAATCAAGGAAATTTCTCATATACCTGAGTATTTTGGCTCTAACCCTGAAGTATTCTCTTACGTTAGGGTTTATTATCGTGTCAAGGTATCTCTTCCGGTATCTTATCTCTATGTCTTTAAGACCGTGGAACTTTTCAGGCAAGACTCTCAGAGACTTAGAAAGCAGGGTTATTTCTTTTGCATCAATGCTCTTCTCTCCTCTCTTAGATTTAGTTATAGTACCAAATATGCCTATTATATCTCCGATATCAATTAGCTCAAGAAGTTCTATGGACTCTTTTCCTATGTAATTTTCCCTTGCTATAGCTTGCATCTTTCCCTCTCCGTCAAGAATGTCCATGAAAAAGAGGCTTCCCATCCTGCGCATGCCTATTATCCTACCGGCTATTCTGCTATCTTTTCCTTCATAACCCTCAAAATTAGATATTATCTTTGAAATCTCCTCTCTGTCTTTATATGAATAAGGATAAGGATTAATTTCCTTTTCAATTATCCTTTTAAGTTTATTCATCTTTCCTTCGTCAGTCATAAATACCAGCGTATAAAATGTGAAATGTTTAGAATAATGCCATAATAAGTTTAATAATCAAATAGGTCTTCTCCGTTTTTCAGCACAGGCGCTTCAACCTGCCAAAATTCGCTCCTATAAGGAATGTTTATAAAGCAATAAACCTCAATAATTATGACCTATATGGCAACCAAAACAGGCACCCACGGAGAAGACAACCTTCTCTATGTAATGGCATACATTCTTTCATGGATTACAGGCATAGTGATATTTGCAATGTCAAAACCTTCAGAAAAAAGGCTAAGATTCAACGGTCTCCAGTCTATATTTCTGGGTGTAATAGGCACTATCCTATCCTTCCTTCCCATTGTTGGTTGGATACTCGGCTTGCTTTTGTACTTAGTGGGAATAGTTTCCGGTATAAAAGCATATTATGGCGAGGACGTAATTCTCCCTGTAATAGGGCAATATGCAAAAAAGTATATTGACTGACTCTGCATCTGCAATGCCTAAATATTAGGCGGGCCCGGTGGGATTTGAACCCACGACTTAAAGGTTAAAAGCCTTCCACTCTAGCCAAGCTGAGTTACGGACCCTTATTTACCTGATGTACTGGCCTTTATCCATTTTGTAAAGCCACTGTGTGGCGAAAAACTTTCAGCATTTATTACTCTCACTTTAGCGCCTCTGAAATCTCCTCCTTCAAGTTCTACATACTCCCTGTAAGAGGGCATCTCCGCATAGTAAACTTCCTGCCAGTGCTCTTTTCCTTCCATATAATCTTTGGATATATCATTTTCTACTATTGGGGGTATCTGTTCAAACATGAAAAGAATTCCGTCACTCCAATATACTTCTTTATGGCCTGAATAATGCCCAAGGCATTCTTTAGCTATTTCTTCCTCTGTCACTTTATAAATATGGTGTATATAAAGTGCCTTTGTTTCTATATTCTTTATTTCCATAACTTCACATTCAAATCTAAGAATTATTTATCGTAGTAGTCAAACTATATGCAACATCTAAATTCTTCCTATTAATTATGCTGCAATATGTATATAAAATCAAATGTCGTATCTACTTTATGCAGGAGATTCCACATCCGCACAAGGAGAAGGCAAAAGCCATAATAAATGAAAATAAGTATATGGTGCTCGCCACAAGCGACAAGGAAAGCAAACCTTGGGCTTCTCCCGTCTTTTTTGCACACGATGAAAGATACAACTTTTATTTCCTCTCATCTATAAATTCAAGGCATGCAAAAAATATATTGTCAAATCCCAACGTAGGCATTGCTATATTCGATTCGAGGCAAAAAATGGGCCAAACCGAAGGACTTCAAATAGAAGCGGTGGCAGGGCAGATAGGCAAAAACAGCTTAGACAAGGCAATAGAGCATTATTGTATGAAAGCCTTTCCAAATTCAGGCTCTGGCCTTTCTCCCTCAGAAAGATACGATCCAGAAGAATACATAGAGCCTCATGACCTGAGATTCTTTAAGGTTTCACCTGAAAAGATATACATAGTGGATATAGAAAAAAGAGTAGCTGTAGATATATTCTGACAAATCAAAACTAATCCTGTTCTTCATTTCAGATATAATCTTCTAACTTTCGGTCTACTAATTATGCTTATTCCGGTTATGAAAAATACCTGAAGATCTGCTGTAATTATGGATAAAGAAATCGTAAATTCTACCTAAATCATTATCAAAAATCCATGATTTCATTATATAACTTCCTCCAATATCAATAAATCTTATCAGAGCACCATGGTTACTAAAATTTATAATAAAATGCGAGTATGAAGTCGGCCTTATTATATCTTTATATTGCTCTGCTTCTCTTCCCCGCTGAAAAGATAGAAATCCTACCTCCATAACTTGGTATTCAGTCTTTATCAACAAAGGTTTTTCATCTTTCCTACTGCTTAATCTAATTCCTTCTATTACTCCATATGTAAATGTTATGTGTGTATTTTGATTATTATATCGTATAAAAAACTGTTCATTCTTCAGGCTGACAGGCGAATTTAGAACCTTATATCTTCTTATGTATATATGATTTCCTTCATTATTTCCTTCCTTTGAATTATCAATTAGTCTATCTTCATATCTAAATGCTATATTTTGATCTTGGGTGTTTCTGCCTACCACAACACTAATTAAATATTTCACGCTACATACTGGGAGATCTGAAAATTCCAAAGATCCACCATGTTTACTTTCTGCCTCTCTCTTCAATGAGGACAGTTCTTTATGATATTCTAATTGTCTTATATTAGAGTATTTAATGTACAATTAATCCCACTTTATATCCTATTATCTGTCTATAAATATTCTTCATGCTGCACCTACAAATTTATACTTGGCTATTATACACAAAGTAGGCTCTGTGTTTAAACACGGTTGATAACACAGTTGGTATATCAAATGCGGTATATCAAATGTGGGATAGCACAATGTGGAATATCAAAGAAAATCTTTTTATATGAGAAAAAGAGAAATTATACTGATAATCATGGCAAATAAAACTGTAATAAAGCAATCTAATGTCCCTGTTGATAGGGATGCTACTGTCCCTGTTGAGCTTGCGAATGCTTTATCATTCACAGAAGCCAAAGGTATCCTGAAAGTAAAATATGATCTTAATTTAAAACAACAAAACTCCATAATGAAACAATGTGGATTGCGCCTACTATCAATTCATGAGATACTAAAAGAAGTTATAAATGATCCATATTTAAAAAAGGAGCTAACTGAAAAAATAGTAAGAATATCAGGGCTTGATCTTGCTATTGACTCTGGAACATATGCAATAAACAAGGAAGATGGAAGAGTAGATACATCCAGAATAATAATGAGCGTACATGAAGATTATGAAAACAACCGTCATGATCCAGAGACTCATATATTTATACCAAATGGACGTGCTCCCCTCTCCGTTAGTATAAACGGTGATGAATATACGCAAAAATCAGGTTCAAGATATGTGATTATTCCTGGCCTTCACCCTTCAGATATTACACCAGTTTCTTTATTTGTTAGAGATTATCTTAGTAAACCCCATCCTAACGGGTCCGTCTTTAATTATTGGGATCTCTTAAATCAAAATCCAAGTGCATTTCAATCGCTAAGGCGGTTGCCTAACGATTAGATTATTGTGAAAAACAAAGCACAGTATTCCGTTTTCAATAGTGTCTATGCTGAACTCCTAAATATACAGGCGGAATAATGCCATCTTTCGAAACTATAATGTGTAATAGGATTTCGGCAATCTCATATTCCGGAAATCGTGAAGAATCATTTAATTTTCTCAAAGAACATCATTATCAACCTTTGGATCTTCGGGAAGCCCTTTTAAGCATAAACCGAAGCAAGAAGATTAAAAATTTTGTAAAAGGCAATTGGTTTTATCTAAAAGAAGAAGAATCGGAAACTCCTTATCCTAAAGGCTACTACATATTAAGCAAGAATGGTAATATTCTTCCATTTAATTTATACCTTAAAAAATATGGACGTACGAAAGACATAGCGGAAAAGACAATCTACATCTACAATAATGAAAAAAGCCTAAAGATGCCAACACTACTATGTGTTAATACTGACAAAATTACAAATTCAGACGGGGTGCGCTATGTTGCCTTTTCATTCTTCAGTCCGCAAAATACCGCAAATCTTATTCTTGGAAAAAGCATCCATAACACAAACAGCACAAATGAAAATAAACATCCCCCAGAATTTAAGATTCTAATGCGAGAGATGGAAAAACTATCATGGAAATTATTATTGACTGGGGAAGCTGCAGATCCATCAATAGAAGAAAAACTTGAACAAATAAATTCAATTCTAAAGTCTATAAGAAATTAATAACATTACGTAAAGTCAGGTTATGAAGCGAGATATTTCCTTAAGCCATACTTCACTATTCAACACGGGTAGTATTAGGAACCTAGGTAAGGCCTTCTTCTATTACGACTCCTATGAAAATCATTATCATATA
The DNA here is from genome assembly GCA_021829835.1 of bacterium. Classification (GTDB taxonomy): domain Archaea; phylum Micrarchaeota; class Micrarchaeia; order Micrarchaeales; family CABMGC01; genus JAJZIZ01. The sequence continues at coordinate 23,506 of JAKBPE010000009.1, forward strand.
TTTTCCAATCCTCTCTTAATAATCCTGAAATGAATTCATCTTTTAGTTTTCCATCAGCCATACACTTGAATCTTTTTCTTCTTACACCTTCTATCTTGAAACCAAACTTCTTTTGTAGATTTAACGAGCGAATGTTACCTCTTAAAAATCCAGTTTCTATCCTTCTCAATTTTAATCTGTTAAATATAAACTTCAATTCTGCATCTAAAGCTTCTGTACCATAGCCTTCTTTGTGATACTTTTCATTAATCCAAAATCCTATATGTGCTAATCCATTAAATTTGTTTATCTCATATGTTCCTATGCCACCGATAACCTTTTTCTCGTTTTTAAGTTCGATAGCAAAATGGTAATTTCGATCCTTCCTTTTCTTAGATTCATTAATACAATTGTTTATCCATTCTATCGCATCCTTTTTAGTATAAGGATATGGAACAGGGGCTAACCATCTTGAAATTTTTAGATTATTTAATCCTTCAACTAAGTCATCAGTATCTTTTTTACTCCATTCTCTTAAGATCAGTCTTTTAGTTTTCAATTTCATTTTTATCATATCAATTCAAGATATAAAATTTAAAATCCTATAAGGTGCAAAAAGCCCATGCTATATATAAACACAAAAATAAATCGGGGAGTTCGAGATTTGAACTCGAGTCTTCAGGACCCAAACCTGAAAGCCTGCCAGGCTAGCCTAACTCCCCCTTTATAAAATAAGCATGCTAACTAATTTAATCCGTTCTCCATATAATACTTTTCGGAAGTTCATAACTGCCTATTGAAATTATCTGCATTTTTCCATTCTCTTCAGGATTTATTACTGTGAAAGATGCGTGGTCTATATAAATTCCAGCCATCTCACTTTCATTTTTCCCTTCCAAGTATGCCATTGCTGCTTTTATAAAATCCATATGGGAAACTGCAACTGTAATCACTCCTTTTCTAAGCGAATTTATGAATCTTCCAGCCCTATTCACAATATCGTCCCATCTCTCCCACTCTTCATAGCCATTTTCTATCTGCTCCTTCTTTATTTTTCTCATGCTCTCTCTGGAATCAAACTTCATGTTATTGTACTTCCCAAAACCCCGTTCAGTCAAAAGAGGCTCTATTACTGGTTTTTGATTTATATACTTTGAGAGTATTTCTGCAGTTTCCTTGGCTCTGAGAACAGGACTAGTATAAAAATCGCCTATTGTTTTTATTCCCGCAAGTTTTCTTCCAGAATCATTGACCGCTTCTCTCCCGTAATCGGTAAGCGGATATCTATTCTCATCAGTGCTATATGTAAACGATACGTTAGTGTGGCTCTCTCCGTGCCTTATAAGAATGCATATCCTTGAATCTGAAATGTTTACCCCATCAAGGCCATTTTCGTCTCTGCCTGACATAAGAGCAACATTATTTTTTCGGCTGCCTTCCTCTTGGTTTAGGAAGCTTCAATTCCTTATATACTTTAGCGAGCATCTCCTGGTTAACATCAAAGTCAAAGCCCAGCGTCTGGACAACCTTTCTGAATAAATAAGTGCTGGCAATATCCTTAAGGTCAGGATTCTTAGAACAAGAGTCTTCGACCACTTTTCTGCTTTCCGAAGATGAAAGCTGTTGGATTACTTCGGCCATGTCCTTGAAATTTTTCTTTCTGTTTGAAGCTATCTTAGATGCGTAATCGTCCAGTTCTCCTATGTTTATATATTCGCCAAAAAGCTCGAACGCCTTTCTGTCTATGGACTGTCTTATGGATGCAAGGCTGAAAGCTACCTCCTCTGGTTTTGTATCCTCTCTTATGGTAATCTTCTTTACAGCTATCCAGTCCTTCCACTTTGCAGAGAACTCTACAGATCCTATCCCAGAAGACTCTTCTCCTTCCATAGTATGATTCACTTTGATCCTATTATATAATATCCGGCAGATTTCTCCCTTGCAACTCTCTTTATGCTTCCTTTGTTTGCAAGAGATACCAATGTATTTGTAACCAGACCCTTAGGCCTATTTGATTTCTTGGCTATATCATCGGCAGTCTTCTTCTTTTCTTCGTTTACTGCTCCTATCTCCTTCATAGCACTTAGAATCTCATTCTCGATCTGTGTAAGTTCAGCCATCTAACCACTCTTCTATAATTAAAAACAAAAATCTGCCTATTTCTTGATTCTCGCATCCTTTCTTTTAACCCTAAGGTACCTGCTTCCGCATTTCCTGCATTTTTCCACTCTTGCCCTGTTCCTGGCTTTGCATCTCCTGCAAACCCATACATTTACAAGAAGTTCATCTGCCAATCCGAATTTTCCCATCTGAAACACTCTATAAGTAAGGATTAATTAATACTTTATATTGGTAAGGAAAGATATATATTAATGTTTGAATTCCTCAACCTTATAGTTACACCTTTAAAATATGCAGAATATACGGAACAATGTTCAAGTCTAATCTGTAAGCGTTCTGCGGTTTCAAGGTTATCTAAAGTAAAATTACCAAACATGGAATATGTTGTGATATTATGTACAAAAAAGAGCTGATATTACTTCTTGCAGCAGCAATTTTGCTGCTTGTACTTATATATACTATAGATGTAGGAATTACTCCTACAAACAATCAGATACGCAATGAGCAAGTAAATGCCATAACTATAGAATATTCAAATGGCACAAATGCAAGAGAGAATGTCTATATTGCAAATACTCCTATCGAACAGGCAACAGGATTAATGTACATGAATTCAATGGAGAACTGCAACGGAATTGGAAACTGTTACGGCATGCTTTTTGTATTTCCAAACTCTTCAGATGAGTGCTTCTGGATGAAAAATACAGAAATGCCTCTAAAACAATTTTGGATATACAACAACACAATAATCTATGAAATAAGAGGTATCCCATACTCGCTGAAGTCATTCTGCCATTACGGCAATTATGTACTTGAGGCATCTATCAACTCAAGCCTGGGCATAGGCGACCATATTTATTTCAATTATCTTAATGGAAGCGGTTACAAAAGAAATTGAACTGCAAACAGTCTTCTAAGGAAATATTCGATAACCTTTTTCCAATCCAGATCAATTCCTGCATTCTTTAGGCTCTGGTTTGCTATAGTGGAAATATATATATTTTATGAGCTATATTACTTCTATTAATAATTGTAGATTTGTTTGATAATATGGCAGCGGCAGGATTATCTAGTATAGAACTGACTGTAGCCGACGCACTGGTTACCGATTCAGGGAGGAGCATAGCCAGAATAGACTCCAAATCAAGAAGAGCCCTAGGTGTGGTATCCGGAGACATAATAGAGATAAAAGGAAAGATAAAAACATCAGCTGCAACAGTATGGCAGGCGCATCCAAGCGATGAAGGCCTGGGCTTCATCAGAATAGACGGATACCTGAGGCAGAACCTAGGTGTTGGGATAGGAGACAAAATCTTCGTTTCAAAGACAGAGGCCAAGGAAGCTGACAAGGTAGTACTTGCGCCTCCACCAAGCCAGAGACCTCCTCTCTCTCCGGATTTTGCAGAATACGCTAAGAGAAGGCTTGAAAACAGACCTCTTACGAAAGGCGACTCAATACCTATCCCTATGTTCGGGCTTGTATTCAACTTTCTGGTAGTACAGGTAATGCCGCATGGCATTGTAAAAATAGGAAATAAGACAAATCTAATAGTAAAGGATGAGCCTGTATCTGAATCTATAGTAAAGATAGGGGATGTACATTATGAAGACATAGGCGGTCTTGATGATGCAAAGACAAAGATACGCGAGATGGTAGAACTTCCTATACGATATCCTGAACTATTCGAGAGATTAGGAATAGACCCGCCTAAAGGCGTATTGCTTTACGGTCCTCCCGGAACAGGAAAGACCTTGTTAGCCAAAGCTGTAGCGAACGAGAGCGATGCTAATTTCATCTCAATATCAGGACCGGAGCTTGTGAGCAAATTCGTAGGAGAGAGCGAAGAAAAGCTAAGGGAGATATTCAAGAACGCAAATGAGAAGGCCCCTACAATAATCTTCATGGACGAGATAGATGCCATAGCGCCTAAGCGAGAGGAGGCAACAAACGAGGTAGAGCGCAGGATGGTATCACAGCTGCTTACCCTTATGGATGGCATGCCTCCTAGAGGTCAGGTAATAATACTTGCAGCTACCAACAGACCAGATGCCATAGATCCGGCATTGAGAAGGCCAGGAAGGTTCGACCGCGAAATAGAGATAGGTGTGCCTAATAGGAATGCAAGAAAGCAGATACTCCAGATACACACAAGGAATATGCCTATGGCAAAGAATGTAAATATAGATGAGCTTGCAGACATAACCCATGGTTATACTGGTGCAGATCTCAATGCCCTTGTGCGCGAGGCCGCAATGGCAACCCTCAGGACAATACTGCCTAAGATAATAGACAAGCAGAGCATACCTGTAGACATACTTGCAGATCTTAATGTAAACAATTCACATTTCCAGGATGCTCTCAAGAGCATACAGCCAAGTGCACTCAGGGAGGTCTTTGTCGAAAGGCCTAATGTCCACTGGACAGATATAGGTGCACTTGAAAAAGTCAAGGAAGAACTCCGTGAGGCTGTAGAGCTTCCTCTAAAGGAACCTGAACGCTTCGAGAAGATGGGCACAAGACCAGTCAAAGGCATACTTCTTGTAGGGCCTCCGGGAACTGGAAAGACGCTTCTGGCAAAAGCCGTCGCAACAGAGCGTGAGGCAAACTTCATATCAATAAAAGGCCCTGAAGTACTTAGCAAATTCGTAGGAGAGAGCGAGAAGACAGTCAGGGAGATATTCAGGAAGGCAAGGCTTGCCGCTCCATGCATAATCTTTATTGATGAAATAGACTCCATAGCGAGGGCGCGTGGCTCATCTGACGATTCAAGAGTAACAGAACGTGTAGTCGATACACTGCTGACTGAAATGGACGGCCTTCAGGAATTAAAGAATGTTGTAGTCCTTGCCGCGACAAACAGGCCAGAGGATGTTGACCCTGCAATACTGAGGCCAGGAAGGTTCGACAAGATAATGGAGATACCAATGCCTGACCAGGAATCCAGATACTTTATACTTAAGGTACATACAAAGAAGATGCCTCTTGACAAGGACGTAGACCTCAAAAACCTTGCAAGCATTACTGAAAACTACACCGGCGCAGAACTTGAAAATGTTGTAAGAGAGGCAGGAATGCATGCAATAAGGAAGAAACGCGACATAGTGGTCATGGATGACTTCATGGCAGCTGTGAAAGATATACGCCCTGCAATACCCAAGGAGGTTTCCGAAAGGATAAAACGCTTCAAGGAAGAACCTGAAACTATGTACCGTTAATGCAATTACACTTAGTGATATAATGAAAATAGTACTATCAGACAGGAAGATTGGAAAGACTGCACAGCTTGACATACCCAAAGACAATGAAGTCATGCTGATAGGTTCAAAAATAGGCGACGTTATTGAGGGAAATTCAGCAGGGCTTCCCGGATTCAAGCTTAAAATAACAGGCCTTAGCGATAACTCCGGCGCTCCTTCAAGAAAGGAGATAGACGGAACAAGAAAGGCAAAGCCACTTCTTAGTTATGGTATAGGCATGCGAATAAGGGAGAAGGGCTACAGATCAAAGAGGCTGATTCGCGGTAATACGATAAGTGCAGATACCTCACAGATAAATACTGTAATAGAGGAATACGGGCAGAAGTCTCCTGAAGAGCTTTTCAAGAAGGCAGAGACGAAGGAATAATACCTTTTGCTACCAATTATCTTATGATCCACATGAAAAAAGCAGAAAATCTTCCTGAAATCGTTGTAGGAGCCTACATAAAAAACAGCTCAGACGAATTTCTTTTTGTAAAGTCAAGATATGAAAAAAAGATCTGGACTGTTCCAGGAGGTCATGTGGAGCGCGGCGAAAGAATAGCAGACGCATTAAGGCGCACTGTATTCGAGGAAACAGGACTCGTAGTCAATCCAACGCGGCTATTGGGAATTCAGGAAAAGATTCCTGGCAGATCTTCCAAAAAAGAGAATCTTCATTTCATATTCATGGATTTTCTCTGCGAAATAAAATCAAAGAAAATAAAGCCTCGAATATCCGAGGTAAAAAAATCAGAGTGGATAGGCAAATCAAAACTAAAAAAACTAAAAGTCGACAAATATACAAGATATACGATAAAAATGCTTGGAATGAAAGGAACATATGAGCCTTATATTCCTATTGGGCTGGAGAAAAAACTCCTAATAAAATAAACGAAATGATTTAATGTTAAACCAAAGCGAATTAAACATAGGCACACTTGGTCATGTAGACCACGGAAAGACTACACTTGCCTATGCCATATCCCATGTCTGGACAGACATTCATAGTGAAAGCATAAAAAGAAGCATGACAATAAAGCTTGGATACTCCGACGCAGTCATAAGGAAATGCGGAAGCGAAAACAAGGCCTATTACACTATAGAGGAATCCTGCACAGACGGAAAAGAGTCAGTGCCATATAGACGGATATCCTTGCTTGATGCTCCAGGGCACGAAACCCTTATGGCTACCGCAATAGCAGGATCATCAATAATCGATGCCGCACTTCTTGTCATATCATCAACAGAGCAGGTTCCCATGCCTCAGACAAAGGAACATCTTATGGTAATAAATGCAATGGGCATAAAAAATGTCATAATAGCACAGACAAAGATAGACATAGTCGGAAAGGAGCGTGCAAAGAAGAACTATGATCAGATAAAGGCATTTATCAAAGGCACACCTGTAGAGAACGCACCAATAATCCCGGTAATGGCAAATAAAGGGATAAACATTGATGCTCTTCTTAAGGAACTAGCAGAAATGAAAATTCCGGAAAGAGATCTCAAGTCAGATCCTGTAATGTATGTTGCAAGATCCTTCGACGTAAACAAGCCAGGAACTGAGATAAAAGATCTGGTAGGCGGAGTCGTAGGAGGTTCCATAATAAGGGGCCAATTCAAAATAGGTGACGAGATAGAAATACGCCCAGGCATGAATCTTTCAAAAGACAAAGCAAAAAAAGAGAGTTACGAACCAATACTTGCATCTATAACAAGCCTGAGTGCAGCAAATCGGGAGCTAAATTCGGCGCAGGCAGGAGGCCTCATAGCTGTAGGCACGGATGCAGACCCATCCCTTACAAAGGCAGACGGGCTGGTAGGCCAGATAGTAGGAAAAGCCGGCAGCCTTCCTCCTACTGTCAATGAAATAACTCTTGAGTACCACTCGCTTGAAAGGACAGACCTTCCAAAACAATCTTTTAGGCAGTCAGAACCTCTCATACTCGGAATAGGCACCGGTACCTCAGTAGGTTACATACGATCTATAAAAAAGAACAAGCTCGATATAACGCTTAACCATCATGCATGCATAGACAAAAAAGCAAAGATAGCCGTGATGAGGAATTTCGGCCAGAGATGGAAACTTTCAGGCTTCGGAACCCTCTTATAATCAAATAACTACAAGGATTTACTTCCCGTAACTCTTTTCTATTTCTCCAGCAAGAAACTCAACAAAATTTCTTCTAGATCTTTCATCTTCAAAACTTCCAAATCTTTTTCTATCTATGGAAAAACCAGATGCGTGCGGATGGCCTCCGCCACCCATCTTTCTGGAAAGCAGAGTAGTATCCGAAACCCTGCTCCTAAGATGCCCTGTACCGTTTTCTGTATTTATATAGACAGCAATATCACATTTTGTTTTATTCATTATTGCCCCACAGCCTGCGGTAGACTGAAGGTCGGGGGAGAAACCAACAACTGCAAGATCTCCTATCTTATACAGGTTCTTCAGCATTATCTTGGTCAATCTCTCGTTTCTCTCAGAGAACTTCCTGCCATCTGAAACAATCTCCGGGTTTGAGAGTCTGCCCGACGCTATTGTATCTATAATATTTCTGAGTTTTTTATCCCTATTCTCGGAAGGACCAAGCGTTATATATGACATTATGCTCATTGCATAGGTGCCTATTAATTCGTAATCTCCCCTATCTCTTGGCTTCTTGTTAAAATCAGACTTATGTACAATTGAAACAAATTTCTTAAGAAATTTTTCATCCCTACCTAGCATCTTCCCGGAAATCAGGTTCCTATACGTTATTTCAGTTGCACAGTACCTGTTGTTCTCCCCTATTATGGCAATATCACAAAGAGATGCAATATTTTCAATCTGCAAAAGGCTCCATACATGATGATCAAACCAGACAACTTTTCCACCCTGTTCCTTTATCTTCATTATCATTTTTTTGTACGTCTCCATCAAATAGTCATTCATTCCAAGGTCGGTTATAAAAAGAGTGACCTTCTTCTTTCCTATCCTTTCCGATAATTTTTTCATAGAGTAAGATAATCCTCCTGTAGAATAATCTGTGAAAAAGATATTTTCGCTTTTTATCCCATATGCTATTTTCAATAAAACTGCACTGCCAAGCCCATCTATGTCATTTGCATGAGTCAGGGAAAAAATCTCCATACCTTAATAGCTCACTATCATAATAAAAGGCATTCCATCAAGAAAAGGAATCCGATTTTGTAGTATACGCATATATATCTTGAGTAAAAACCAGTTATATTGGGGATAAAATGCAAAGCGTGCTTTATGTGGAGGTGGACCGCAGAAGTTCAGGTATAAGCATTCCAATGCACCAACTTCTAAGATCAGGTCCGCAAAGCATAGAAGCCGAGGTAGGGCAAATGTTTCTTGATACATTTAGGAATTACACAAAAATCAAGGGAATTATACGGTGTGAAGATTATAGACATTCAGATTCTGCCAATGCAGGATTTAGAAACAAGATCCAATCAAGGACAAAAAGTACATTTTTCATCGGAACACCTCTCTCAATGGGAAGAATGAATCATCCGGAAGAAACATGGTATGAAGCAAAACTCTCAATAAACATAATGGAAAGGGTTTCTACAGCAACCGGGAATCCTATAGACTTAAAGCCCAACGTCTGTAATATAAGGATAGACTTAAATCAGGGAAACAGGATTACAAGATTCATAGAATTCTTCTCAGGTGAAAAGCTGATAATACGCGAAGGCCAACGCTCTCCTTTTGATGTGGTTCCTCTATTTTCAATACTCCCAATACTCACTGATAAATTATCAGTCTGTACAAATTCGGTGATAACTGAAAGTTCGGACAAAAACCCCAAAGCGCTGTCTGAACTTCTATTATATTCCCTGCAGATTTCAAGGGAGCTTGAATCTAAGGTCAACAAGCTAAAGATTGAAAATGTTGATCCTGAACCTACAAACATACAGGAAGAGGCAAAGTATATAGTAAAACACTAATCCTTTGTTAGTATAAAATCTAAGATAAGCGTCTAAACATCCTCATTACATCAAAAAAATAGACAGTAAGACATTCGACGTCTTACTGTGAAGGTGATATAATGAGTGTATTGGTCGTCTTGCCAGCGTCAAATTTATAATAAACTTTGTGCCCTAGTTGATATCTATCAAGGATTCCCTGTCTGTACAGTTTGTTAAGCCTTGCACATGCAGCGTTCCTTCCCCTATACTTCATGAAAGCTACAAGGTCATCTGCACATATCATCTCCTTAGACTGAACAAAATTGAGTATCTTGGAATCAAGTTCGGAAAGAGGCACTTCCCTGTTGCTTACAGCATCAAATTCCTGAATTTCGCTCTCTGATGGCTCTTTATAATCCTTTACTTCTATCTCCTTCTCCAGCTTCGCAATCTTCTCTGTTATGCTTTCCAGTAATTTATTGGATCTCTCCCTCTCATCAACTAACTGTTTCATCAATGATGAAACTGTATTCTCGTCTAAGACCTTCTTCTTCTTTGAAGATAATTGGCTTATCTCATATTTTAGGTCTTCCAATTCCCTTTCAAGTTGTTCAGTTTTCTTAGACAATTTTACACCAATCACAAACAATACATATCCCTATCGCGAACACTTCATATCCTTTTCATGAAAGAATCACGATACAATCACATATAAGTATAGTAAAGATATATAAACCTATTCTAGATACTGACGATATATAATATACAGTCTAAAAAGCAGAATCTGATTCTTATGTGATTCCTGGCTTGCAATATCTAAAGAATCATTCCCAGAGGTTTTCAGAGCCTGGAGTACTGGATGGGCTTTATATTCTTTGATATGGCTTCATAGGAATAGGATGCAGACGCATGCCACCATGAAAGGCAGAATTCAGAAACTACAAAAATCACAGGCAGAATATACAATGCAATTGTAGTATTGTTCCTAAATACGACTTCTGCAAAGACTGCAAATATAAGCGGTAAAAACACAACCACATTTATTAAAAGCATAGAAAGAGACTGTCCGCTTATCATCATCCAGCTGCGGCTCAAGGCAGTATTTCTATCTATCTTTTTTTCATACATTGCGTCTGTAGCAAGCGATACATTAAGGTTTGCTATATGCAGAATAACTGCCAATATAAGCACAACTAAAGATATGAGTATGCTGATTACAGGCAGCAATACAAAATAACGCATTGCAAAGATCAATCCAACTAAATACAATATAGGCACAAGAGGCGAAAGGTAAGTCAGTGACATGAGCATAGGTTTTGCCGCGCTTCCCGGTTCAATATTTGCGAATTTGGCCTTTGAAAATGCACTCAGCGGCGAGACAACAATTATCTCAAGTATGAAAAAGAGTATAGTGTAAATAAGCAAATCTGCCAATGATGCCAAATGCCCAAATATCTCGAATACATAAACTGCAAGTATGAGGCTTCCTGCTATATTGGCAATCCACGGGTATGTGCTTGAAAAAACCATCCCTAAAGAACTACTCAATGTTTTTCCGATATCAAACTCCGGGACAACACCATGAGTCCATCTGAACTCATCCTTCTTGTCTTCACTAAACGTATGTTTCTTAAGTTTATTTCTCTCCGCTTCTGTTATTGGCATCCTATCTACTTATCAATCGGAAGCACTATTGTAGGCTTATTTCCTGAACTTCCCTTGCCAGTACCTGTGTATCTTATTGCTGTGCCTATTGCAGTTATCTCCATCCAGTTTCCCATAGGGATCACATTAAGCTTTACCTCTACGACTCCATCTGCTCCAAGCTTCTCCGCTTCATCCTTCATCCTTCCAAGCGCCAGTTCCCTTGCATTGTACATAAGTTCAGTTATCTGTGGTATTTCTCCTTTCGCCATTCCCTTAAGTGAGCTTCCCACGCCTCCAACAAAACCCATACTGTAAACTGAGTTGCCCATTACAAGCCCTACCGGCATATATCCTTTGTCAAGAAGAAGCCAAAAGTCTGATGTGCTTAAATCGCTTGTAAATACTTGGTTTTTTGATTCTGCCATTATACCACGCACTTAATTACAAAGTCAAATTTAAATACCCGTTCTATCTATTACCTTTGATTCAATGTCTTATTCAGGAACTGTCCTTCTGGTAGTATTCGGAATTATACTACTGGTTTTCGGAACAGCATTCTTCTTCGCAGGCATATTCATAACCGGAATCATACTAATACTGATAGGCATCATCCTTCTCTTCCTGTCCAAACTTGGAATATCTCAATTCATATCCTCCTACAAAATGCAGAAAGGCCTATCTAACAGGTCATCATATGGGGGCAGTATAAACTCATTCCAAAACTCGAGCAACACGCAAGGTTTTCCAGCAATTTCCAACTCAAGCTACGGCAATATTAAAAACTACTATTTCAAACAACCTAACCGGATAGGAAAAAATTCGATCATAGCATACGTAATACTTCTATTCATTGTTCAGGCTTTCATAGGTACACTGTATGCATACATACTCATAGTACTATTCGCCTTCTTCTATTTTAAAAAGTCTCCTGCCGCATACGGCACAGGCAGGTTCAAATCCCAAGACTATTCAGGAACTGCATACGGGGAATCAGACGGGCTAGAATAGAATTGCCATAGGATTAAATTTACTTTATTTTTTTAGAATGTCTAGATTATTAGGCATCTTCGGTATTGTAATTGTAAAAATCTCTACTTTCTAGCTCCTTCTTTATAATTATTGTTTCTTCAGCTGTCCTGATAGAACCACAGGTTCTGCCTAATTCTTATCTCCATTTGCCAAATTTGTAAATGGGCCCAGTGAGATTTGAACTCACGACATCTGGCTTTCTTAGTTTAATGAAACTTTTATCCAAAGTTCCTTATAAGACCAGCGCTCTGACCAGGCTGAGCTATGAGCCCTTGCTATTCAATAGCATTTAAATAAGTGTGAATACCAATATAAACATATCTGGCTTCGGGTGAAACATTAAAAACACCATTGCAGAATATGTCAAATGTTGTAATGAAAAGTCTTCACATCCACTGGCTGGAAACTCACTGTCATTAAAAGGCAATATTTATGGATTTAGGAGAAGGGATAAGAAAGGCAATATCAAAGCTTACAGGAGCTACGGTGATAGATGCAAAGGTAATACGCGAGTTCAACAAGGAGCTTCAAAAGGCAATGATATCGGCAGATGTAGAGATAGCCCTGGTATCCTCATTCACCAAGCGCATAGAAGATGCAGCATTAAAGGAAAAGATACCTCCAGGAGTAAGCCCAAAGGACTACATAACTAACATGGTTTATACTGAACTAGTAAATATGATGGGGGAGAGCTACTCCCCGGAAATAAAGCCAAAGCGCATACTGCTGCTGGGGCTCTACGGTTCAGGCAAAACAACCACTGCAGCAAAGCTTGCAAAGTTTTACCAGGACAGGGGTCTAAGTGTAGGCCTTATAGCATGCGATGTAACGCGTCCGGCAGCCTACGAGCAGCTGGAGACCCTTTCCAAGCAGGCAAACGTATCCTTTTTTGGAATTAAAGGAGAGGCAGACATAGGCAAAATAATAAAAGACGGTCTGAAAGCCCTTAAAGACAGAAAAGTAATCATATGTGACTCAGGAGGCAGAAGCGCATTTGATGAAGAGCTTGTAGATCAGCTTAAAATAATAAACGGGGAATTCCAGCCTTCCGAGAAGCTTCTTGTAATAAATGCAGACACTGGCCAGATTGCGGGAAGGCAGGCAAAGGAATTCGACAACGCTGTAAAGATAACCGGAGTTATAATAACGAAGCTAGACGGCTCGGGAAGAGGAGGCGGAGCTCTCAGTGCAGTAAATTCATCTAAAGTAAAAGCGATGTTTGTCGGCACCGGAGAGAAATTAAATGCGCTTGAGCTATACGATTCAAAAAAGTTTGTTGGGAAACTTCTAGGCATACCTGATATAGAATCCCTTATCAAAACAGTAAATGATGCAGTCAAGGAAGCAAATATAAATCCTGAAGAAATAAATATGGAAAATCTGGATTTCCAGACATTCTATACTCAGCTTAAAGCCATGTCAAAAATGGGACCCATGAAGAACGTGCTCGGAATGATGGGTCTCAGCGATGTCCCAAAGAACGTTGCTGAGGAATCGCAGGAAAAACTCAAGAAATACGAAGCAATAATAAGCTCAATGACAATTGAAGAGAGGAAGCATGAAAACATAGTGAAGGAGCACTCCAGGATTGCAAGGATAGCAAAGGGAAGCGGCACATCTGAAAAGGACGTTAAAAACCTATTGGGAGACTTTAACAAGATGAAAAAGTTCTACGGGATGTTCAAGAATGATCGTTCATTCAATAAAAAGATATCCAAATTCATGGGCTCAGGCTTTCCCCAATGACTCTTTCGCAATTAATCAGATTTTCTAATCTATAATTGTCCTGAATTTCAGAAGCACTTTCGCAGACTAAAGAATAAATAGCCTATCCTCTCATTAGTTAACTGATAAGCTTGCCTGAAGAATCCATACCAATACCAAAAATGGAAAAACTTGTATTCCAAGCGAAGTTATCGGGCAGTATGGAAAATCTTCATGATATCCTAAAATCATTACCACTGTATTATGTTGACATGGAAGGCGAGGTTCTCACGCTTGCAAGAGTCGAGAGCCGCAATATACACAAAATACCATATCTTTTTTACATTGTAGAGATGAAAAGCGATGAAGCAACTGTCTCATATTCAATACCCAATAACACAGGCGAGATACTCAGGAGGGCATCAATACTTAGGGACTTCTCTTCACTCATATCCCTTGTATCCGAGTACTACACTATAGATCAAGGCAAGCTTATGCAGTACATTACATCCACACTGGATACTACCATAAAGGGAATAAGTCAGCCATACAGCACTCTCTTCAACCAATATAACACCATGCTGGTAGACTATAGGGCAGTAAAGCGCCTTAATGTGGAGTTATCCGCATCAAACAGAAATCTCATAGTTCAGACGAGCCAGCTTACTGAAGAAAACAAGAAAATGTCAGAAGAGCTCCAAAAATTGAAAAAGTATTCTGACGAATCACTAATGGTAATGGTTCAAGACTGGATAGATGTCCATAACAACTCCATAGACATAAACCAGTTTGCAAAGACATACGGGATCACAATCCCAAGGGCAGAAGAGATACTCGATAAGATGGTCTCAATGGGTTATCTCGAGATGAAAGGATAGACGGGTTTCATATGGAATACAATATACAGATAAAAAAGAGGTTCAAATACCTACGAATATACAGAATCTCAAAACGCATCAACGACAATACTAATATCGTCTCAAGGGCCATGCAGTCACTAGTCGACAAATATATCTTGAAAAAGACAGAGGAGTAAATTCACATGGTATCAAAAATAATGCTTATAGGCGCTGGAGGAGCCTTAATGGGTATACTGGCTCTGATATTCATGATGGTATACATATCCTCCCAGGCAACTATCCTTGTGGCAACTCTCAAGTCGCAAAACGTTTCAGTTCTTGGGCCTCTAAATGGCAACGCGTCCCTTTCCTCATATGGCATATTCTCATATAACAACTCTGAAAAAGTGGCAGAATCTGCAACCATGAAATACAATTTTCCAAACGCAACTCTCGGATATGCAATACTGCGCACTTACTCTACAAATCCTATACGCAGAGTATACCTGGTGAATACTGGGTTTTCCTGTTTTAAATGCTTCAGCTACTCATCAATATACTACAATCTCTACCAATTCATGTCAATATATGGTCTCATACTAAACTCGAGCAGCCTTACCATGGTAAATCTAAGCTCGATAGGCAGCCTTCCCCCCGGATCCATACTCATAATACCTTCAGGGCTTATGCCATCATCCCTCATTCCGGATTTCAATACGGGCCAGAATTCCAGCCAAACAAACATATTAACCCTTTTATCAAATGGTGACACAATCATCTATGTTGGTGACAACTTTTCAAGGTCCATAGAAAACGGAATAACCTATTTCAATCCACAATCCACAATACAGCAGTTATCATTAGCCAATCTTACAACTACCTATCCAAAGGCACAGTCTGTAGGAGCAAATTCCTTTTTCTTCAATTCTTCCACATTTTCATTTTCCAGCGGAAAGACATACGGTAGTGCATCATACAAAAACTATACAACAGGAACCCTCATCACATTCTCGAATTACCCTCAGAAGGGATGGCTAAATGCCAATATGATGAGTCTAGATCTTACAGACGCATTAAGGCTTCGCTTTTGGATGAATCTGACAGAAGAGAGCAATATATCAGAATTTTCAGGGCCATCCGGTTCAGTAAACTTATTCACCACAAACCTCATGCTTAACGATTCCCCCGACATAACCACAATAATAAATAATTCATACTCGCTTGTAACTGCAAGCTTCTTTAATCGTACAGCTTTCATAGACAGGCAGATGCCCTTCAGGCTTAAATTCATAAGGAACGGCACACTGAGCATGCCTGCAAAGATAGGAGAGAACCAGACAGTGCCTTTATCCCTATCCATAAATTCTTCAGCAATACCAATAGGCAGCTCTATCAACTCCCAGCTATTCCACATAGACATATATAATGCAAGCCACGGTTATGTATATTCGTTAAGGGTAGGGTTCTTCAACACCTCCCTGAATGTAGTAACCTACACCTCCTTCATATTCAAGCCAGGCAATTATACTGCATATCTGAAAGACAGCAACAACCGGATATACGGAGCAGCGTTGTTCCAGATCCCTCCTTTATACATAAACTCTAATGTCATCAACCTTGCAAACGGCACTCTAAGATTCACAGTTATAAACAATAATGTAACTGGCACAAAGATGCCTTACAATATAAGCATAAATCATGAGTATACACAATCAGGAGTCATAACCAACGGAACGCTTACATATATACTTCCACACGAATCAGTAATACCTTACGGAAATGAAACCATAAACCTGACTATCTTCGGAATAGGCAATAATTTCGTTTATTATTATTCAAAGCCTTTTGTCGCAGGAATACCCTCCTTATATGTGGAATTTGGTATAGCCGCATTCTTCATTATAGTCCTAAATCTTCTTGTGAAAGATCCAAACCGGGACGAATTCTTCATAGATGTGCCTTCATTTCCTCCTATCGAGAAGACAGTGATAAAAATACCAGAAGAGGAGGTGCTGAGCATCTTCAATTCTACCAACGAGAGATTCGGATGGCACCATATGCCTTTAACTGCAGACGAGGTAAAGACTGGCATAAATTATGGAATAAAGTACAACGATATGCCCATAACAGTAACTTCTGCAAATTCATCCGAGCTTCTTTACAAGCTTTATACTGAAGGAAAAATAGAAAATATACTTTCTTACTTCATGCCTAAAAAATGGGAAGAAGAATCAGGCCATGATATAAAATACCTTGCCATATTCAGAAACATACATGACTTTGCAGTCAAGAATGCCCTGTTATTTACGGATATAGATAAAGCAGGCGACTGTGACATGCTGATAAACAACAAGGGCATCCAGCGGCGTGTCTATTTCTATTCGGAAAAATCAGGAACCAGAAAGATAAAGATATTAAAAAGTGCACCGGCATTCCTTGTATTCATTACTTCAGAAGAGCGCCTATCATTCATCGATAGACTCTACAACACATACGGCAAGGAGGCGGAGAGGCTCAGGAATGCGATAGAGTCCTCAGAATTAATACTTGTAGATACAGAAAACCTAAAGCCTCTTCTTTACTGAAATATCTTACTTTAAAGTTAAAAATAAGGACCTAACTTTCTGAACTCGAGTTCAGGATAGTTTACACTACATTTTACTTTACGTCGAAAATATATCTAAACTTGACCGAAAGCTTTTTATAAATGTAATATAAATTTATATTACATGACCTTCATT